>CAYONG010000235.1:0-8339 GCA_964405235.1 uncultured bacterium | reverse complement strand
GCGTGCACGAGCATCGTCGGGCCCCTCGCCAGGGCGCTGCGAAACTAGCGTCACTCCGCAGCGCCTCCCCAAAACGGGCTCCGGCGCGTTCCCGCAACTATTTGGCCATAGTCCGGGGCGACGACTTCCGAAACGGCTGGGCGAGCGCCCGCACGCTTGACACCCTTCGTCGCACGCCCGTATTCTGCGGCCCGCAAAGGAGTAGGGGCCTCTCCTTCCCGCCCCGCGTGAATCCCATCATGCTGATGTCCGCGGTCCAGAAGCCGGTGCGGCGCGAGCTGGAACGGGTGCAAGCCCATCTCCGGGAACTCTTCCGTACCCCGATCCCGATCTTGAACCAGGTCGGTGGCCACGTTCTGGCGACCCGGGGGAAGAAGTTTCGTCCCACGTTGCTCCTGCTCACCGCGCGGCTGCGCGGCAACCTGGGCCGCGAAGCGGTGTTGTGCGCGACCGTGGTCGAGATGGTCCACGCGGCGGCGCTCATCCACGACGACTCGGTGGACAGGAGCGGGCTGCGCCGAGGCCTCCCGACGGTCAACGGGCTGTGGACCGACGAGATGGCCATCATCATGGGCGACTACCTCTATGCGCAGGCGATGGCGACGCTGGTCACCCACAAGCTCGATACCCCGATGGGGATCCTCGCCCGCGTGGTGACCGAGATGTCGTGCGGGGAGGCGCTCGAGTTCCAGTACGCCCACGACCTCGATGTCACCGAGGCGCAGTATGAGGAGTTGATCCGCGCCAAGACCGGGTCGCTCATCGGCGCCGCGACCGAGATCGGCGCCGGGCTGAACGGAGGCGGGACGGACCTGCGCCGGCGTCGGCGCTACCGGCGGTTCGGCGAGTCGCTGGGACTGGCCTTCCAGATCGTCGACGATCTATTCGACTACCTTGCGGATCCTGAGGTCACCGGCAAGCCGGTCGGCTCCGATCTGGCGGACGGCAAGGTGACGTTGCCGCTGATCGCCGCCCTGCGGCAGGCCGGGGACGCCGATCGCCGGCGCCTCAGGCGTCTCGCGCTGCGCAAGCGCCGGACGGCCCGCGAGTGGGGTCAGCTCAAGATGCTGGTCGAGCGTTGCGGGGGATTCGAGTACGCGCGCTCGCGCGCCCTCGCACATGCCGACGCCGCGCGGCGGTTGCTCGCCTCGGAAGGCGACGGCGCTGCCCGCCAGGCCCTGGACCGGGCCATCGATTACGCCGTCCGCCGCGACCACTGACCCGCCCGTCCCGAAGCGTACCCTCCAAAGGAACGCGCCCCGCCATGACCGCCCGAAAGCGCGCGCCCGCGCGCAACTCTGCGCTCAAGCTCCTGCGTGCCGCCGCGGCGGCTGCGGTGGGCAAGAAGGCGCACGACCCGGTGGCGCTCGACCTGCGCAGCCTGGCCGGCGTGGCGGACTACTTCCTCATCTGCTCGGGCGCGAGCGAAGTGCAGGTCAAGGCGATCGCCGAGGCGGTGGAGGAAATGCTCCACGAGCTGGGCGCGTCCCCGTGGCACGTCGAGGGGCTCGCAGGCCGGCGCTGGGTGCTGCTCGACTACGTGGAGATCGTCGTGCACGTGTTCCACGAGAAGACCCGCGAGTACTACCTGCTCGAACGGCTCTGGGGAGATGCGCGCAAGGTGGACCTTGATCTGGGCGACGCTCACTGAGGGTCTGGCCGAAGCGCTGAGCGCGATCGGCCTTCACACGCCCGGGAATCTCGCGCGCATCGAATTGGCGGTGCCACGTGATCCCGCCCACGGAGACTGGACGACCAACCTCGCGCTGGGGCTCGCCCGCGAGGCCAAGCGTCCGCCGCGGGCGATCGGCGAGGCGCTGGCCGCCGCCTTCCCTCGCGATCCCTCGGTGTTCGCGTCGGTCGATGTGGCAGGGCCTGGATTTCTGAACTTCCGCTATGCGCCCGCGTTCCTCGGCGGGCTCCCCGCGCGCATCCTGTCCGAGGGCGGTGCCTTCGGCCGCTCGGCGCTCGGCGCTCCCGAGCCGATCCTGGTCGAGTACGTGAGCGCCAACCCCACCGGCCCGCTCAACGTGGTCAACGCCCGCGCCGCCGCGGTCGGCTCGACGCTGGTCCGGCTGCTCGAGGCGACCGGGCATCGGTCGGAGGGCGAGTTCTACATCAACGACGCCGGTCGCCAGGTGGAGCTGCTGGGGGAATCGGTGGCCACCCGGTTCGCCGAGCGCATCGGGACACCGCGTGAGTTCCCCGCCGACGGTTATCAGGGTGAGTACCTGCGCGACATCGCGGCGGCCCTGCCCGAGGCCGAGGCGCGCGCCGCGCTGGCGCGGGAGGGCGGGACCGCCTGGTTCCGGGACCGGGCGCTGGAGCGCATGATCACATCACAACGGGAGGATCTATCGGCGTACGGCGCGGAGTTCGCGCGCTGGTTCCGCGAATCCACACTGCACGAGGCGGGCGCGGTGGGTGAGACGCTCCGGGCGCTCGAGGCGCGCGGCGTCGTCTACCGCGCGACGGTGCCGGAGGGGGGCGCCGAGAACGCCGATCTGGAAACGAGCGGGCTGGAGACGGGCGGGCGGGAAGCGGGCGGGTCCGGGGAGGGCGGGCGCGAGTTGGGCCCGGAGCGCGGCGAGGCGACCTGGCTGCGCACGTCGAAGTTCGGCGACGAGAAGGACCGCGTGCTGGTGCGCGGGAACGGTGTGCCCACCTACCTGCTGCCCGACATCGCCTATCACCGCGACAAGCACGCGCGTGGGTTTCGGCGCGCGATCGATCTCTGGGGCCCGGATCATCACGGCCACGTGGCGCGCATGCAGGCGGCGCTCGGCGCCCTGGGTTTCGAGGGCGGTTTCCTCGAGGTCATCATCGTGCAACAGGTAAACCTCCTGTCGGGCGGGCAGCCGGTCAAGATGAGCAAGCGGGCGGGCGAGTTCGTCACGCTGCGCGACCTGATGGACGACATCGGCGCGGACTGCGCCAAGTTCTTCTTCCTCATGCGTTCGACCAGCGCGCACCTGGACTTCGACCTCGACCTGGCGCGGCAGCAGAACGACGAGAACCCGGCGTACTACGTGCAGTACGCCCACGCGCGCATCGCCTCGCTCCTTCGGTTTGCGGCCGAGAAGGGGCTGACCCCGGCCACCGGAGTCCAGTTCCCCGCCGGGGAGCTCGCCATTGCCGAGGCCGCGACGCTGATCCGCAAGCTCTCGACCTACCCCGAGGTGGTGCGCGGGGCGGCGGCCGCGCGCGAGCCGCATCGCATCCCGACCTTTCTCATGGAGACCGCCGCCGATTTCCACCGTTTCTACCATGCCTGCCGCGTGGTGACGGACGACCTCGAGCGGTCGCGGGCGCGCTTGATGCTGGCGGAGGCCGCGCGCCAGGTGATCGCCAACGGCCTCTCGCTGATGGGGGTCTCGGCCCCGGAGCGCATGGAGCGGACCGCCGAGGTGGAGGTGTGATGCCCCATCAAGAGATCCTGGTGGTCGGTTCTGTCGCGCTCGACTCGGTGCGCACGCCGTACGGGGAGGCCGAGGAGGCGCTGGGCGGCTCGGCGTCCTACTTCTCGCTCTCGGCCAGCCACTTCGCGCCGGTGCGGATGGTGGCGGTGGTGGGCGAGGATTTCCCGCGTGAGCACCGCGACCTGTTCGAATCCCGGGGCGTCGACCTGCGCGGGCTCGAGACTGCGGCGGGCCGCACCTTCCGGTGGAAGGGCGAGTACATGGCCGAGCTGGGACACGCCCATACGCTCGAGACCCAGCTCAATGTGTTCTCGACCTTCCATCCGCGGCTGGAGGCGAGCCACCGCGAGTGCCCGTTCGTGTTCCTCGCCAATATCGACCCGGACCTGCAGCTCGAGGTCCTGGACCAGATGAAGCGGCCTCGGCTGGTGCTGTCGGACACCATGAACTATTGGATCGCGCGCAAGCCCGAGCGGGTGGTCGAGGTGCTCCGGCGGGTGGATGTCGCCCTGCTCAACGAGGAGGAGGCGCGCGCCCTGTCGGGCGAGACCCAACTGGCCGCCGCCGCCGACCGCTTGATCGAGCAGGGCGGCCGCGCCGTCATCATCAAGAAGGGCGAGCACGGGGCGCTCTACCGTTCGCGCGAGGAGATGTTCATCACGCCCGCATTCCCGCTCCCCGTGCTGCGCGATCCGACCGGCGCCGGCGACTCGTTCGCCGGCGGGTTCCTGGGCTGGCTCGCCCGCCGCGAGTCGCATGACGGCGACGCGCTAAGGCAGGGGTTGGCCTGCGGGGCGGCGATGGCGTCGCTCGCGATCGAGTCGTTCAGCCCCCGGCGCCTGGTCGAGACCACCCCTCAAGAGATCATCGAGCGAGTCGCCGTCCTCCATCGCATGGTCTCATTCCGGCTCGAACCGCTGTTCTGAACAGGGGCGCCGGGCCCAGGGGGACGGGGCCGGCGGGCGGTGGTCCCATCGTGGCTCTCCTACAGTGTTTCGGTCTCTCGTGGCCGGGTCTGCGAGCGGTGTGCTAGTCTTCCGCGGTTCGCCTCTGGACTTGAAGGGAGGGACCGGCCTCTGACCCTGGATACGAAGCAGTCCTCATGGACGGCCCAGGCCGAATCCGCGATCCGCGGCCTGCGCGACGTCGAGGGGGTCAGTCTCCAGATCGAAGGGGACGAGATCCGCGAGGTCCACGTCCTCACCTGTTCGAAGCGCCCGGCGAAGCAGATCGTGCGCGACGTCCAGACCGTGCTCCTGACCCGCTTCAACCGGAGCATCGACTACCGCGTGGTCTCGGTCGCCTTCACCAAGGGTGAGCCCGCCACCGATCCGGCCACCGCGACGCCGTTCTTTACATCGGCCGATGCCCCGGTCTTCACACCGGCCGGGGCGCCGGCGCCTGCCGCCGCGCGCACCGCGCGCCCGTCGATCGAGCCGGAGTTCGAAAGCGCGGGTGCCGAGCGCATCCGGTTCGGGAGCGTCAACCTGTTCGTCTCGGGTCCGCGCACCCAGGCGCAGGTCGAGCTGCGCTGGAAGGGGCTGGCCCGCATGGGCGGCGCCTCCGGCTGGAGCACGCGCGACGGCGCGCACCGTCTGATCGCGCAGGCCACCATCGCCGCCGTGCAGGAGTTCCTCGACGGTGAGGTGGCGTTCGGACTGCCCGAGGTCGAGTTCGTGCGGATGGGTCACAGGCGCATGGCGCTGGTCGCGCTCTCGCTGCTCGCCCATCGGCAGGAAAAGGTCCTGGTCGGCAGCTGCGCGGTCGAGCAGGACGTCCAGCAGGCGGTGGTGCTCGCCAGCCTCGCCGCCCTGAACCGCATCGTCGGTGGTTTACCCACGCGGGTGCCCACCGAATACGTTTTGAGACCGACATCCACCTAGGAGGAAGCGGAGCGAGCCATCCCAGCGAATGATGCGAAGCGGACCCACCCGCAGTCGACGTACCTCTACAAAATCCGAGTCCAAGGAGGTGGGGCCAACATGGATTTCCTTCTCATCGAGATCATCAACTTCTTCGGTAAGGCTGGCTGGTAACGCATCCAAGCCGTTGATGTGATGTGACAGGGATCAGGCTCCAATCTGGGTGTCGGTCTTTATCGTCTCTGACAGTCAAGTGACCCGCCGTCCCCGGCGACAGGACCTCGTGAACGAACCTCTCGCCCCGCGACATCCGATGACCTTTCGGGCTTACTACGCGGCCGTCCTCGCCGCGTCGATCGCCGCGTTCGCGTGGTACACGCCGCAGGCCGGTCCGGTCGACCCCACGGCCGCCGTGGTCGTGCTCCTCCTAATGGTTCTGAGCGAGGCGACCGCGGTGCCGCTCCCCGGCGGCGGCTACGTGTCAGTCGGGGCGGTCCTGGACCTCGCCTGCCTGCTGATCCTCGGGCCGGTGTACACCGCGTGGTTCAACGTCATCGCCACGTTCATCGCCCAGGCGCTGGTGCTGCGCAAGCCCCTGGTCAAGGTGGTCCACAACATGGCCATCTTCGGCCTCACGGCCTTCGCGGCCGGCTGGGCGTTCAGTGTGGCCGGCGGCCGCGTCGGGCAGCTCGACGCCGCGCGCGACATCCTGGCCCTGCTCGCTTGCGGCGGCGTGTACTTCCTCTGCAACTCGATTTTTGTCTCGACCGTGGTCGGGCTCACGACCGGCCCCAGCATCTGGCGGCAGTGGCAGCGCATCTTCTTGGACGGGATGATGCACCACCTCTCGTTCATCGCGCTCGGCACGCTGGTGGCGGTCGTGTACCTGGGCGCGGGGCCGATCGGCCTGGTCCTGTTCGCCATCCCGTTCCTGGTCGCCCGGCACTCGTTCAAGCTCTACGTCGAGATCCGTACCGACTTGAAGGACTTCGTGCGTGCGCTCTCCGAGGTGCTCGAGGAGGTGGACCCGTACACCCGCCAGCACTCGGTGCGCGTCTCTCAGTATGCGATCCGCCTCGCGCGCGGGCTCAAGCTCGGCGAGCGCGCGGTGGACGAGATCGAATACGCGGCGCTGGTGCACGATCTGGGGAAGATCGGGCCCCACCACCAGCACATCCTCCAGAAGCCCGGCTCGCTATCGCACGAGGAGCAACGCACGCTGCGCGGGCACCCGGCGGCAGGGGCGGCGATCGTCAAGCGGGTGCGGGCGCTACGCCGGGCGGCCGAGATCGTGCGCAGCCACCACGAGCGGCCCGACGGGCGCGGCTATCCGTTCGGGCTCATGACCGGGGACGTCCCGATCGGCGCGCGCATCCTGAACGTGTCCGACGCGTTCGACGCCATGACCTCGGACCGTCCCTATCGGAAAGCGCTCTCCGTGGAATCCGCGCTGCGCGAGCTCGAACAGGGGGCCGGCACCCAGTTCGACGCCGACGTGGTGGGCTGTCTCCTGCGCCTCGAGGGGCTCGGCGAGTTCTCCCTCATCCCAAGCCCGAGCAGCGAAGAGCTGCGCACACTGCGCGTGCGGCCACGCAAGGCGCAGGCGTGATGCGCTACCGCGACGCCGGTGTCGACATCGCGCGTGCTGACGCGATGAAGCGGGCCCTGGGCGAGGCCGCGCGTGCCACCTGGGGCGCCGGCGTGCGGAACATCCCGGGCGGGTTCGCGGGCGTCACCGCGTGGCCGGGCGGTGGCGGGGTGCTGCTCGCGGCCACCATGGACGGTGTCGGCACAAAGCTGCACCTTGCGCTCGCCGCCGGGCGCGTCGGAGACGCGGCGGCGGACCTGGTCTTCCACTGCGCCGACGACCTGTTGGTGCACGGCGCGAGACCGCTCGCGTTCCTCGACTACATCGCCCAGGCGCGGCTCGATCCCGAGGTGGTGCAGGCGGCAGTTGCGGGGATGAGCCGCGCCTGCCGCGAAGTCGGAGCCTCGCTGCTGGGAGGCGAGACCGCCGAGATGCCCGACACCTACGTCACGGGCGTGGTTGACGTGGCGGGCTGCATGCTGGGTGTTGTGGATGAGCGGCACTTGATGGACGGGAGCAAGGTGGCGCTCGGGGACCGGGTGCTGGGGCTCGGCTCCGCCGGCCTCCACACCAATGGATTCTCGCTCGCGCGCAGAGTGCTTGCGCAGTCGGGGCTCTCGCTCTGCGATCCACTCCCGGGTGGCGCTGGCGAGACCGTCGGTACGGCGCTGCTCGCCCCGCACAGGTGGTACGGGCCGGCCCTCTGGCCCGCGATCGAGCAAGGAAAAGTCCATGCGCTCGCGCACGTGACCGGCGGCGGGATCGCCGGGAACCTGGTGCGGGTCCTCCCCGAGGGCCGGCGTGCTCGCGTGCGCGCCGCGGCCTGGACACGGCCCACGCTCTTCCGCTGGCTGATCGAGGCGGGCGGCGTGCCGGAGGATGACGCGCGCGAAGCACTGAATCTCGGTATCGGTATGCTGGTGGTGTGCGCCCCCGGGGATTGCGATGCGCTGGCGCGCGACCTCCAAAGCGCCGGCGAAACCGTCGTGAGCCTGGGCGAAATTGTCGCAGGCAAGCGCGGCGTCGAATGGGTGGAGGGGAGATGATGCAGGGAGGGGGACGCCGTGGAACGCCGTCACAGGGAAGAAGGACTCCGGCCGGTCGAGTTGCCGGTGCCGGAGATGCTGGGGGATTCACCGGCCTGGCGTGAGGTGTGCGCCGCGCTGCCGCGCGTGGCGGAGAGCGACCTGCCGGTGCTGGTGCTGGGGGAGACCGGGAGCGGCAAGGAGCTGGTGGCGCGCGCGGTCCACGTGCTGAGCACGCGCCGCGCCCGCGCGTTCGTGGCGCACAACTGCGGCGCCACCCCCGACACGCTGATCGAGAGCGAGTTGTTCGGCCACGCCCGCGGCGCCTTCACCGGGGCGGTGGCCGACCGCGCCGGGCTGTTCGAGGCGGCCGACCAGGGGACCCTGTTCCTGGACGAGATCGGGGACGCGAGCGCGCTGCTCCAGATGAAGCTGCTGCGCGTGC
>CAYONG010000234.1:0-3088 GCA_964405235.1 uncultured bacterium | reverse complement strand
CAGCGTCTCGCCCTCGATCAGCTCCATCACCAGATAGTCGGTGTCGCCCTCGCGCCCGACGTCGAACAGCGTGCAGATGTTCGGGTGGTTGAGGCTCGAGACCGTCTTCGCCTCGCGCTCGAACCGCGCGCGCACCTCGGGATTGGCGGAGAGATGCTGCGGCAGCACCTTGACCGCGACGTCGCGACCCAGGCGCGTGTCCCTGGCACGGAACACCTCGCCCATGCCACCCGCGCCGAGCGGGGCAACGATCTCGTAGGGGCCGAGGCGGGTACCGGGGGTGAGGGGCATCGGGGCACTCTACCTCAGATGCTGTGGGGCTCACGACGCGCGTCCGCTGTGCGCGGGGCGGCGAATCCGAACCCCGTCAGCCAGAGTCCGGAGCAGCGGGCGATGCCGGGAGCCACGCTCATCGCCCGAGCAACGCGGTCCAATCGAGGATGAGCCTGATGTCCAGCGGGCGCCTGCTCGTGGCGATGCTGACCAGCGTACGGCTCCCGTCTCCGACGCTGGCCCCGCCGGTGACGTCGCGTGGATCGGTGTAGAGCTTGCGCGGTGAACCGGGCTGGAACTCCTCGCCCTCCGTCACCGGGACCGCGATGACTGCTCCGCCGCTGTTGTATTCCAGCTGCCTGCCACTGTCTGCCCACCTTGGCGACACTCCCCCGTCGAGCGACACCCTGACCTTGCGCCCCGGCTCGGGGAACGACTGGGCGTAGACCTCGTACTGGCCGGTCTCATTGGAATAGTAGGCCAGCCAACGTCCGTCGGGCGAGATCCTGCCGCCCCTTTCATCGGCGGTCCCTCTCAGGTAGGGCACCGGCTTGCGATCCCCGTTCATGGGAAGGATCCAGAGATCAAAGCCGGTCTCGGCGTTCACCGCCGTGAGGACGATGTAGCGGCCGTCGCGAGACCATTCACTCGAGTATTTGAACGCGTCGTCGGTCGTCGGCACCGGGTCCGCCCGGCCGTCCATGCCCGCGATGTGGATCTCCTCGCGGCCGTCGTGCTTCGAGATGAAGGCGATCCGGTTCCCATCCGGAGACCACACCGTCGTCGGCGTGCTGGCCGAGCTGGTCGCGAAGCGCATCGCAACGAGCGCACCAGATCCACGACCCAGATGTCACTGCCGTTGAGGACCGCGGCTCGTCGTCCGTCGGGGGCGACGCTCGACACCTTCCACGGCCCCGGCGGCAGGTCGAACCGCGCGGTGGTCGTGCCGGTGTGGTCGAGCATCTCCAGGCGCGTGTCGGCGGGCACGCTGCGCAGGATCGCCAGCCGGCCGTTCCGCGAGGCCGATGCCACCGGGTCTGCATCCAAATCCGAGGGCTCCGGCGCGTCGGCGATCGCGGTCGCTGCTCCCCGGAGTTCGAGTCGCCGGGTGTCGAAGCGCTGGGCCATCACGCGCCCGTCGCGTTCGAACAGCAGATACCCGGGCTCCGCGTAGACCGCCGCCGACCGGGCGCTCAGCAGGCGCTTCACGGTGTGCGATCGCAACGATCCCACGTACGTGTCCCAGCCGGCCGGGCCGCCCGGGAGGACCGCGAACAGGAAGTGCTCGCCGTCGGACAGGAAGCATGGGAAGCGGTGCGCGCTCTCATGCCGGGTGCTGTCGAGTGCGGTCACCGCGACCGGATCTCCACCCACGGACGCGACCCGCATGAGCGGACCGATCGAGGCAGGGGCGAACACGATCGTCCCGTCGCGGCTCCAACTGCCGCCCCGGCCGGTGACCGCATCGGACACGATGGTCGGGCTCCCGCCCGCGGCCGGGACCTTCATGAGCTTCTGGGACTTCTGGTCGAAGTACGCGAGGGTGCGGGCGTCAGGTGACCAGAACGGCTCCTGGGCGGCTTCCGTACCGGCAAGGCGGGTCGTCCTCGATCGCGCGCCATGTCTTCACGCGCCGCTGCAACGTTCGCAACTGCCCGTCGGCGTACCTCCCCGGGTACTGCCGCTTCAGCGCCTCGAACAAGGTCAGAGCTTCCAGCCTCGGCTCGCGCTCGAGGTGACCGCGGACTTCGGCCCACACCGTCTCGAATGGGTCCGGTCGCGTCCGCCAGTCATGCCGCGGCCGCACCTCGCCAGGCAACTTCCCCAGATCGCGGTACCGGCGAGCGGTTTTCTCGCTCATCCCCGCCTTCGCCGCGGCCACCGCCAGCGACCTCTCCCTCTGGATTCCATTCATCAGAAGCCTCACCTGCTCGTCGGTGACCATGCAAGTCCCCCCTCATGAGGAACTTAGACGACCACCCCTGTGCGCTCCCAACGGGAGTTCTAAATTGTCGTCGGGCAGGAGTTCCGACTGTCGCTCATCACGCCCCACAGCCTCAGCCTACGACCTTGCGTTGCGACCTTGCTTCCCATCGCGCCCATGATAGAGGAGCAGCAGGACCTTGATGCCGGTGTTCTGGGATCGTATCATTCGACGCCACGGGTAGGTGGGAGCCGCCGTCGGAGCTTCCTGGAATGCCCTGGTTCGACTCCGAGGGCGCCCGTGACCCGCCAGCCGGTCCTTGCTGCCCACCTCGAGGAACGGTGAGAGAGGCCGCATGTTCCGCGTCTTGAGATCGGTTCCCGCCCTCTGGGGCTTGCTCCTGGTCCCGGGCACCGCCGCCGCCGCCACCGCACCGACCACCCCGACGTTTGTCCTGGCCTGGGGCAACAGCGGCAATGCCGCGGGGCAGTTCTCGTTTCCCGGAGCCGCGGCCACCGACGCGCTCGGCAACGTCTACGTCGCGGACGAGGGCAACGACCGCATTCAGAAGTTCGATCGCCTAGGGAACCTCATCACCCAGTGGGGCACTTTTGGCTTCGGCAACGGGCAGTTCAACAGGCCTTTCGGCGTGGCCACGGACGCGGCCGGCAACGTCTACGTCTCGGAGCACAGCAACGACCGCATCCAGAAGTTCAGCAGCACCGGCACGTACCTTACCCAGTGGGGCACCTCGGGCAGCGGCAACGGGCAGTTCGACGAGCCCTGGGGCGTCGCCACCGACGCCGCCGGCAACGTCTACGTCGCGGACCAGAACAACGAACGCATCCAGAAGTTCAGCAGCACCGGCACCTACCTCACGCAGTGGGGTAC
>CAYONG010000233.1:0-15162 GCA_964405235.1 uncultured bacterium | reverse complement strand
CGAGCCGCGGGGCGCGCTCCTGTGGTGGGCGCTGCAGTACCCGCAGTTCGATCCGCTGCGCGGCGAGCCGCGGTTCCAGCGCGTGGTCGATGAGAGCCGGCCGCCGGGGGCACGATGACGCGCAACGGCTGGGAGACGCAGTTCAGCCCGATGGAGACGATCTCGAGTCAGTCCACGCTCGCTCTCAACCTCGCATCCGGACAGGAGGAAATGCGCGTGACCCCGCATGCCAACGTTGCACGAGCTGAGGAGTACCTGGGTTCCGCTGCGATGGCGATCGTCCTGTGTGCGCTGCTCGGGTTTGGCGCCGGGAGTCGAGCCGCTGCCCAGCAGCCGGTCAAGCCGCCCCTCGTCGGACGATGGGACATTACCGTCAACACGCCGGCCGGCGGCTACCCGTCCTGGCTGGAGGTGGAATGGTCCGGCGACCGCATACTGGTCGGGCGGTTCGTGGGCCGCGTCGGCAACGCCCGGCCCATCTCCAGGATCGAATTCGCTCGAGATACGCTCCGATTCTCCGTTCCTCCCCAGTGGGAGCCCGGGGACAACGACCTGCAGTTCGAAGCCGCAATGGAAGACGACCGGCTTTCGGGCTGGATGACGGACCCAACCGGCAACCGGTTTGCCTGGAACGCGCGCCGGGCTTCGCCGCTGCGGCGCGGCGCCACACCGCGCTGGGCCCGTCCCATCACCCTGTTCAATGGAGTCGATCTCTCCGGCTGGGAGCCCATCGGCGGCTCCAGTGAGTGGAAGGTGGTCGATCACGTGCTCACCAACACCAAGGCCGGCGCCAATCTCAGGACCCGGGACAGCTTCACCGACTTCAAGCTGCACGTGGAGTTCCGCTACCCGCCCTCCGGCAACAGCGGCATCTACCTGCGGGGCCGATACGAGGTGCAAGTCGAGGACACGCCCGGCGTGGAGCCGACGATAGAGGGCCTGGGTTCCATCTATGGGTTCCTGACTCCCAACGAGATTGCCGCCAGGCAGCCGGGGGAATGGCAATCCTACGACATCACGCTCGTGGGCCGGCTGGTGACGGTCGTGCTCAACGGACGGCGCGTCATTTGCGAGCAGGCCATCCCCGGAATCACCGGCGGTGCCCTGGACAGCGATGAGCAGGCCCCGGGTCCGATTTTCCTCCAGGGAGATCATGGGCCGATCGAGTACCGCAACATCGTGCTGACGCCGGCCAGAGTTGACTAGGTCATCTAGCCGAGACGCTCCGCGCGTGACCGGCTCGCTGATCCGGGGCCGTGGGCGCATCTTAGCCCTTCCATGAACGACCCCTCGAGCGCTGTCGCGCGCCTCTCCATCGCCCTGGCCGACCGTTACCGCATCGAGCGCGAGCTGGGCGCCGGCGGCATGGCCACGGTCTATCTGTCGCACGACGTGCGGCACGACCGCAAGGTCGCGCTCAAGGTGCTGCGCCCCGAGCTCGCCGCCGTCATCGGTGCCGAGCGGTTTCTGAAAGAGATCTAGGTCACCGCCAACCTCCAGCACCCCCACATCCTCGGCCTCATCGACTCCGGCGAGGTGGACGGCCTCCTCTATTACGTCATGCCCTACGTCGAGGGCGAATCGCTGCGCGACCGGCTCACCCGCGAGAAGCAGCTCCCGGTGGACGACGCCGTCCGCATCACCCGCGAAGTCGCCAGCGCGCTCGACTACGCCCACCGCCGCCACGTGATCCACCGCGACATCAAGCCCGAGAACATCCTGCTGCACGAGGGGCAGGCGCTGGTGGCGGACTTCGGCATTTCCCTGGCGGTGAGCGCGGCGGGCGGGACGCGGATGACCGAGACCGGGATGTCGCTCGGCACGCCGCATTACATGAGTCCCGAGCAGGCGATGGGCGAGCGCGAGATCACGGCGCGCTCGGACGTGTACGCGCTCGGCTGCGTGCTGTACGAGATGCTGGTGGGGGAGCCGCCGTTCACGGGGCCGACGGCGCAGGCGATTGTCGCCAAAGTGGTGACGGAGACCCCGCGGCCGCTCCTGCCGCAGCGCCACACGATCCCGCCACACGTCGAGGCCGCCGCACTGCAGGCGTTGGAGAAGCTCCCGGCCGACCGGTTTGCCACGGCAGCCGCGTTCGGCGATGCCCTCGCGCTTTCCGCCGGCACTGCTGCGACATCGCGCCCCGCGGCGGCCGTCCGCGCGTCCGTGGCGGGAGACGTGGAGCGGTGGCGCCGGGTGGCCGGTGTCGGGGCGGCGCTCGCGCTCGCCCTCGGCGGGCTCGCGGTATGGGGCTGGTCGCGGTCCGGCGAGCCGGCGGCCGTCAGCCGCTTTGTCGTGGATCTCGAGGAGCAGGACCTCACATACTCCGCCGGGGTCGCCATCTCTCCCGACGGCGCCCACCTGGCATACAACGGCGTGAACGGGGAGCTGCTGCTGCGGGACCGGGACCGCTTCCAGGTCACGCGCGTTCCCGACGGAGAAACCGGTAACACGCCCTTCTTCTCGCCCGACGGGGAACGCCTGGCCTTCTTCACCGGGCTCCCGGGGACGCTGCGCGTGGTATCGCTCACCGGCGGTGCGGCGACCACCCTGGTGGCGGATTCCGCCCAGGGGAATGGCGGCGCGTGGAGCGACGATGGCTGGCTCTACTTCGTCGTGGGGGCCGCACAGGCGCTGATGCGGGTGCGCGTGGAGGGAGGGAAGCCGCAGCTCATCGCCACGCCGGACCCGGCGCGCGACGAACTGTTCTTCATCTCGCCACAGATTCTCCCGGGTGGCCGGACCGTGTTGCTGACCGTCGCGCGCCGCAAAGGCGGGGCCGACATTGCGGCGCTGGACATCGCCTCCGGCGCGCGCACCGTGCTGACCCGCGGCCAGCGCGCGCTCTACGCCCCCACCGGACACCTGGTGGTCCTCCAGGGCGACGGGTCGGTGCAGGCAGTGCGGTTCGACCCCAAGCGCCTCACGCTCGGCGGTCGACCGACCACGATGTTCGACGGCGTTTGGGCCGGGCCGGCCTGGTCGCTCCCCGTCGCGCTCTCCAAAACCGGAACGCTCCTCTACCAGACGGCGCTGCCCGAAGCAGCAAGTGGTGCGCGTGACGCGGGACGGGAGCGCGCGGCCTGTGGATCCCTCCTGGAGCGGGCACTTCGCGCAGCTGGACCTGTCGCCGGATGGAACTCGGCTCGCCATCACCGTGGACCGCGAGGGTCGGTCCGAGCTGTGGGTCAAGGCGCTGGGCGCGGGCACGCTGACGCGCCTCGCGTATGAGGGTACCTACAACTACCGCCCGTCCTGGACTCCGGACGGCCGGTCGATCCTCTTCGTGTCCGACCAGTCCGGGCTCCTGGCCCTGTACCGTATTCCCGCCGATGGCAGTGGACCGCCGACGCTCCTGCGTGACGATCCACGCGCCGTGGACGAAGGGAGCTTGTCCCGCGACGCCCGGTGGTTGATCTACCGCGCAGGCTCCGGAGGCGGACGCGACCTCTACGCGATCCGACCGGGGCTCGACTCCAGCCCGCTCCCGCTCGCCACCACCTCTTTCGAGGAGTACTCGCCGGCGCTTTCGCCCGACGGGCGCTGGCTCGCCTACGCGTCCGATGAATCCCGGCGTTCGGAAGTGTATGTGCGGCCGTTCCCCGATGCCGGCACGGCGAAATGGCAGGTGTCCCGTGAGGGTGGTTCCGAGCCGGTGTGGTCGCACAGCGGCCGCGAGTTGTTCTACCGCAGCGCCGCGGGCGACCTCGTCGCCGCGGCGGTCGCGCCCGGCCCGTCGTTCCGGGTGGCGCCGGAACGGGTGCTCTTCGCGGCCGGCGGATACGCGATGGACAACCGAAACCACAACTATGCGGTAAGTCCGGACGACCGTTCGTTCCTGTTCGTGCGCGAGAAGACCGGCACCCGTTCCCAACTTGTCGTGGTCCTGAACTGGTTCGAAGAGCTAAAGGCGAAAGTCGGGAAGTAGCGTCCGATAGCCGATGCCGCCGTGGCCGCTCAGCGGCATCGAAGAAGCCATTGGAGTGGCGCCGCCACTCGGAGGACTCCCTTACGGGACGAACACGGCTCCGTGCGGCATCGCCATGCCTTTCACGCCATTGGGCCAGCTCGCACGATCGTAGCTCACGCCCGGCTTCGTCGCGCCGGAGTCCCTGAAGCCCGCATCCAGCGACAGTCGGCCGGTCGACCGGTCGAAGTGCGCGATCATCACCATCGGCGCGCCGTCGCCCTGATCGGTGAAGACGAGCCGATCGCTCCCCGGATCCGCCGAGGCCCAGTGCGGAAAGAAGGTGGAGTCGGTCGGGAAGGAGGCGACCTCCTTCGGATGCGCGGGGTCGGCGATGTCGATGGTGGCGAACCGGTGCGCGTAGGCGATCGGCATCACCAGGAAACGACCGGCGACCACCGGCACCGAACACCCGATGCTCCGCGGCAGCGGGAGCGTCATGACCCGCTCGATCCTCGGATGGCCGTCGAGACCCGAGACGCGAAAGAACCCGCAGTAGTAGCTGTTCACCATCACCGTCCCGTCATCCAGCGCGAGCGCCTCGAACGGGTACATGTGCGCGGAGTCGCCGCCGACCTCGGGCACGGACAGCGTCTGGAGCAGCGTGAGGTCGGACAAGCGCCAGATCTGGACGACGTTGGCGGTCTTCTCGTTGTCCATCGGCGAGCTGGTGGTCACGATGCGATCGGCTTTCGGGACCACGGCGAGTGCGTAGGTGCGGATCCTGGCCCCGGGCCGGGTCGAATCCCGCGACCAGCCGGTGCGCACCAGATTGCCCTGCCCGTCGAACTCGGCGAGCCCGCCCGGCTCGCCGGGGACGGAACTGTCGCCGAACTGAATGGTGGCCAGGACGTGCCCGTTGGCCAGCCGCGCGAACGAATGCAACCGCCGGCCGCCCGGCACGCTCGCCAGCCGCCGGCTCAGCCGCGGCGATTCCGGCGCGCTGAAATCCACAAGGAACGATTTGTCGCCGGTGAAGTCGCTGGCGAACAACGGTCCCGCGGGCGGCAGGACGAACTCGGTGTGGTGCGGCATCCGCCCGCTCGTGTCCACGGTGAGCGCCGCGAGGACCGAGGCGTAGGTGGCGCTCGACGGGTTGGCGTCGACCACGGTCATCATGTCCACACCCGGGGTGGTGCTGTTGCCCGTGCCCGCCCAAACGTACAGGTAGCGCGCGGGCCTGGCGTGCGCCTGGGCGTCGCCCCTCGCGGCAGCGGCGAGCAGGATGGTGAGGAGAAGCATCGCGCTGCGCCAGTGGACGATCATGTGTGGCTCCAGAATGGGTCGTTGCCCGAGGAAGCGGGCAAGGATAACGCCGCGCCTGCCCCGGTCACACCCCGATCCGTTCATCGCTCTTTCCGGATGCGGCCGTCGGGGCGGATCGTCCAGACCCCTCCGCCCACAGCCGGGACGGTGCCGATCCATCCGTCGGACGAATCGCGCAGGCTGATGCCGCGCGGCAGGTCGGACAGCCCGAGCCGATCCAGCTGGCTGGCCGGGCGTCCGTGGCGGGCGCCGTACTCCCGCTGGGCGTAATAGACCCGGCGCAGTCCCCAGCGCGCGCGTGCCTCATCGCGATCTTGCGAGACCGCGCTCCCGCCGAACTGCACGATGCCCCACAGCTCGGGCAGATGCATGTTCACGGCGTACTGCGGCGACCACACCCAGTTCGACTCGGGTCGCGGTCGCCCGGTGAGCGGATCGATGCGTTTCCGGTAGCCGCCGCCGGCCGTATCAAGCGCCCACTCGACACGGGAGAAGTTCACTCGCCAGCGCTCCCCGGACCGCGGCGTGGCGACGGACAGTGCGCCCCAGGGAATGGCCAGCTCCACCGACCAGCCGCGGTCGCGGTCCGAGGGATCGTTGAGCGTACCGTCGAGACGAACTGCCGCCCGCAACCCGGCTGCGTCCCAGGCCGTGCGCGCCTGGCCGCCGTCGCGGTAGGGTCTGTCGAGCCGCAGATCCCACACGGCGCCGCGCGCATTGACCTCGATCTCCACGTAGTCGTGCGTGTCGCCATCGGGGTCGAGAAACACCTCGAAGTCGTGGTCCTGGAAGATGACCGCATCGCGCGCGGTGAGCGTGGCCCACAAGTCGGGCTCTTCGAGTTGCGCGCCGATGTAGAGACAGGAATCGTCCCAGGCGAGCCGCACGCGGGTCTCGAGCGGCGGCGCGGGCCGGCGTGGGCCCTCGATGTCCACGAAGCGCGCGGAGGGCGCCGCGGCCCGCCAGGCCGGATCGTTCAGCACGCCGTCGATGCGTGGCGCGACCCGGGCGCGATGCGCCAGGTAGGTACGCAGCGGCGGCGGCGCCGTCGCGATGGGATGCGGCGCCACGCGCTCGCCGGCGCGCTCGGGCGACGGGGCGGGGACCGGGACCCGGCAGCCGAGCAGCAGGGCGAGGACGCCGGAAGCGCGGGCGAATGCGACACGCATGGCCTATAGACCGAGCGCCGCGCGCAGCGCGGCGTGATGCGCGTCGGTCAGTCCGCCCATTTCGAAGAGCGAGAATCCCGCGGCTCCCGCCCCGCGCGTGGCCTGCACCGCCGCCGCCAGCTCGGGTGGAGTGAGATCGGGCAGATAGAGCCCGGTGTGCAGCGGGAAGCGGCCGTCCAGTGCCGCAACCCCTTCGCGCGCGGCCATGCCGATCCACGCGACCGGCTCCTCGTAGAAGCGGTGGTAGAGCATCGGGAACACGGCGTCGAGCGGCCAGGTGTCCCAGGCCTGCCGCACCAGCCGCCGCGCCAGCGCGGGCGTGGGGAACACCGCCGCACTGACCACCTTCTTCTGCTGACGGATCTCGCCAGCCAGGACCCGCACCACCCCCGTCACCGCGTCCCAGCGGAACCGGCGCCAGGCCTGATCCTGCGGCGGATCGGGGAGCGCGAGCGGATCGAGGCCATGGCGCGAGCGAAACTCGGCGCGGCACACCGCGCAGTAGCAGAAATCGAATGGCGCCAGCTCGCGGTCCTGCACCAGGCCGTACTTGGCCCACAGCCCCACCGGCAGGATCACATCGGGAAGACGGATGTAGTCGAGATGCACGCCGTCCACGAGCGGATCGCGGGCGACCTCGGCCACCAGGCCGCGCAAATACTCGCGCACCGGCGCGCGCGTGGGACACACCCATTGGTAGTAACCGACGTAGGGCGGCTTCTCGAGACTCGAGTCGCCGTTGCGGCTGACGGCGAACCACTCGGGATGGTTTGTCTTGGCCCACTCGTCGCCGGGGCGATTGAGGATCCACATCCAGCGGTGGAACGCGAGTCCCGCTGCTCGAGCCGCATCGGAGAGCAGGGGCGTCGGTCCACCCGACACCAGCACTCCCGTCACTCCGGCCTGCCGCAGCCGGGCGAAGCGGTCCCGCCACTCCCCTGCCGTCCCCGCCGCATCACCGTGCACCCAGGCCCAGCCCCCAAACGCCGCCCGCTGCCGTCCCCACGCGTGGCCCTGGCCCGCGAGCGCCGCGGTGGCCGCCGTGCCGACCGCGCGCAGGAACCTCCTGCGGTCCCACCCCGATTGACGCATGGCTCTATCAGATGTGCCCGTCGGGGCGAATCGTCCAGTCCCCCCGCGCGCGCTGCCGCGTCCTTGACGGATGGGCGCCGCGAGGGAGATTTCGCTTTTCTGCGCCCCACTGGCTGGTTGTGACCGACCCCGTTGACACGCTTCAGGCCGCCCTGGCCGACCGCTATGGCATCGAGCGGGAGCTGGGCGCTGGCGGAATGGCCGCGCTGGCGCGAGCCGTAATATCGTTGTATAGTTTCTGCTACCATTTGATAGCGAGCCCCAATGTCCACCGTCCAGATCAGTGCCCGCATTGACGCCCGGCTCAAGCGAGTCCTCGACCAGGTGTGTCGCTCGCGCGGCATCGTGATGAACCACTTCATCCAGGAAGCCGTGCTCGATCGCCTCGAGGAGCTCGAGGACGTCGAGGATCTCAAGGCCATCCGGCACGAGCCGACCCGGCCGCTCGCCGACGTGTTGGCCGAGCTCAAGCTCGATGGCTCGACAT
The DNA here is from genome assembly GCA_964405235.1 of uncultured bacterium. Lineage (GTDB taxonomy): Bacteria > Eisenbacteria > RBG-16-71-46 > RBG-16-71-46 > RBG-16-71-46 > WS-11. The sequence continues at coordinate 7,181 of CAYONG010000233.1, read as the reverse complement.
AGGCTCGAGATCAGTCGCACCGCCGAGCGGCAGCTGCGGAAGCTGCCGGCGGACGATCGGCGCCGGGTGGCCCGGGCGATGCTCGCGTTGGGGGAGGAGCCGCATCCCCCGGGATCGCGCAAGCTCACCGGCTACGACGACGTATTCCGCGTCCGGGTCGGGGTGTACCGGATCATCTACAGCGTCGCGGGCAGAACGCTGGTGATCATCATTCTCAAGATCGGGCACCGGAAGGACATCTATCGATGAGGTCGCTCAGGCCGGGTCAGGGAGGCGCGCGCCTTGCTCGTGGCGATGCGGGGACAATCGGGCGGTTCGAGAAGCAGCTTGGTCAGGGCGGCATGGCGACCGCTCCATGTCGTCTATGGCTGGTTGAGCGAGCTCCGAGAGCGCCTGCGCGGATCAGTCCGGTGAGACCTGCATGACAGTTGCCCACCGGCTCGCCGCCGCCCCTTCGGCGCCACCGCTCCCTGGAGCCGCGAGATGATCCTCGAGCGCCTCAGGGCAAGCCTCGCCGACCGCTACCGCATCGAGCGCGAGCTGGGCCAGGGCGGCATGGCCACGGTCTACCTGGCCCAGGATCTCAAACACGACCGCAAGGTCGCGGTGAAAGTCCTCAAGCCAGAGCTCGCCGCCGTGCTCGGCGCCGACCGCTTCGTGGTCGAGATCAAGACCACCGCCGCGCTCCAACATCCGCACATCCTTCCCCTGTTCGACTCCGGGATGGCGGATTCCTTCCTCTACTACGTGATGCCCTATGTCGAAGGGGAGACGCTTCGCGACAAGCTGAATCGCGAGACCCAGCTCGGCATCGAGGAGGCGGTCAAGATCACCACGGAGGTGGCCGACGCGCTCGACTACGCGCACCGCCACGGTGTGATCCATCGCGACATCAAGCCGGAGAACATCCTGCTGCACGATGGCCGGCCGATGGTGGCCGACTTCGGGATCGCCCTGGCGCTGAGTGCCGCGGCGGGCGGGCGGATGACCGAGACGGGCCTCTCGCTCGGCACACCGCACTACATGAGTCCCGAGCAGGCAACGGCGGAGAAAGAGATCACCGCCCGCTCCGACGTCTATTCGCTGGCGAGCGTGCTGTACGAGATGCTCGCGGGTCAGCCGCCGCACCTCGGCGGATCGGCGCAGCAGATCATCATGAAGATCATCGCCGAACCGGTGCAGCCCCTGACGGCGCTCCGGAAGTCGGTGCCGCCCAACGTCTCGGCGGCGGTGGCCAAGGCACTGGAGAAGCTTCCCGCCGACCGGTTCGCCACCGCGAAGGAGTTTGCCGACGCGCTGACCGACCCGGGGTACGCGTCGCGGACGACCTCGATGGCCGCCTCGGCCCACGCCGCCGGCCCCCGGTGGACCGGGCTCGCCCTGACCGGGTGGCTGCTCTGGAGCTTCACGGCCCTCGCCGGGGCGTGGCTATGGTCCCGGGCCCGGACCGGTGCCGGCGAGCAGGTCCGTCGCTACGCGCTCGCGATGACCGGTACGGAAGCGGTCGCGAGCACTGGGATGCAGCTCCTCGCCATCAGTCCCGACGGCAGCCGTATTGCGTACGTCGGTGGCGGAACGGGCGGATCGAGGCAGGTCTGGATCCGGGACCGGGACCAGCTCCACGCCCGCCCGCTCTCCGGCACGGACGGTGCGCAGGGCCTCTCGTGGTCGGTGGACGGGCGACACGTGGCCTTTGTGACTTCTCCCGGCGCGCTCAAGGTGGTCGCGCTGGATGACGCTCTGCCGACCGTGGTGGCCGACTCACTCGTTTCTGACGGAGGTAGTAGTGGTACGGCGTGGGGGCCGGACGAGGTCATCTACGTGGCCGGCGGGTTTCGGAGGGGGGGATCGGGCATTGTGAGTGTCCCGGTGACCGGGGGCGTCCCGACCGTGCGCACCAACCTCGACACCACGCGACACGAGTTTGCTCACCTCAGCCCGGCGGTGCTTCCCAACAACCGGGGCCTGGTGTTCTCCGTCTGGTATGGGCCGACCCGCGTCAATGATACCGAGATCGCGGTCCTCGACTTCAAGACCGGCAGGTACCGGATTCTCCAGCGTGGGTTGCGGGCACGATACCTCACCACGGGGCACCTCCTCATCGCCCGGGCCGACGGGTCGCTTGTCGCGGTGCCGTTCGACCAGGACAAGTTGGCGACGACCGGGGTGGCGGTGCCGGTGATCACCGGCGTGGCGACGCAGTTCGGGTACCTCGTGGACTACGACGTCTCGAATGCCGGCACACTGGTCTATCTCGCCGGTGAGCCGCGGGACATCAAGGAGACGGTTCGACCGGTCTGGGTCACCCGGGCGGGCGTCGCCGCGCCCGTCGATTCCGGCTGGACCTTCGACCGGCCGTTCAACGGCGGGATGAGCCTCTCGCCGGACGGCCGCCGCCTGGCCGTCGCCATCGCAGGCGAACCGACGTCCGACATCTGGATCAAGCAGCTGGATCACGGCCCACTCTCCCGGCTCACGTTCGAGGAGTTTCTCAAGTACCGCCCGACCTGGAGCCCGGACGGCCGGAGCGTCATGTACATCGTCGACCCGGGGAACAACAACGCGTCGCTCAACCAGAAGCGTGCCGACGGCAGCGGGGCCGCCGACCGCCTGCTCGGTTCCGACAAGTCGCTGGCGGAGGCGCTCTGGTCGCACGACGGCCGGTGGCTGGTGGTGCGCACCACCCTGCCGAGCCGGGACATCCAGAGCTTCCGACCGGGGGTGGATACCACCCTGACGCCCATCGTGGCGTCCCCGAAGTTCGACGAGCGGGCGGCGACGCTTTCGCCGGACGGCCGGTGGATCGCGTATCAGTCGGACGAGACGGGGAGATCCGAGATCTACGTGCGCCCCTTCCCGAAGGCCGACGAAGGCCGGTGGCAGATATCCTCGGCCGGCGGCGATGAACCGCTCTGGAGCCGCGGCGGGCGGGAGATCTTCTTCCGCGCTGCATCGGGCGAGGTGATGGCGGTGCCCGTGACGACGACGCCGGCGTTCGCGGCCGAGGCGCCGCACGCCCTCTTCGCCGCCCAGGACTACGCCCACGCGCCGTCGTACCGCGCCTACGATGTGTCGCCGGACGGCCGGCGGTTCGTGATGCTGCGCCCCATCGCGGACTCCGTGGCGACGGCGGCGAACCAGGTTGTGCTGGTGGACAACTGGTTCGAGGAACTCCACGCAAAGGTGAAGCAGTGACCGATGCTGTCGCCCGGCTCGCCGCCGCCCCTTCGGCGCCCTCAAGCTCGGAGATCGCTTCATGACGATCGAGCGCCTCAGGGCAAGCCTGGCCGACCGCTACCGCATCGAGCGCGAGCTTGGCCAGGGCGGCATGGCGACCGTCTACCTGGCGCAGGATCTCAAACACGACCGCAAGGTGGCGATCAAGGTGCTCCGCCAGGAGCTTGCTGCCTCATTGGGCGCTGACCGCTTCCTTCGGGAAGTCCACATCGCGGCGCAGCTGCAGCACCCCCATATCCTGACCCTGATCGACTCGGGAGAGGCCGACGGCTTCCTGTTCTACGTGATGCCCTACGTCGAAGGGGAGACCCTGCGGGCCAAACTCGTCCGCGACGGGGAGCTCCCGGTCGCCGAGGCAGTGCGGATCCTCCGCGAGGTGGCCGACGCCCTCGCGTACGCCCACGCGCGTGGCCTGGTGCACCGGGACGTGAAGCCGGAAAACATCATGCTGTCGGGCCGCCACGCGCTGGTGATGGACTTCGGCGTCGCCAAGGCGGTGAGCGAGGCGACGGGGCGGCAGTCGCTCACCACCGTCGGTGTGGCGCTGGGTACGCCCACCTATATGGCCCCCGAACAGGCGACCGCCGATCCGCATGTGGATCATCGAGCCGACCTCTACGCGCTGGGTGTCATCGCCTACGAGCTGCTCACCGGGCGGCCCCCCTTCACCGGGAATACGCCGCAGCAGGTGATCGCCGCCCATGTGACCCAGGCGCCCGATGCGGTGACCCGTCACCGGGCCGCCGTGCCGGCGCCCCTCGCCGACCTCGTGATGCGCTGCCTCGAGAAGAAACCGGCCGACCGGCCCCAGAGCGCCCAGCTGCTGCTCGACCGACTCGAGGAATTGGCGACGCCGAGCGGCGGGATTACGCCGGCGGGGACCGCCCCGCATCGGGCGGTACGCCGTTCGCGGACGTCGGTGTACGTGATCTCCGGGCTACTCCTGGTGGCGGCGCTCGGCGGGCTCTGGGCGTGGCGCCGCCAGGCGGGGCCCGCCGCCGCCGCGGGCCCGACGCGCCTCGTGGTCGTTCCCTTCGAGAATTTGGGCCCGGCGGATCAGGCCTACTTCGCCGAGGGATTGGTGGACGAGGTGCGCACCCGGCTCACCGGGCTGTCGGGGCTCCGGGTCGTCGCGCGCACCAGCTCCGAGGCGTACCGCGGGGCGAAAAGCACGCCGCAGCAGATCGGGAAGGAACTGGGAGTGCAATACCTCCTCACGGGCCGGGTCCGGTGGCAGGAGGCAGGTGCCGGTCGGGCGGCGCAAGTGCGGGTGAGCCCCGAGCTCATTCGAGTCGAAGACGGCACCACGGCATGGGAGCAGTCTTTCGATGCCGATCCCGCCGATGCCTTCGCGGTGCAGAGCCGGATTGCGGGGGAGGTGTCGCAGGCGCTCAACCTGGCGCTCACGCCTCAGGACAGCGCGATGGCCGGTGCGCGTCCCACCACCAATGCCGCGGCGTACGACGCCTATCTCCAGGGGGAGGCGCTGCTACAACGGGCCGAGCTTTCGGACTACGACGCACGCCCTGCCGCGGCGCTGTTCCAGCAGGCCGTGACGCTCGATCCGTCGTTCGGCCTCGCCTGGGCGCGGCTCTCGTACGCCTACATGGTCATCTACTGGAGCTTCTCAGACCGCACCGCGGCGCGGCTGGCGCAGGGCACCGCCGCCGCCCTGCGGGCGCAGTCGCTGGCGCCCAATCTTCCCGAAACCCACTTGGCGGTGGCCTATGTCCGGTACTGGGGGCACCGCGATTATGAGAGCGCGCGGCGCGAGCTGGACCAGGCGCTCCGGGCGCGGCCCAACGACGTCAAGCTGCTGCTGCCGTATTCGTATGTGGCGCGCCGCAGCGGGCGCTGGGACGAGGCGATCGCGACGATGCGCCGGGAGGTGGATCTCGACCCGCGCAATCCCGTCGCCCTCGATGACCTGGCGAACACCCTCACCTACATCCAACCGGCGGGAGCCTCCGAGCAATACTTCGAGCGGGCTGTGCTCCTCGCCCCGCTGCTGAGCCAGCTCTGGCAGGATTGGACCACCGCGCGGATCGGGGACGGCAATCCTGATCGGATCAGGGAGGTCATCCACCGGAGCGAGGCGGCGCTCGGCAAGGGATTCGCGTCCTGGTTCCTGAACGGCGATCACTACGGTCGCCAGTTGCTCATCGCGACGGCGGCCGATCCAGAACTCCGGGTGCGGCTCCTCGCCGGCTCGATCGCGAGCGACCTGCCGTCCGATTCGGCGGCGATGATGACCATGAAGGCGGCACTCGCGCGTGCCGGGGGTGACGCGGCCGGAGCGACCGGCTACGCCGACGCCGCCTGGTCCATCACCGGCCGGTTGGCGCAGCGTGACACCGCCGAACCGAATTGGCACAACTGGATGGCCCGGGCGGCACTGCTCCGGGGGCGCCCCGAGGATGCGGTGCGGGAGGCGCGGCGCGCGGTGGAGATGTTGCCCGCCTCGATCGATCACGTGGATGGACCGGATCACCTCGCGATGCTCGCGAAAGCGCATGCCATGGCTGGGCACGCCGATTCGGCCCTCGCCCATCTCAAGGAGCTGGTGGCCCTCCCTTCGCTCTGGAAGGCGGGCGCCATCCGCCTCAGTCCGGAGTTCGCCTCGCTCCGGAACGATCCCCGCTTCGTGAAGCTGCTGGCGAGCGCGCCGAAGTGAGTCCGATGAATCATTGTCCGGCCCTGCATCACAGGTGCCGAGCGTGCTGGCCGGCTTGATGGCGCAACACACATGAACTACATTGTAACACATGAAGGACTCACACCTCACACTTCGCCTGCCCGCGGGGCTGGCCCGCCTGCTGACGCGGTGGGCCGCGGCCCATGGCGTGCCCAAGTCACAGGTGGCGCGTGAAGCGGTGGCCCGGTATCTCGCAGCGCCTGGCGGGGAGGCGCCGGCGACCCACGGCCTGTCCGCGCGCGATCTCGCACGGCGCTGGCGCACGCTGCCCCGCCTGTACCCCGAGGAGGCGGCGGGGCTCGCGGCGGACATCATGTCAGGACGCGATGCGCTGCCAAGGGTGGCGCCATCGTGGGAGTGATCCTCGATACCTCCGTACTGGTGGCCGCCGAGCGGGGAACCGTCCGGTTGGAGCCGTTCCTCGAATCGCTGGGAGACGCGCCGGTTGCCATTGCCGCCATCACCGCCGCCGAGCTGCTGCACGGCTGTCACCGCGCCGCCGATCCGGGGGTTCGCGCCAGGCGCTTCTCTTTCGTCGAGGCGCTGCTCGACCTGATGCCGGTTCTGCCCTTCGGACTGGCCGAGGCGCGCCGGCATGCCGAGCTCTGGGCCCACCTTGTCCAGGAGGGCACGGTGATCGGACCGCACGACCTGCTCATCGGGGCCACGGCCCTGGCCCAGGGACACCTGCTCGCCACGTTGAACCGGAAGGAGTTCAGCCGGGTGGCGGGACTCGGTTTGGTCGCTCTCGATCGGTTCGTGCCTTGACGGGTACCTCACCCGGCCTCGCGGCCGCCCCTTCGGCTTCGGACTTCGCTTCATGACGATCGAGCGCCTCAGGGCAAGCCTCGCCGACCGCTACCGTATCGAGCGCGAGCTCGGAGCGGGCGGGATGGCTACGGTCTACCTCGCTCAGGATCTCAAGCACGACCGCAAGGTCGCCCTCAAGGTGCTCCGTCCCGAGCTCGCCGCCGTCATCGGCGCCGAGCGGTTTCTGAAAGAGATCAAGGTCACCGCCAACCTCCAGCACCCCCACATCCTCGGCCTCATCGACTCCGGTGAGTTGGACAGCCTTCTCTATTACGTCATGCCGTACGTCGAGGGGGAATCGCTGCGCGACCGGCTCACTCGCGAGAAGCAGCTGCCGGTCGACGACGCCGTCCGCATCACCCGCGAAGTGGCGAGCGCGCTCGACTACGCCCACCGCCACCACGTGATCCACCGCGACATCAAGCCCGAGAACATCCTG
>CAYONG010000232.1:0-3814 GCA_964405235.1 uncultured bacterium | reverse complement strand
CTCCAGGCGAGAGCGCGCCGATGACCGATCCGGCACGGCTCACGGCGGCCCCTTCGGCGCTCTCAAGCGCGGAGATCGCTTCATGACGATCGAGCGCCTCAGGGCAAGCCTCGCCGACCGCTACCAGATCGAGCGCGAGCTCGGCCAGGGCGGCATGGCCACGGTGTACCTGGCCCAGGACGTGAAGCACGACCGCAAGGTCGCGCTCAAGGTGCTGCGGCCCGAGCTCGCCGCCGTGCTGGGCGCCGAGCGGTTCGTGGTCGAGATCAAGACCACGGCAGCGCTGCAGCATCCCCACATCCTGCCGCTGTTCGACTCGGGCACCGCGGACAGCTTTCTCTACTACGTGATGCCGTACATCGAGGGCGAGACGCTGCGCAGCAAGCTCGACCGCGAGACCCAGCTCGGCATCGAGGAAGCGGTGAAGATCGCCACCGAGGTGGCCGACGCGCTCGACTACGCGCACCGCCACGGGGTGATCCACCGGGACATCAAGCCGGAGAACATCCTGCTGCACGACGGGCGCCCCATGGTGGCCGATTTCGGGATCGCGCTGGCGCTCTCCGCCGCGGCCGGCGGCCGCATGACGGAGACGGGTCTCTCCCTCGGCACGCCGCACTACATGAGTCCCGAGCAGGCGACGGCGGAGAAGGAGATCACGGCGCGCTCGGATGTGTATTCGTTGGGCTGCGTGCTGTACGAGATGCTGACCGGCAGCCCACCGCACGTGGGCTCGTCGGCCCAGCAGATCATCATGAAGATCGTGACGGATACCGCACGCCCGGTGACGGAGCTCCGGAAATCGGTGCCGCCCAACGTGGCGGCCGCGGTGGCGAAGGCACTGGAGAAGTTGCCCGCCGACCGCTTTGCCTCGGCGGCGGAGTTCGCCGATGCGCTGACCAGCCCCAATTATTCGCGGTCGATGGCCGGGCCCGGAGCCGTGGCCTCGCCCGCCGCCCAGCGGTGGCGGCGCGCGGCCCTGGGAACCGCCGCCGCTCTGGTGGCGTGCGCCGCGCTCGCGGTGTGGGCGCTGAGCCGTTCGGGGGGATCATCCGCCACACCGGTGCGCCACTGGAACATCATGCTGCCCGATTCGGCCCCGCTCGATTACTTCGCCCCCAGTCTGTACGGCGAAGGACAGCCCGCGCTCGCCATTTCCGGGGCCGGCGACCGGATCGCCTACATCGCCCGGTACCGGGGAGCATCGAGTCTCTATTTCCGGCAGCTGGATGACGCGGCCCCCCATCAACTCCCGGGCACCGAGGGCGCGTCTCAGCCGTTCTTCTCACCCGAAGGCGAGTGGATCGGGTTCTTTGCCGGCGGGGAGCTGAAGAAGGTCGCGGTGACGGGCGGCAGTCCGGTGGTCCTTGCGCGAGCCCGCGCACCGCGGGGCGCGGTGTGGACCACCAGTGGCCGGATCATCTTCGCCGATCGGGACCGCGCCATCCTCTCGGTTCCCGCTGCCGGAGGGAACCTATCGGAGCTTGGGGGACCGAGCGGTAACCTCCTCTGGCCCTCGCTGCTCCCCGGGGAAGAGTGGGTGGTCGGATCCTCGGACACTCGACAGCTGGTGCTCTGGTCCCTGAAGGACGGGCGGGCGCTCGCCCTCGGCGTCAGCGGTCCGGTCCCCCTGCAATCGTTCGATACGGCGAGCCTGGTGACGGGGAGCTATCCCCGCTATGTCGGGAGCGGACACTTGTTGTATCTCGTCGGAAACACCCTCATGGCCCTTCCATTCGACCCGGAGCGGCTGCGGGTGCTGGGCCCGCCGGCGCCAGTCATCCAGGAGGTGCGCCGGGAAAGCTGGGACGCCGCCGGGCAGTACGATGTGGCCGGCGACGGGACACTGATCTTCGTCCGCGGCGCGGACGCCGCGAGAAGTGTCCCCGTGTGGGTGGACCATGCGGGACGGGTCACCGACACCCTTCCGGTTCCACCCGGCGACTACTTCAACATCTATGCGTCAGGCAACGGACGGCGGGTCGAGCTGTCCGCCCACCAGCCGACCGGGGAGCAGTCCATGTCGATCCTCGATGTGGATCGAAGCTTGATTCAAGACCTGCACCTTGATGGGCCGGTACGCTTCACCGCTTGGTGGCCGGATGGGGAACACGCGGTCCTCCTGGTGGGAGCGTGGGCGACCCAGGAACGGGGCATCGCCTGGCGGGTGCCGATTGGCGGCGCTGGCACGCGGGACAGCCTGCTGGGACCGGGTTGGTACGTTCTCGACGTCTCACGGGATCTCCGCTTCTACGGTGTCCGGCGCTTTGGTGACTCCGCCGGAGTTGGGCTGGTTTCCGTTGACGGGAAAGAGCGAACGTTCTTCCAGGGAGGCGGCTGGACCGTGTTCTCGCCTGACAGTCGGTGGATTGCGTTTACCTCTCCAGAGGGAGTGAAGATCTCCGCGGTTCCAGCCACCGGCACCCTCCTGACGGTGGCGCCGAGGAGCGCCGACGAGCCGGAGTGGTCACCCAAGGGTGACGAGCTCTACTATCGAGATGGCAAGCGCTGGATGGTCATGGCCGTATCGACCCGGAATGGGCTCACGGTGGGGAAGCCGCGCGTGCTGTTCGAGGGCCGTTACCTGAACGTGGCGGCCAAGAGTTACGACGTGGGCCCGGACGGCCGCTTCCTGCTGCTGCTCGGGCCGCCGGAGGAAACCGCGGGACACCTCGATGTCGTGACCGGTTTCTTCGCCGAGTTGCGCCGGCTCGCCCCAGCCGGAAGCAGGTGAGTCGCCTGGCACGAACTTCGGCTCGCTGCCGCGAGCTCTGAACCCGACTGTGCTTGCAGGCTTAGGCGTCGTGTTATAGAATTCTATATCATATTCTAGAAGGCGATAAATGGCCATCAGTATCAAGGACCCGGAAACTGACCGACTGGCGCGGGCGCTGGCGGCCGCCACCGGTGAGTCCCTGACCGAGGCGATTCGCCGCGCACTTCAGGACCGCTTGGAACGCGAATCCCAGCGGTCCCGCCGGGGCGTCGGCGTCGAGGTGCGGCGCATCCAGGAGCGCCTGGCCAGGTTGCCGGTGCTCGACCCGCGCTCACCCGAGGCGATCGTGGGCTATGACGAACACGGCGTCCCGCGCTGAGCGATGGTCATCGATACCTCGGCCATGATGGCCATCCTGACGCGCGACCCGGCGGCGGATCGCCTGGTGCAGGCGGTGGAGGCCGACGGCACTCGCCTCGTATCCGCGGCCACCGTCGTGGAGGCCTCACTGGCCTTGCTCGGCCGCTACGGCGAGGCGGGCGATCCCCAGCTCGACCGGCTGCTACGGGGCATCGGCGCGGAAGTCGTACCGGTCGGAGAGGAGCAGGTGGCGCTCGCGCGCGACGCAGCGCTGCGGTTCGGTCGCGGCCGGCATCCAGCGGCGCTGAACTTCGGCGACTGCTTCAGTTATGCGCTGTCGGTGGCGCGGGGCGAGGCCCTGCTGTTCGTCGGGGACGACTTCTCGAAGACCGATGTGGAGGTGTGCCAATGGTAGGCTGGAGCGTAGCACCGGCATGACGAACGCCGTGCAGCGCTTGTCGACGGCCCTCGCCGACCGCTACCAGATCGAGCGCGAGCTGGGCGCGGGCGGCATGGCCACGGTGTATCTCGCCCAGGACTTGAAGCACGGCCGCCAGGTCGCGATCAAGGTGCTGCGGCCCGAGCTGGCCGCCGTGCTCGGCGCCGAGCGGTTCCTCTCCGAGATCAAGACGACGGCCGCGCTGCAGCACCCGCACATCCTGCCGCTGCACGACTCGGGCGAGGCGGAATCCTTCCTCTTCTATGTGATGCCCTTCGTGGAAGGGGAATCGCTCCGCG
>CAYONG010000231.1:0-6612 GCA_964405235.1 uncultured bacterium | reverse complement strand
CGACCTCGCGGGCCGCGCGTTCGCCGACAGCCTCGAGCGCCGGCATCCGGCGCGCAACGCCCGGCCTGCCTTCTACCCCGGCGACTTCGCCGCGGCGCCGCGCGCCCGGGGCGCGCTGCTGCACACCACCGCCGGCGACATCGAGTGGTCGTTCTACGGCCGCGAGGCGCCCCAGACGGTGAAGAACTTCGTCCGTCTCGCCCAGCGCGGATATTTCGACGGGCGCGCCGTGCATCGCGTGGTCCCGAACTTCGTCATCCAGGACGGTGATCCGACCGGCACCGGTTCGGGCGGCCCCGGCTACACCATCCGCTGCGAGTACAACCGGCTCCGCTACGACCGCTACATGGTCGGCATGGCGCTCTCGGGTAAGGACACGGGGGGCAGCCAGTGGTTCATCACCCACTCCCCGCAGCCGCACCTCAACGGCCGCTACACCATCTTCGCCCGCGTCGTGCGCGGCATGGACGTGGTGTGGAGGATCGTGCAGGGGGACCGGGTGATGAAGGTGGAGATATTGAGGTAGGGGGGACCGCGCGGAGGTCGACTTGCGGCAGCCGCGATGTCGTTGACGCACACGACCGCGCGGCATACACACGGCACCATGGTTCGCATCCAGGTCCTCCTCGTGGGAACCTCAGGCCGCCGCGGCCGTCACTTCAGCGCGCCACCTCGCCCTGCAGGAACTCCTCGAGGATCTTGCGCAGCCCTACTGCGCCCTGATCCGCCACCACGGTGACCTCGGAGTGGGTGAGCGGCGTTTTAGAGATGCCGGTCGCCAGGTTGGTGATGCACGAGAGGCTCGCCGCCTCGCACCCCAGCTCGGCCGCCACCGTCACCTCGTGCACCGTGCTCATGCAGGCCACGTCCGCCCCGAGCGCCGCCGCCATGCGGACCTCGGCCGCGGTCTCGTAGGACGGACCCTGGCCCCCCATGAGCGTTCCGCGGTGGAGCGGGACGGCAGCGCGGGCGGCGGCTTGCGTGAGCGCCTCGCGCAGGCGCGGGCTGTAGTACGAGGCGGTGCGGCGTCCCACACGGCGCTCGACCAGCTCGTCGGTCGTGAACAGGCCGCGCCGTCCGATCCAGTTGATGTGGTCGGTGGCCAGCATCAGATCGCCGGGGCGGAACGTCCGATTGATCGCGCCGACCGCATTCGTGAACAGCAGCACCCGGGCGCCGAGCGCGTGCATCACGCGGGAGGCGAGCGTGACGCGGTCGAGCGTGTAGCCCTCGTAGCGGTGGCTGCGCCCCGCCAGCGCCGCCACGGGCACGCCGCGCCAGTGACCGAGCGCGAACCGGCCCGAGTGCCCCGCCACGGTCGAGCGCGGCCAGTGTGGCAGGTCGCGGGTCGCGAAGATGACCGGTTGCTCGAGCGCGTCCATGACCCCGCCCAGTCCCGAGCCCAGGGTGAGCCCGACGCGCGGGGCCAGGGTCGAGCGCGAGCGAATGGCGCTCACCACGTCGGCGACGCGCGCGGCAAGGTCGCCAGTGGGGAGCAGCGGCTCGGTGCTCAATGCGCGGGCCTCCTCTCAGGCTCTCTCGGCATCGTACGGCGTGCCCAGGGCGCGCGGCGGGATCGCGCGGCCGATGAACCCCGCCAGCGCCAGCATGGTGACGAGGTAGGGGAGCATCTGCAACAGCTCGCTCGGGAACGCCGAGCCCTGGAGCGTGATCTGGAGTGCCTCGGCGGCGCCGAACAGCAGGCAGGCTGCCCCTGCCCCGAGCGGCGACCACTTGCCCACGATCATGGCGGCGATCGCGATATATCCGCGGCCGTTGGTCATGCCGTCGGTGAACGAGTGCTGCTCGCTCGCCAGCCACGCACCGGCGAGCCCGGCGAACGCGCCCGAGAGCAGCACGCCGGCGTAGCGGTAGCGGGCGACCGGCAGCCCCAGCGTGGCGGCCGCCTGGGGGCGCTCGCCGATGGAGCGCAGCCTGAGGCCGAACACCGAGCGGAACAGCAGCGCCTGGCCAAGCAGGACCAGCGCCAGCGTCAGCAACACCAGCGGGGTGGCGAGCACCGGGCCCAGCGCCGGCAGGCGCGAGAGCCCGAACAGGTCCCAGTCGGGCAGCCCGACCACGCGGCTCGAGTTGGAGGACGAGTCGAACACCTGCGTCAGCACGAACTTGGTGAGCCCCGCCGCCAGCAGGTTGATGCCGAGGCCGCTGGTGATCTGATCGGCGCGAAAGTGCACCGTGACCACGGCATGGACCAACCCGGTCAGCACGCCGGCGGCGACCGCGGCGGCGATGCCGAACCAGGGGCTCCCGGTCCAGTGCGCGCCCAGTACGTAGCCGAGCGCGCCGTTGAGCATCATGCCCTCGAGCGCGATGTTGATGACCCCGCCGCGCTCGCTGAAGGTCGAGCCGAGCGCGGCGAGCGTGTAGGGGACGCTGATCCGCAGCGCGGCAGCGACAAAGAGAGCCAAGTCCATCAGGCGAATCTCCGCGCCGCGCGCTCGACCACCTGCTGGACGCAGATGGCGAGCAGGATGACGATCGCCTGCAGCACGTCCACGAGTTCCTTCGGCACCCGTTGGCTGATCGCGAGCCCGCCGTGCGAGAGGGCGCCGAAGAACAGCGCCGCAAGGATGACGCCGGCCGGGTGGTTGCGTCCCAACAGCGCCACCGCGATGCCCATGAAGCCGGCGCCGGCCGAGAAGCCCAGCTCGAAGAAGTGCTTGTAGCCGAGCACGAAGTTGGTGCCCGCCAGCCCCGCCAGCGCGCCCGAGATGGCCATCGCCCTGATCTGGGTGGCGCCGACCGGGATGCCGCCGTATCGGGCCGCCGCCGCGTTCATCCCGAGCGAGCGCAGCTCGAACCCGAGCCGGGTGCGGAACAGCAGCAATCCCACCGCCACCGCCGCCAGCAGCGCGAGCGCCAGCGACAGGTTGGCCGGGGAACCGCGCAGAGCCGGCCACCAGCCGTCGAGCCGCGCCAGCATCGCTCCGGCGCCGATCTCGGCGGTGCGCACCGTGGCGGGCTGGAACACGCCCCGCCCCAGATAGGAGACCAGCGCGAAGGCGATGAAGTTGAGCATGATGGTGTTGATCACCTCGTGCGAGCCGAAGCGGGCCTTGAGCACGCCCGGCACCGCGCCCCATGCCGCGCCCGCCGTCATCGCCACCGCCAGCGTGAACGGCAGCAGCACCGGCGCCGGCAGGTCCACGAACTCGGCCCCGGCGAGCGCGGCGGCAAATGCCGCGACCGTGAGCTGCCCCTCGGCCCCGATGTTGAAGAGGCCGGCGCGGAATCCCACCGCCACCGCGAGCCCACAGAAGATGAGCGGCGTCGCCTTGAACAACGTCTGGCCGATGCCGTAGCCGGTGCCGAGGGTCTCGCGCAGCATCAGGGCATAGACCGAGATCGGGTCCTCGCCGATGGCGAGGATGAAGCCGGCGCCCGCCAGCAGGGCGAGCGTCACCGCGATGAGCGGCGCCGAGGCGAGGAACAACGTGCGCAGTTTGGGGCGGAGGCCGGCGACCGCGTCCCCTGCGACCGCCCCGCCCGGAGGTGGCGCTGCCGCGTCGGCGGCGCTCATGCGCCCACCGCTCCCACCGCTCCCACGGCTCCTACGGCTCCCACGGCTCCATGTCGGCCGGTCATGTAGAGCCCGAGCGTGCGCTCGTCGGTCGCGGCGGCGCGCGCCTCGTAGGTGAGCCGGCCTTCGTACATCACCGCCACGCGGTCGCTGAGGGCCAGGATCTCGGTCAGGTCCGACGAGATGAGCAGCACCGCGTGACCCGCATCGCGTTCGGCCAGCAGCCGGACGTGGATCGCCTCGGCCGCGCCCAGGTCCACGCCGCGCGTGGGATGGGCCACGAGCAGCACCCTGGCGCCGCGGGACAGCTCGCGCGCGGCGATCAGCTTCTGCTGATTGCCGCCCGAGAGCTGCGCGGCCAGGAGCCCCGCCGAGGGCGGGCGCACGTCGTACTCGGCGAGCAGCACGGCGGCGCGCGTGCCCATGGCCCGCGGGCTCAGAAACGGACCCTTGCCCAGCGCCGGCTCGTGATGGCGGCCGAGCGCTAGGTTCTCAGCCAGCGTCATCTCGGGCACCAGCCCGTCGTTCAGTCGGTCGCTCGGGATGTGCGCGAGGCCCGCGGCGAAGTGCTCGCGCGAGGATCGCCCCGACATGTGCCGGCCGGCGATGACGATCTCCCCGCGGGTCGTGGCCCTGAGACCGGCGATACACTCCGCCAGCTCGCGCTGACCGTTGCCCTCGACCCCGGCGATGCCGAGGACCTCGCCGCCCGCGACGGCCAGCGAGACGCCCCGAAGCGCCCTGACGCGCCGGTCATCGTGCGCCTCGATCCCCCGCACCTCGAGCAGCGCCACACCGGGCGGACGCGGGTCGCGCGCGCGCAGGCCCGCGAGCGGCCGGCCCACCATCAGCTCGGCGATCGCTTCGGTGGTGAGCGAGGCGGTCTCCCCGCCGCCCACCACACGGCCGTCGCGCATGACCGTCACCCGCCGGGCGAGTGCCTTGACCTCTGCGAGCTTGTGGGTGATGAGCACGATGGTGGTGCCATGCGCGTTGAGCGCACGCAGCACCTGGAACAGATCGTCCACCTCGTGCGGGGCGAGCACCGCGGTCGGCTCGTCGAGGATCAGCACTCGCGCGCCGTGGTACAGCGCCTTCAAGATCTCGACGCGTTGCTGCACACCGACCGCGAGCCCGCCCACCCGCGCCCGCGGGTCGACCGGCAGGTGGTAGCACTCGGCGAGCGCCGCGACCTCGCGCTCGGCGGCTGCCCGATTCAGGCCGCCCAGCGCGCTGCGCGGCTCGTGGCCGAGCACGATGTTCTCCGCCACCGTGAGCGTGTCCACCAGCATGAAGTGCTGGTGGACCATGCCGAACCCGAGCCGCATGGCGTCCGCCGGGCGGTGGAGCCGCACCGGCCGGCCCTCGACCTCGATGGTGCCGGCATCGGGTTGGAGCAGCCCATAGAGCACGCGCATGAGCGTGCTCTTGCCCGCACCGTTCTCGCCCACCAGCGCATGGATCTCGCCCGGCAGGAGGTCGAGCGAGACGCCGTCGTTGGCGAGCACGGGACCGAAGCGGCGCGTGATGCCACGCAGGCAGACCGCGGGGGTGGGCATGGTCGCGGGAGACTAATGGGGGTGGGGGGGCGCGTCTAGCGTGGGGGCGGGCTTACCCCGGCCGGTGCACGTAGACGACCGTGACGTCGTCCTCCAGCGGCTGGCCGTCGCCGAAGGCGGTGACGCGCCGGATCAGGTCGTCTACCGCCTCGTGCGCGGGGCCCGCGGGCCATGCCTCGAGCCACTCCTTGACGCGCGCATCACCAAACATGTCCCCGGTCTCGACCCCGCGCTCGATGACGCCGTCGGTGACCATCGCCAGCGTCGCCCCGCGATCGATGTGGGCGAACCCCAGCTTGTAGCCGGCGTCGGCCTGCGGTCCGAGCAGCGTGCCGCCCACGGACAGCTCGCTCAGGCCGCGCGGGCCGCGCAGCAGCGCCGGCGGATGGCCCGCGTTGATATAGGAGAAGTTCCCGTTCTTCTCCAGCTCGCCGAAGATCAGCGAGATGAATCGAGACACCAGCCCGCTGCGGTGGATGATGCCGTTGAGCTTCTCGACCACCCGCTGGAGCTTGAAGTCGCGCGCGACGCCCATGCGCAGCCCGGTCGCGACATCACGCGCCTGCAGCGCGGCCGGCAGGCCGTGACCGGAAGAATCGGCGATGGCGATGCCGAGCGTATCGTGGTCCACGTGGATGAAGTCGTAGAGGTCACCGCCCACCGACTGGGCCGGCACGCTGACCGCGGCGATGTCGAAATCGCCGAACCTGGGCCGCCCGCTCGGCAGCAGCGAGAGCTGGATGGCGCGCGCCTGCGCAAACAGGTCCTCGAGGTCGCGGCGCTTGCGGTGCTGGCCGAACGCGTAGTGGAGCGAGGTGAGCGCTGAGGCGAGCTGTGGGGGCGAAGGTGCGGCGTGCAGCTCGCCCGGAGCGGCGAGGAACAGCGCCATGAGCAGGGTATCATCCTCGCTCGCGGGCACGAGGCCGACGCGGCCGCCCGCGGTTTCGCCCGCCCACGGCAGATCGGGGATGTCGCGGGTCTCGCCGGGGAGCAGCCGCCGGCTCAGCTCAATGCCCAGGTCCGGACGTCCGGGGCCCCAGCGTTCGAGCAGCTCGAGGTGGGCATCCGAGCGGCGATAGAGGTGCGCGGTGGTCAGGCCGAGGGGACGACCGAGCTTGTCGAGCACGCGCGGGACGAACCGCGCAGCGAAGACCTCCGCTGAGCCGCGCGTCTCGAGTCCATCGAACACCGCCTCGATGCGCTTGTAGAGCTGCTTGGGTTCCAGCACGGTCGGATCGGTTCTCCAGGGTGCGCCGGCGAGGTCGGGGATGATCGGTCTCCGGTGGCGGCCGCAGCTTACAGGGTCTCGGGCGCGATGGGACGGAGGAGCCTAGAGGCGGACAGTGTCGGCGTCCAGACACGGAGTGGTAACCTTGTCTCCGCTCTAAGGAGCGTGGGTTCGCACGGCGGCGAGCATTCTGGCGCGTACGCCCTTTCGCCGGCCCGGGGGGCGAGCACGGGTCCGCCGGGCTATCCGGCCCGGCGCGCCTGGCGGATCGCCAGCAGGCGGCC
>CAYONG010000230.1:0-10527 GCA_964405235.1 uncultured bacterium | reverse complement strand
TGAACTTCTTCTCCTTCTTCACGTGCTCGACGATCACCGAGCCCTCGACACCGGCGTTCTCGCACAGCGTGCGCAGCGGCTGCTCCAGCGAGCGCCTGACGATCAGGGCGCCGACCTTCTCGTCGGCCGGCAGCGTGTCCGAGAACTTGTCGAGCGCCGACAGACAGCGCAGGTAGGCCACGCCGCCACCGGGGACGATGCCCTCTTCGACCGCCGCACGCGTCGCATGCAGCGCGTCCTCGACGCGGGCCTTCTTCTCCTTCATCTCGGTCTCGGTCGCCGCACCCACGTTGACCACCGCGACACCGCCCGCGAGCTTGGCCAGACGCTCCTGCAGCTTCTCGCGATCGTAGTCGGAGGTCGTATCCTCGATCTCCTTCTTGATCTGACCGATGCGGCCCTGGATCTCGGCTTTCTTGCCGGCGCCTTCGACGATCGTGGTGCTTTCCTTGTCGATCACAATCCGCTTCGCGCGCCCGAGATCCTCGATCTTCACGTTCTCGAGCTTGATGCCAAGGTCTTCGGAGATCAGCTTGCCGGCCGTCAGGACCGCGATGTCATCCATCATGGCCTTGCGACGGTCGCCGAATCCGGGCGCCTTGACGGCGCAGACCGCCAGCGTGCCGCGGAGCTTATTGACCACCAGGGTGGCGAGCGCCTCGCCCTCGACCTCCTCGGCGATGATGAGCAGGGGCTTCGCGCGCTGCGCGATCTTCTCGAGCAGCGGCAGCAGATCCTTCATGTTGGAGAGCTTCTTCTCGTAGAGCAGGATGAAGGCATCCTCGAGGATCGCCTTCATGTCCTCCTTCTCGGTCACGAAGTACGGCGAGACGTAGCCCTTGTCGAACTCCATGCCCTCGACCAGGTCATAGGTCGTCTCGATGGACTTGGCCTCTTCGACCGTGATGGTGCCGTCCTTGCCCACCTTGTCCATGCACTGGGCGATGATCCTGCCGATCGACTTGTCGCCGTTGGCGGAGATGGTCGCGACCTGCTCGATCTCCTTGTTCTCCTTCACCTCGCGGCTCAGCTTCTTGAGCTCGGCGACCACGGCCTCGACCGCCTTGTCGATGCCGCGCTTGATCGCCATAGGCGAGGAGCCGGCGGTGACGTTCTTCAGCCCCTCGCGGAAGATGGACTCGGCCAGCACGGTCGCGGTCGTGGTGCCGTCACCGGCGACGTCCGAAGTCTTGGACGCCACCTCGCGCACCATCTGAGCGCCCATGTTGTGATAGGGCTCCTCGAGCTCGATCTCCTTGGCCACCGTCACGCCGTCCTTGGTGATGGTCGGCGAGCCCCACTTCTTGTCGAGGATGACGTTGCGTCCGCGGGGTCCGAGGGTGATCTTCACTGCCCGGGCCAGGATCTCGACCCCTTCGAGGATCCTCTGACGGGCCTGCTCACTGAAGAGCAACTGCTTGGCTGCCATGTGTGCCTCCTGAATGTCGTGTCGCAGCCCCTCAGGCCCGGAGGGCCGAGGGGAGCGTGAAGTCGATTACTTCTTGGTGGCGGCGAGGATGCCCAACACGTCGTCCTCGCGCAGGATGACGTACTCGGTGCCGTCGATCTTGATCTCGGTGCCGCTGTACTTGCCGATCAGGACGCGATCGCCCTTCTTGACCTCCATGGCGATGCGCTTGCCTTCTTCGTTCATGCGTCCCGGGCCGACGGCGACGATCTCGCCCTCCTGCGGCTTCTCCTTGGCGGTGTCGGGGATGATGATCCCGCCCTTCTTGGTCTCCAACTCCTCGATCCGACGGACCAGGATGCGGTCCGCGAGAGGCTTGACGTTCATGTGCTCCTCCTCGGTGGTTCGCCCCGATGCGGGGCGGTTGCGATGGGGACGGGCTGATTGCCGGCGCGGGGACCGGGTCCGAATGGACCTCTGGACCTGCCGATGCACGGCGCGGAGGGAGAAGCTATTTCATTCCCGCCCACGACGCAACCAACCTGAGTTAAGTCGATGATGTTGTTTAGTTTATGGGCAGACATCAAATCGTCTGGCGGGTCGGTGATGCCCAAATGGCACGCCATGGCTGGCACTCGATCATGGGTGCCGCCAGCGCGGATGGGGAGCGGAGACGACCATGCTCGGCCGGGGATGAGGCCGGCGCTTCCCGCGGTCAGTGGGTCGGCGGTTCCTCGAACAGCGCGACGCGGGGCACGCCGTCCAGGTAGCCGATGCTGACCGTGCCGGTCGCCCGCACGTTCTCGTGCAGCGACGGCCGCCGCGTCCGCGAGTAGACGACGATGGTGTCACGTCCCTGGCGCAGGTTGAACACGTAGCTACCGCCGATAGAGAAGGTCTCGCCGGCTTTGCCGTGCACCGCCACACGCTGTCCGTCGAAGGCCTCCGGATGCTGGCGGATCTTCGAGAGCGACACGCTCGCCCGATTGTGCGGGAGCAGAACGGGCACCAGGAGCACCGCCAGGAGCAGGACGGCGCAGCCCCCGAGCACCAGCGGCAGCGGCAGTCCCCGCGCGCGCTCGAGCCACACCTCCCAGAACGGTGGCTCCACCGCGAGCGGCCTCGCGGGCGCGTTGGGGTCGTCATCGGGTCCGGCGTCCGCGCCCCGCCCCGGGGGCTCACCGATCATGCCGGACCCGCGGCCCGGCATCGCATCCTGGGCGAAGCCCTGGAACGATCCGTCCGTGGACTCCGCCGCCTGGGCCGCCGGTTGTTGCCGCAGCCTGGGCACGCTGCTCGCCGCGGCCTTCCAGGACACCGGGCCCACGTCGGACTTCTCATGCGCCGCCGCGACCTCGGGTGGGGGCGACGGCAGCGGGCCCTCAACATCCACGGCCGGCCGAACCAGCGGAGCAGCCGGCGGCAGCGGCCGGCTCTCGAAGCCGTCCGTGTCGTAAGGATTGCTAAACTCGATATCGGACATGCGTGGCGCTCGGGGTCGCGAACGTGGTGACCGTCGTGAGGTTATCGGCAGGCGACGGTCATGACTTTGCACCGCCGTGAGCGCAAGGAGGCGGCCCGGGAGGGGTGCGCGCCGGGCGGCCGGCCGGCTCAGCGGATGCCGTACTCCTTGATCTTCCGGTAGAGCGTCCGCAATCCGATCCCCAACATGGCCGCGGCGCGGGGCTTGTCGTGGCCGACATGCGCCAGCGTGACGGTGATCAACGCCCGCTCCACTTCTTCGACGGTCATGCCGGGGGCGATATCGACCCGCTCGTTCACGTCGGGCCCGGCGCGCAGCGACGGCGGAAGGTCGGCTAGATCGAGCGGCCGACCGCCGGGGGCGGAGACCACCATGCTCTCGATCGTGTCGCGCAGTTCGCGGACATTGCCCGGCCACGGGTGGCGCTGCAGGCGCTCGAGTACCCCGCGCGTGACGCTCTTCACCCTGCGGCGGTGCCGGCGATTGGCGTCCCGCAGGAACCGCTCGACCATCGGCGGGATGTCCTCGCGACGCATCCGCAACGGCGGCATTGCGATCCGAGCCACCGCGAGGCGGCGGAAAAGGTCCTCGCGGAAGCGTCCTTCGCGCACCGGCCCGCCCAGGTCCAGTGCAGCGCCGGCGATGAGCCGGACATCCACCCGGATCGTGGTCCTCCCGCCGACGCGCTCGAACGCCCGCTCCTGGAGCAGGCGAAGCAACCGGATCTGCACGGCCTGTGTCGCCGCGGCGATGTCGTCGAGATAGAGCGTCCCACCGTCGGCCCGCTCCAGCCCGCCCGGTCGCGCATCATGGGCCGGTTCCTCGACTCCGAACAACTCGCGCTCGAGCGCGCCCGGCTCCCCGCTCGCGCAGTCGATCGCCACGAACGGGCCGTCCCGGCGGGGCCCGAGTCCGTGGATCGCCCACGCCGCCCCGCCCTTTCCGGTCCCCGGCTCCCCCTCGATCAGCACCGCCGCGTCGCTGGACGCCAGATGCCGGACCTGCTCGAGGACGCGGTCGATCGCGCGCGATCGACCAATGAAGGGCTCGCCTCCCGGCACCCCCGGGAGCCCGTCCTCCAGCGCGGCGAGCCGGGCGACGAGACGCTGGTGCGCGAGGCCCCGCTCGAGCACCGCGAGCAGCCGCTCGGGGTCCACCGGACGCGCGAGCGTGTCCCACGCGCCTTCGCGCAGCGCCTCGGCCGCCCGTCGCATGCCGGCGGCATCGGCCGTCAGCACGACGCACGACGCGGGGTGCTCGGCCCGCGCTCGCCGCAACACCGACATGGCGTCGATCCTCGGAGCACGCATGGCGACGATCAGGCCGTCGACCCTCGCCCCGCCGAGCGCGCGGCGCGCGCCCTCGTCATCCCTGGCCCAGGCCACATGCATGCCGTGCTCACGCAGGCGGGCGAGCAGGGTCGTGGTCGCCGCGCTCGCGCGCTCGACCACCACGACGTTGAGGCGCAGGGCTGACATCGGATGGTTCGACCCTCCCGCCGCGCCGGGATGCGTTCCGGCTGGCCTAAGGGTCGGGCCGCTACGCCAGACCCTCGAGGGCGGTGATGAGCGCCCGCGGGTAGAACACGAGGACGACATGGTTCCGGCCCCGGTACTCCGAGAGCGAAACGAACCGGCCGCCCGGCCCCTTGAGCCTGAAATCCGGCGCCGACTGACCGATCTCGAGCGACGCGGTCGCGACCATGTGGCCTCCGTATCGATCGTGGCGGCGCATCAGCGCGCCGTGGTCTGCCGCATCACATCCTGACTGGCCGCCGCCAGCTCGGCGAGCGTGCGCACGCCCCGCTCCGCCTCCCACCGTCCACTCAGGGCCAGGAACAGACGTGCGGTCGTACGGGCGTCCCCGAGCGCGCGATGCTGGGTCTCCTTGGGGAGCCCGAGGCGGGCCGCCAGGGCGCCGAGCGAGTTGCCGCCCGGGCCGCCCAGCCCGCGCGCGAGCCCGAGTGTGTCGATGATCGGATTGAGCAGGGGCGGCTGCCCGGCCTGTCGCAACAGGGCGATCAGGAACGGCAGGTCGAAGGGCGCGTTGTGGAAGACCAGCGGCAGGTCACCGCAGCGGCGACGCAGCTCGGCCGCGACCGGCGCGGGCAGCGGCGCGTCCGAGACCATCGCGTCGGTGATGCCGTGCACCGCCGAGGCGTCCGACGGGATCGCGCGCCCGGGCCGCACCAGACTCGACCAGGTCTCGCCGAACGCAGCATTGACGACCGCGACCGTCGCGATTTCCACCAGCGCGTGGCCCTCGGACGGGTTGAAGCCGGTGGTCTCGGTGTCCACCACCAAGATCTGATGTCCACTCAGCAGTGACATCTTTCCTCCCCGCCGGTGCGTGCCTAGCGGCGGGTCGCCCCGCCTGGAGCTGCCTGCTTCGAGAAATCCTGGAAGCTCACCCCGCGATCCATGTGCCCGTCGCCGATGAAGCGCAAAATCTGAAGGAAGCGGGCGGATTCGACGTAGCCCGGGACGTTGACCATGTGACCACCGTCCGGGCGGAGGAAGAGCGTCGTGGGATAGCCGGTCACCCCGAAGCGCGCCGCCAGCGAGCGCGAGGTGAACGCACGGCCTTCGTAGCGCGCCGGGTCCGACCCCTCGGCGTTAAGCGTGACGACCACGAAATGATCATCCAGATAATCGCGGATCTCGGCCCGGGTGTAGACATCGGCTTTCATGCGACGGCACCAGCCGCACCAGTCGGTATAGACATTGACCAGCACCGGACGTCCGGACGCACGGGCCTCCTCGAGGCCGCGATCCCAGGCGCGCCAGGCGATTCCCGGCGCGGGAGCGGCCGCGGTCGGAATAGCCGGAGCGGCCGAGAGGGCCACGGTCGACAGGACCACGAACAGTGATAGCACGGCGTATCGCAAGCGGGACCTCGGGGTGGGCGGGGGGGCGCCTCGTTGGGGAGCGCAGAAAGGCTAGCACGCCCGCGAAGGCGGCCAAAACGGGATGGAGTGCGCCATGAACAGGGCGTTGGGGCGCGGTGCTCAGCACGAGCGGAGCGTTCCGGATTGGCGTCGTGGACTGACCGGGCCGCCGCGCTCGGACCAATACCGAGGCGCCGCGGGATGCCCTGCCCGCGGCGCCTCGGTGGGAGCCAGTCGAGGCCCGAGCTACAACATCATCATTTTCCTCTGGTGGCGGAACGCGCCGGCAGCGATGCGGTAGAGGTAAATGCCCGGGCGCACGCGCGCCCCTGCCGCGTCTCGCTGGTCCCAGACGACCGAGTGGAAGCCGACCGGGAAGTCCCCATTGGCCAGGGTGCGGACCAGACGCCCCTGCGCATCAAACACCTCGAGGCGTACGGGCGATGGGACCGGCAGCTCGAAGCGGATCTCGGTGGTGCCCGAGAACGGGTTGGGCCGGTTCTGGCGCAGCGCGAACGCGGTGGGCATGACCTCCGCCTCACCCGCACGCTGCCGCCTGAAGCCCTGGATGCCACCGGTGCTCCCCGGGGGTCCCACCACCATGAACCACGGCTGAGCGGACTCGGATCCCTCCGCGGCCGGTCCGTAGCGCAGCGACAGCGTGTCGCCCGCGGTCAGCCCCGCGTCGTAGCCGTCCGCGGCGCCGAGCGCGGTTGTGAGGTCCCCGAGGCGCGAGTGCCGGGCGGTCGTGAGCGCCACGGCGCTCGCCGCGTTCGCACCCCCGGGCGTCACCACATTCCAGGTCTGCTGCAGGTCGTACGCGCCGAGGAAGATCAGACGAGCCGGGCGGCGCAGCGCCCGCAGCCCGAAGCGCCAGCCCCTGCCGGGCAGGGCGAGACGGGCCCGCTCGCGCCAGCCCGCTCCGGCATCCGGCGCCTGGAGCACGATGCCCGAGAAGCCATCGCCCTCCAGCGCCGCCTGCTCCGCTGCCGGCAGGTAGTGGACCGACCAGCGTGGAGCGAGCGCGGTCCCCGCCATCTCAACCACGAGGGCCACGCGCGTGGAATCCCCCTCGCCGGGCCGGGCGAATGCGGGCTCGGTGCGCCCCGGCTCGATCCCGGCCACAGCCGGCCCGGCCTCGCGCGCGCTCACTTCGCCCCCACCGCCCGGGCCGCACATGGTGGTGGTCGTAGGCACGTTGCTGATCGGCGACCAGTTCCCGCCCGCATCCTTGGACTTGATCGCGAACCAGTAGGGAGTGCACGCCTGCAGGGAGCCAATCATGTGCGATTCGGGCGAACCCGGTGCGGCGGGCAGGGGGGCATTCCCCACCCGTGAAGCGATGCCAAAGCTCCCTTCGGTGATCGCGTAGGGCGCGTAGCGCAGGTCGTACTCCACGGCCGCCGGGCCGCCCACGGGACCGGGGGCGGTCCAGGTGAGCCAGACCAGGTCGCTCCCCACGACATCCAGGTTCAGGTCGGCGATGGCGGCGGCCGTGACCGCGATGCGGACCACCCGGGTCGCCACCCCACCCGAGCCGTCCATCCTGCGGAACACCACGAAGTGCTCGCTCATCGCCGGGCCGGGGTTGGGCCAGCTGAAGCGGTGGGTCGCGGGATCGAAGCTGGCCCCCGGGGGCAGGTAGCGGCTCGGGGCGTCATCGGTCAGGGCCTCGCCGTCAGGGTCGCTCGCCGCCCATACCTCCATCTCGAATGCCGGCCCGGCCGGGATGGTCTGGTCCGTGAGCACCGGGAAATAGGGCGGATGGTTGAAGCTCACCTGGCCGACGAATAGATCGCGGTCGGCGGAGGTCGGGTCGTTGGCGGTGTTCTGGTTCGAGCTGTAGGCGATGCGCGTGCCATCGGGCGACCAGCGGGGCTCATAGAACTGGGCGCCGGTGCGATAGAAGCGGGCCTGGGTGTCGTTCGCCAGCGTGTCGCGCAGGGCGAGTCGGACGAACGGAAACGAGGCTTGAGGCGGTGGTGCGCAACCCTGCATATTGATGACGCCCGCCTGCGAGTACAGCAAGCGCCCCTGCCCACGATGCAAGTCGAATGAATTGGCGCCGGTCAGCAGCGCCGGACGTGGGATCGGCGTTCCGCCGTCTGCGGGGACGGCGTAGAGCGAACCGTTTCGCGCGTAGTAGATGAAACGGCCGTCGGGGGACCATCGGAGTGATCCGGCTTCGATCGGCGGGTTGAACTCTGCCAGGAGGACGTCCCCGCTGCCATCGACGCTACATCGCCGAAGTGATCCCGGAACCTCCGTCAGGATCCCCGGCTGTTCGCCAAAGTAGTTCCGAAGGTACGCGATGCGCTGGCCGTGAGGTTCGAACACGGGTGACGAGTCCCAACTCCCCTGGCCCGATGTGATCTGCCGCAGCTCCTGGGTCCAGCGATTGACCGCCCAGATGTGAGCTTCGGCGGGGCTGCCGGAACCCTCCCGGCTGAACGCGATCCAGTCGCCACGCGGGGACCAGTCCGGGTCTGACCGGCTCTCCGGACCTGCAGTGCCGAGCAGCACAGGCGAGCCGCTGGTCAACGACTTCCGGTAGATGCCCGAAACCCCAGTCGTCAGGTCGCGTCGCACGAAGGCAATCTCGTTGCCTTCCGGCGACCAGGCCGGCGACTCGTCGAGCAAGAGCGGGTCGGCCAGAAGAGCGACGGGGTTCGGGTCCTGGAACGGCGACGCGCGGAGCGCGAGGTTCAGGCGGTAGGGGAGAATGGCGGAAGACCCGTCGAGATTGGAGTTGGCCCAGCCCCCGCTCGGCCCATCCCCCAGCGAGATCACCACGACCGCGGCGTTGACCGACGTACCGAACCCGGGCAGCACCAACTCCAGCCCGCCGGCCACGCTGTCCACGTCCACCCATATCGGCGCAAGCGCCTGGGTGGCCCACTCCGGATGGGCCCAGAGTTGGCCGGTCTTCAGGGACTCGGCAGGCACTGAGTACCCGACCACGGAAGTCATTAGGCGGACGTCTCGGACATACTGCTGAGGGCCACCACTGGGATCGTTCACCAGGCACCGGTGGATCCCCTCCGGGCTCACTCGGACGACCAGATCGCGGGATGTCGTGCCCAGCGAAGGATCGGCGCGCGCCACCCAGTACTCCGACCCGAACGGATGGAGTGACATCGGGAATGAGCCCGCGGCCGAGTACCGCGTGCCGACCATGGTGGTCTCGCGTACCGCCATTGACGGCCCCACCCCGACCTCGGGCGGGATTGCGTGAACATCGTTGGGGCCGTCTCCGTCGCGGCTTTGCCACGCTCCGGCATTGTCCTTCGGAGAGAATCCGAACTGGGGAGGGTAGCCATACTGCCCGTTCGCCAGCGAGCTCTTGTTCACGAAATTGGCGACCCGCCAATTGTGAATCAGGAGCTGGAGTCGGCTGTGATTGTCGAGCGGCACGCCACCCGGGTGGAAGTAGGGCTTAAGGGCGGGGGAACACTCGGCGCAGTTCGCGTCCGAGAGCAACGGCGGCAGCGCGTACAGGTGGCGGTCGCCCTTGGCCCAACGGTAGAGGAGATCGTCCTGGAAGCCGGTCAGCGTCGGCGCTGTGTCGATGCCGCGGAAGTTGTACGCCAGATAACACGCGAACATCCAATTGTGCTGCTGCTGTGCGGTCGAACCGAGCCCGAACACATAGGAGACGTCGTAGTTCGACGGCGGCAACGCGTTCCCCGCTATCGCCTCGGCCGCCACGCCGAAGATCTCGTCCCAGCCAAGGCTGGTGTAAACACCCCCCTTCGTCAAGGAATGCTGGAACTCATGGCAGAACGCCACATTCGCCCCGCCGCCCGGGCGCGTCCAGCCGGTGCCAGCGAGATCGGTACGCGAGGCATCGCTGGCGTCGGCCGGGCCGTTCGACATGATCGAATTCCCGCCCCAGGCGACCCAGTTCGCGTCGGACAGCCACCGGCCGATGGTGGACGAATCCTCCTTGGCGGTATAGAACTGCGACGGATATTGGTTGTAGCGATTCCCGTTGTGCCCGGGCAGGTAAAGATAGTGGTCCACGTGGCCCCGATCGACGGCTTGCAGCCCGCTCTCACCGCACCGACTCCCCGCGCACTGCTTGCCCTCAAGCACGCCGATGGCGATCCCGTAGGGCGCGAGCGGATTAATGTTGTAGGCCGCGGTGGTGTCGGCGCGGAAATACTCGTAAACGAGCCGGATGTCGGAGAGATTCGCCCCGAATGGGTTTCCCCCGAGTCGATCCGCAATCGTCTCTCCGAGTTTCTCCAGCGTAAGCATGTCGGTCTCGGACAACCCCTCTCCCTGGATGCTGGGACGGTCGTACATGGCATCCCACTGGAACTCGAGGTCACGAGGGCGAAATGTGAAGACCGAGCCCCGCGGCTTCACCGGATGGAAGAGAGCGGGTTCAGGGAAGACCTGCGGCTCGTTCGCCGTGCTGCAGGGCTGCGCTTCCTGCGCGGGAGAATCGGTTGCGTTCCCGAGGAGAAGCGCGGATGCGAGCGGGACGACGAGGAATGCGATCCTGAGCATGATCCACCTCCGCCAGAAAACTGAATGCTGTGCGAAGCGCATTCACGGCGCGGATGCGGTCGAAGGGGCGGCCGGCATACGCGGCGGGCGACCGACGATGCAGGCGAGGGTGCTGCGAGGCGTGCGGTGAGAGCAGATGCGGCCGTCGAGTATTCCCGTCGAGCGGAAGTTTCGCTTGCCCCCCCCCCCCCTATGCAAGCACAATCTTCGTGTGCGTGCGGAACCCGTGCCCGG
>CAYONG010000229.1:0-33041 GCA_964405235.1 uncultured bacterium | reverse complement strand
TCGAGGCCGCGGGCGACTGCGGCGGCGACGACGAACACGAACAGTCCCATGAGCCCGGCCGTGAGGACCGCGCCCGCGCGCGGACGGTAGCGCAACAGCAGCGCCAGCGCCGCCAGCAGCTCGATCCAGGGCAGCGTGATGGCGAGCGTGTTCTCGAGGCCGAAGGGCAGCAACCGGAAGTGATGGATCTGGCTGGCGAACCCCCCGGTGTCGCCGATCTTGCCGAGCGCCGCGGCCAGGAACACGACCGCGATGCCGATCTGGGCGACCAGCACCACGCGCGGATGGCGGAGCAGGCGCATCGCCGCGCTCATCGCCCGCTCCCGCGCTCGACCGGATGGCCCGCGGCCTCCCACTCTGGATAGCCCCCCATGTAGACCAGCACCTTCTTGAAGCCGGACTCGATGAGGAACCGCGCCAGTTCGAGCGACGCCTCACAGGACCCGCCTTCGCAGTAGACGATGGTCGGCCGACCTTCGACCGGCAACGCCTTCATGCGCTCGGGATCGTTCTGAGCCTCGGGGTTGGTCAGGCGAATGGCGCCCGGGATATGGCCCTTCTCGTATTCGGCCGGATCGCGAGCATCGAGGAAGAGGGCCGCGCGGGCCTCGGAGAAGCGCTTCACGATCGGGAGCTGCACCTGGATCGGCTGGTTGGTGTCGGGAATGAACGGGAGCGGCGCGACCCGGAGCGGCTCGGGGAGGGTCCCGGTCGTCGCGGGCGTCACCGACGCGGGAGCGGCCGAGCCGGCAGGCGGCGCTCCGGCCCCGGCGGGAGGCGGAGCCGATGTCCCCTTGCTCGCAGCGGGCGGCGCGCTCGGCTGCTCCGGATCCGATCTCGGACGGCCGGCGTCGGGAGCGGAGGTCTCCTCGCCGGGCGCCGTCATCACCGAATCGGACAGCGTCATCTCCTCGAGGCTCGAAAGCTCGGCTTTGGCAGCGACCCACGGGATGCCGCGCGGCGGTCGGCTCGCGAGCCCCATGCCGTTGTACACGATACCCAGCACGGCACCTGCGAGCACAATGAGAACCACCTCGCGTCGCATCGGCGTCTCGCTGCTCATCTCCTCTCTCCTCTCACGTGGTCTGGAGTCAGGCGGGCCGGCCGGCACGGCTCCGCGCAGCCGTGCTCATTTTAGACGGTCGGTCGCGCTCCGCTCCAATGCATCGGCGCCGCGGATGTGAGGGTGATGTCATTTCTGCCGCTCCGGACCGGGGAAGTGGGGCCGCGCGGGGCGTGGCGCCGGAGGAACGACTCGGGCGGCCCGGTCGCGGGGAGCGAGGCCGGGCCGCCCGTGGGGGATGTCCTCTAGTGCGATCCCGTCGTTTTGGGCATTGTGGTGGCGCCAGGCGTCTTCTTCTTCAGCGTCTCGCCCGAGCGGTTCGTGTGCGCGATCAACGCCCGCTTTCTCTGCCAGTTCCAGTTCGGGTCGTTCTCGCCCTGGTGGCACTCGACGCACACCTGCTCGGTCACCGATCGTTTCGGATTGGCGAACGACTCGTGCAACGTGCCCATGCCGTGGCAGTTCTCGCACTGGACGTTAGCGAGCTTGGGCGCGTCCGCCGCCGCCTGGAACCCGCCCTGCTTGCGGTAGCCGACCACGTGGCAGCCGATGCACTCGGCCTTGGCGTCGTTCCCGCCGTCGGTCAGGGTCTTCCACGCCACCGCGTGCGAGGTGGACTTCCACTGCTCGCCCTCGCTCTGGTGGCAGCGGATGCAGAGATCGGCGCCCAGGAACCGGTCGGGACTCTCCGGTGATTTGGACTTGGCGGCCTCCGCAGCTTTTTCCTTTTGGACCTTGCGCAACTTCTCGTTGAAGCCGTCCTCGAACGTCTTGACGAGCTTGGCGATCTCGACCCGCTCGCCCACTTCGGGCCCCAGCATGAACACGTCGGACTCGCCGGTCGCCTGGGCGCGCCTGGCGTCCAGCGTGACCAGGGTGCGGCCGATGTGCTGGCCCTTCTCGCCCCCGTAGCAGGCGACGGTGTTCTTGATCATGCGCCCCTTCATCAGGAGCGAGCTCGCATGCCCCACGACGAGCACGTCGATGCCCGGCACGGCGGCGACCAGGTCTTCACTGTCCACCTTGCCGAGCTGCGAGAGCAGCACCGTCACGGTGGCGCCCTTCTTCCTCATCTCGGCGACGACGCGCCGCGCGGTGACGGCCGGCTCATCCACCCTGAGGGAATCCTGGGAGGGCCCGTAGGCGACCTTGTCGCTCATCAGCCCGAAGAAGCCGACCTTGACCGTCCCGATCTTCTTGATGATGTACGGCGTCAGCGCCGGCTTGCCGGTCTTCTTCATGAACAGGTTTGCGCACACAACCGGTAGCCCGCTGCGCTCGATGTTGGCACGCAGAAACGAGTAGCCGTAGCGCAGTTCCTTCTCGCCCGCCCCCACCGCGTCGGTGCCGAGGAGCACCTTGGCGTCCATCATAAAGCTGGCGACGTCCCGATACTCCGGAGCGTCGTTCTCGGGAAAAAATCCACCGCCATCGACCAAGGCGACCTGGTCGTAGCTTGCTCTGATGCTATCCGCGAAACTGGCCCGCCGGGCCAGACCCCCTTTGGGGGTGTGTCAGCCGCAGGGCTTGACCTCCCCCTTCACGTCGGACGTGGAGAGGATGACAAGCTTGTCGGGTGACATCGCGGGCCCTTTCGAGGCGGTCGCGCCGGCGAGTGCGAGCCAGGCGAGGACCGCCAGCAGGGCGCTGGCGAGCAGGCGGGATGTGGACGGCTTCATCGGGCTGGGTCTCCGTTAAGTTGCGACGATCCGGCTGGGCCGGTCGGAATGGCGGGAAAACGCAGTCAGTCTAAGGTCCCCGCGCCGTGACCGTCAAGGCTCAGAGCGGCCCAGGGGGCGGTCCGGACAAGGTTTGACCCCGTTTGGACTGCCCCCGGCACCTCGATACCCCACGCCACCGGTCCCCCCGGCCCCACCACCCCGTTATCGGCCGGGGCCGACCTCGTTCTCAGCGGGCAGGGGCATCCCCCGGCACCGCAGCACTCCCGCCCGGCGCCTTCTTGACGTGGCGGTCGAACCACTCGATGACGCGCGCCCAGTAATCAAGCACGGTCTCTCGGCTGGCCGGACCGTGGTCCTCGTACGGGTACTCGATCAGCGTCACCGTCTTGCCGAGCCCGTTCAGCGCCTCGAACATGCGCTGCGACTGCATCGGGTGGGTGCCGACGTTGGTGTCGTCCAGGTTGTGGAGCAGCAGCAGCGGTTCGTTGATCTGGCCGGCGTAGAGGAACGGCGACATCTGGAGGTAGGTGTCGCGCGCCTCCCAGAGCGTGCGCTCCTCGGCCTGGAAGGTGAACGGGGTGAGCGTGCGGTTGTAAGCGCCGTCGCTCGCCGTCCCGGCCTTGAAGAGCTCGGTGTGGGCGAGCAGGTTGGCGGTGGAGAACGCGCCGTATGAATGGCCGCCCACGCCGACCCGCTCGGGATCGGTGAAGCCCCGACGCGCGCACTCGTCGATCGCCGCCTTGGCGCTGATGCCGATCTCCTTCACGTACTGGTCATTACTCCCCACGACCGCGATGTCCGCATAGACCACCGCGTAGCCCTGCGTGACCAGAACCTCGGGGTTGAGCGGGCTCTGCGAGGGGAATCGATTCGGCGAACGGCGGTTCTGCGACGCCGCGGCGGCCGAGCGGTAGTCGTTGGGATAGACCCAGAAGATGGTGGGCAACGGGGTGCCGGACTTCCATTCGGCGGGTAACACTGCCTCGGCGTTCAACTGGACCGAGTCCGGCCGCATGAACTTGAACTGGAGCCGCTGCGAGGCGGTGAGCGCCGGCGCCGGGTCGCTGTAGTCGCTGAGAGCACGCCCCATCTTCTCGCCGGCCTTGCGGATGAAGTAGTTGGGCGCCTCGCGATTCGACTGACGCATGGTGATGAAGCGCTTGCCGTCGGCAGCGAGCAACACCAACACAGGCTCCAGGTGAGTCGGTGCGCTCTCGTAGAGACGGGTGGTCCTGCCGCTCGCCAGATCCATGCGGTCGAGGAACGGGCGCTGGCCGTCCTTGCGGAATCCGTTGCCGGTGAGATAGAGCCCGGCGCCGTCGGCCGTGGTCCACGCCATCGCCTGGTGACCGACGCGCTTGAGCAAAGGACTGCCCGGATCGTCGTACACCCCTTCGGTCGAGCGGTCCACGCGCACGAAGCGCGTGGGGCTGACGGCGTTGGGATCGATCCAGCCGGTGCGGACCCGGCGGCGTGGCTGGTACTCCTCGTGGAAGAGGAGCCGCCGGCCGTTCATCGTCCACCAGACGCCCGCGAACTGGTGATCGCTGGAGCACACTTCGCGCGCTGCTCCGGTGAACGGGGCGTCGAGCCTCATGAGCCGGTCGGTCCCGGGCTGGGCGAGCGAGGTGTCCTTGATCGCCTTCAAAGCGTCGGCGCCCGGGGTATCCAGCCACGAGAAGTAGTAGATGGACTGCCCGTCCGGCGCCCACAGAGGATCGCGCGGCCCGGGGAGCGCCACGCTCGAGACCGCGCTGCGATCGTTGAGGGGCACGTCGCCGAGCTTTGCCACCAGCATTCCGTCGCCGCTCCACAGCTCGACGACGCGCGGGAACAGGTAGATCGGAAACCCGATCGTCACCGGCTCGGCCAGCCGGTCCACGATCACGTGGCGCTCGTCCGGGGAAATCTCCCAGCCGCCGATGAGCGCCGGTGTACCGACCGGCTGCGGCGCCCCTCCATCGGCCGGGACACGCGCGATCTGCGAGGTGGCGAACAAGGCCAGCCGGGCCTGGTCGTCGGCGTTGCGCAGCACGTCGCGGGCGGTGCGCTGCGGCGTCGGCCGCCCTGCGCCCACGCGCACCTGCGGTCCCGGAGGGATGCGATTCTGAGCCCCGAGCGTCGCCTGGTCGCCCGGCACCAGTGCGCACCAGAGGAAACGATCGTCGTTCGACCACTCGGGCAGGTTGGGGATCACGGTGTTGAGATGGACCCCCTCGCAACGCCGCGCCGCGCCGGTCGCTGCCTCAACGATCCACAGCTCGGCGCCGCCCGGGGCATAGACCACGGTCGCCAGGCGTGTGCCGGAGTTGGACCACACGCTGCTCCCGACGCGGGCCCCTGCGGGCAGCTGCGCCCGGACTCTCGGCCCCCCCGCGACGGTGACGACCGAATATCCGCTGGTCGCGCTCTTGAGCTGCTGACGGGCGGCGCGCAGCCCGGGCAGCAACTCGAGGCCGGCCAACTTCTCCACCGGCTCGGCGAGGATCGCAATCGGAATGAGCGTGGGCTGATCCGAGAGCAGCATGCGCATTCCGTCGGGCGACACGCTCGGCGTGCCGCGCGGCACGCGCGGCGCGGTGAGGATGTCGGCCACCACTTTGGGCGGCGTGCGGTAGGTCGGGATGTCGGCGGCGCGGGCGACGGGCGCAACCGCCAGAGCAACGGCGAACGCGAGCAGGGCGGACGGCACGGAGCGCGGCATGGGAACCTCCTGGGAGTGGTGCAAGGAAGGAAGGCGCGGCGAGTCTATGCCAGCCGCGGCTTAAGAGGCGGCGTCCTCCTCCACCCGGTACTTGCGCAGCAGGTCGGCGCCCGGCACGCGCCGGCCGGATGCCGCGTGCGAAACGCGGACTTCGAAACCGTAGCCCCCGAGCCCGAAGTGGCGCTCGATCAGCCGCACCAGGCCGTTCACGGTGCAGTCGCCGCGGATCGTACGGCCGCGCCGACCCTGACCGTGCGCCCGCGCCAGCCCGGCGTCATACCCTTCCTGATACGAGCGTTTGAGATGGCTGTTGAGCGTCCGCCAGTGGGTGCGCTGGAGCTTTTTCAATGTCTGGGTCTGGGTCATGGCGATCCCTCCCTAATATGACGGTGAGGACATCTGGGACTCTATCAGAGTCGGCGCGTGCGTCGCCCCCATTTCCGCGCTAGTCTGCCGGCCATTAGGAGGAGCTCAACACCATGGCCTACGAGACGCTCGACGAGACGGAGTGGGATTCGGTCGAACAGGTCTGGGATCTGCTCGACGAGGGGAAGACCGAGGGGGCGCGCATCGCGCTCGAGGCGCTCCTCGCGCGCCGGCCCGGTCATCCCGATCTGCGCATCGTGGACGCCGCCGTGTCGCTGGACGAAGGCGACGCCGCGCGCGCGCTGGCCACGCTGCGCGGCGCCGCGCGCTCCGCGGACCCCGCCCTGTTCTTCCACCTGCGCGCCGCCGCGCACTACGAGCTGGTCGAGCTGACCGCGGCCCGCGACGACGCGGACCGGGCGCTGGCGATCAATCCCGAGTCCGCCGAGTCGCACGCACTGCTCGCCAAGACGCTCGAGCTGCTGGGCGACGCCGAGACCGCCGACGCGCACTTCCGGTTCGCGCGCGAGCTCGACCCCGAGCGCTTCCCGCTGCCGCTCGATGTGGGTGACGTGGAGTTCGATGCGCTGGTGGAGTCGAGCCTGCTCGAGCTGCCGCCCGAGGTGCGCAAGCACCTGGACGAGCTGCCGGTGCTGGTCGAGGCGATGCCCGACGTCGAGGTGTTGCGGGCCGAAAAGCCTCCGATCTCGCCCGACGTCCTGGGGCTGTTCGTCGGCCGACATCTGCTCGAGCGTACGTCCTCCGACCTGCCCGGCGCCCCGGGCACGATCCACCTCTTCCGCCGCAACCTACTGCGCGCCTGCGCCGATCGTGAAGAGCTGGCACGCGAGGTGAAGATCACCGTGCAGCACGAGGTCGGCCACCTGCTGGGGCTTGACGAAGACGATCTCGAACGGTGGGGGCTGGCGTAGCGATCGTCGCGCGGGCCTGATCTCTACCCGACGACGATGCTCCCCCGCAGCATGTGCATGCCGCAGGTGAACTCGTACTCGCCCGGCGTCTGCGGCGTGAAGTCAACCACGGTGTCCTCGTAAGCCGGCAGGCGCTGGGCGATCCCCCACTCCGGGATCAGCACGGTGTCCGAACAGCCCTCGACTTCGTCGCGCCTGAACACCAACCGCACCGGGTGGCCCGCACGTACCTCGATGCGCCCCGGATCGTAGCCGCCGCGCACCGCGACGCGCACCACCTGGGGCCCTTCGGCCACGACCGGCGGCGCGACGGTCACCTTGCGGGGAGAGAAGAAGTACAGGTTGACGGCGATGGCGAGCGCCACGCCGCCGGCCGTCACCCACAACGCCGCCGGATCCATCATTTGAACCCCCGAAGTCTCAGTGACGAAGCCACGACCGACACGCTCGACAGGGCCATGGCGAGCGAGGCGAGCATGGGATTAAGCGTGCCTTCCCAGCCGAACAGCGGGCCGATCGGACCGCCCGGCCGCAGGAACACGTAGAGCAGACCTGCCGCGACCGGGATGCCGATCGCGTTGTAGATGAACGCCCAGAAAAGATTCTGACGGATGACCTGCAGCGTACGGCGCGCCAGCCGAAGCGCCAGCAGCACGCCGGCGAGGTCGCCGCGTACCAGCGTCACCGCGCTCGCCTCCATCGCGATTTCGGTGCCCCCTCCCATCGCCACCCCGAGGTCGGCCTGAGCCAGCGCGGGCGCGTCGTTGATGCCGTCGCCCACCATCGCGACCTTCCGCCCGCGCGACTGGAGTCGCGCGATGGTCTCGCGTTTGCCACCGGGCAGCACCTGCGCGAGTACACGCTCGGGGGCGATCCCGGCCTCGCGCGCGATCGCCTGCGCCGTGCGTGCGTTGTCCCCGGTCACCATCCAGATCTCGAGCCCGGCCCGCTCCAGCGCCGCAACGGTCGCCGCCGCGTCGGGCTTGAGCCCGTCGCTCACCGCCAGCAGCCCCAACGCCTCGCCCGCTTCGGCGACCGTCACCACCGTCCGCCCCAGCGCTTCGATCCGCGTACGCTCGGCCTCCAACTCCGTGATGGACACGCCGTGCTCGGCGAGCAACGCCGGCGTCCCGATCACCACCTGCCGGCCCTCGAGCCGCGCCACCATCCCGCGGCCCGGCACCGCGGCCATTTCCGTGGCCTCGGCGAGAGCCAATCCACGCACGCGCGCGCCGGTAACGATCGCGCCCGCGAGCGGGTGCTCGCTGTGCTGCTCCAATGCCGCGGCCACCCGCAGCAGCCGCAGCGGATCCACACCGACGGCGGGCACGACGTCCACCAGCGTCGGTGTCCCGCAGGTGAGCGTGCCGGTCTTGTCGAAGATGACTGTGTCAATGCCGTCGGCCGCCTCGAGCGCATCGGCGCCGCGGATGAGCACCCCCAGCTCCGCCCCGCGCCCGGTGCCGACCATGAGCGCCGTCGGGGTGGCGAGCCCGAGCGCGCACGGGCAGGCGATGATCAAGACCGCCACCGCGGCCAGCAGCGCGTGGGCGAGGCGCGGGGCGGGCCCCAGGTCGAACCAGAGCACGAACGCGACCAGAGCGATGGTGATGACAATCGGCACGAACACCGCCGCAATGCGGTCCGCCAGCCGCGCCACCGCCGCCTTGCTCGCCTGGGCCCGCTGGACGAGCCGAACGATCTGCATCAGCACCGACTCTGCGCCCACCCGTTCGGCGCGCATCTTGAACACGCCCGACTGATTGACCGTGGCGCCCACGACCGCATCGCCGGGGCCGACCTCGACCGGGATGGGTTCACCGGTCAGCATGGCGCGATCGATGTTGGTGCGTCCCTCGACGATGCGTCCGTCCACCGGGACCCGCTCGCCCGGTCGCACGATCAGGAGGTCTCCGGAGACCACCTCGTCGAGCGGCACGTCGCGCGTTTCGCCGGCCTCGATCCGATGCGCGACCTTGGGCCGCAGGTCGAGCAGACGGCGGATCGCCGTCGAGGTGCCCGCCCTGGCCCGCGCCTCGAGCAGGCGGCCCAGGAGGATGAGGGTGATGATGACCGCGGCGGTGTCAAAGTAGACGTGCGGCTCGGCGCCGGCGGCGCGGAATGCGCCGGGTAGGGTGGTCGCCACCAGCGAGTAAAGAAAGGCGGCGAGCGTTCCCACCCCGATCAGCAGGTTCATGTCGGCGGTGCGGTTTCGGATGCCGTTCCAGGCGCCGCGCACGAAGGGCCAGCCCGCCCACCACTGGATGGGCGCGGCGAACAGGAGCTGGAGCCAGTTCTGGGTCCCCATGTCGAGGACGCGGAACGCGGGCAGCATCCCGAAGTTGCCGAGCAGGATGACCGGCAGGCTCAACAGCGCGGCGAGGCTAAGCCTCCGCGTGAGGGCGGCCAGCTCGGTGGCGCGCTCGCGTTGCTCGGCATCGTCCGGCAGGGCCGAGGTGACCGGGCGCGCCTCGTAGCCGGCGTCCCGGACCGCGGCGGCGAGGCGCTCGACCGTTACCGGGGCGGCGAGCCGCACGTGCGCCCGCTCGGTCGCCAGGTTGACGCTCGCCTCCGCCACACCGGGGACGGTGCCCAGCGCGCGTTCGACCGAGGCCACGCACGAGGCGCAGTGCATGCCGGAGATGCGCAGCTCGACGGCCGGGGCGGGCGGACCGGACGAGACGATGAGGGAGGCGCGAGACTTCTGCGCCTCGCCTTTGGGCTCGGCGGTTGCGGGCTTGAGCTGGGAGATCGGGATGAAGGGCATGTTCGCTCCGGCGCGCGGTTGCGGTGGGATGCACGACAGACCGGGAAGGCTACCACGGGATCGGCGACCAGGCGTCGGTGCAGGCCCCGGTCAGGCTCCGGGGCCCGCGTCCTCGAACGATTCCACGCCCAACGAGCCGTTGCCACACGCCGCGCACGGGACGCGATAATGCCTCACATCCGGGCGCTCCATCACGCGGCGGACCGCGGCGAGCGCATCGCCAGGCCGGCGCTCGCGCAGCGCCGCTTCCGCGACGGCCAACGACGGGGCCAACCAGGCGCCCGCCGGACCGCGCGCGAACGGCTCCGCCATCAGGCGGCCGAGCAGCTCCCCGGCGATCGCCGCCGCGGCATCGCCCGCCTGTGGCTTCATCCCCAGCACGGCGTAGCCGTGCACCACGAGCGCCCGATCCCAGAAGGTCTGGAACTCCAGCTCCTGCTCGGCCGTCCGCAACACACGCTCGTCGGCGCCCGCGGGCGGAGCGCCCGCGGCAAGGGCGCTCTCGACCAGCAACGTCCACAACAGCCGTCCGACGGTGTGATCGCTCCAGTAGGACGAGGTTTGGCCTGCTTCCGCGCGCGCACGGCGCAGGATCGCGGCCTCGGGGAATCCGGGCGATGTTGCGACGGCCTCGATCACGAGCAGCCCAGCCCGATTCCATCGGGCCTCGATCCGGTCGCCGGCCAGGGCGAAGTCCGCGCCCGCCGTGGCGTAGTCACCGCGACGGGCGCGGATCGCGCCCCGGTTGAGCCGCGCGGCGGTGTCGTGCGGCTCCGCCTCGATGGCGCGCGTGAATGCTTCCTCCGCGGTCGGCAGGTCACCGAGCCGCTGCGCGGCCACACCGAGTCCGCGCCAGAGATGGCCGCGTGCGGCGGGATCGCGCACCGCGGCCGCGAGCGCTTCGCGCGCGCGACCGAACTGTCCGCGCGCAAGCGCCTCGAGCCCCGCGTGCGCCTGCGCGGGATCCCCCGGCAGCGGATCGGGGGGGTCGAGATCGGTGAGCAGGCGGGGGCGCTCGGGCAGCAGGGTGGCGAGCGGCTCGGGGTCACCGCACCACGCATGGAGCACGGCGGCGATGTTCTGCGCCTCGCCGAGCAACTGCTCGAAACGCGGCTCGCCGGGCGTGAGCTCCACGTCGCAGCGGGGACATGCGGGGGCCGGCATAGCCGGGCCCCTCAGCGCATGCGCGCTCTGGCAGCCCTCGCACCACGCATCGAGGATCGTGGGGTCGGAGGAAGGGCGCGGCCCGATCCAGCCGCACGCATCACAAGCGTCACACGCCACCCGCCAGCGCGGCACGCTCCTACTCCTGCGCGGGCAGCCGGCAACGGATCCCGGCGGACGGAGGCGGCGTGTCGGATCGCCCCCGCCCGTGGGACGCGAAGCGGGCTACTTGCGGACCTTTTCCTTGAGCCCCCGGCCGGCGCGGAAGGCCGGGAGTCGGGCGGCCTGAATCATGAGCGGCTCGCCGGTCCGGGGATTACGGCCGGGACGCGCGGCCCGGCGCCGGGTCTCGAAGGTGCCGAATCCAGCGAGGCGGATGGCCTTGCCCTGGGCCAGCGTGGCGGGGATCAGGCCGACCTGCTTGCCCTCGAGGCCGAACAGCGAGTCGAGCGCACGCTTCGACTGACGCAGCGACATCCCGTTGCGACGCGAGAACGACCGCGTCAACTCACCCTTGTTCATCAGGATCCCTCCTATCAGGTCCCACCGGGACCAGCGCGGGTGGCGGCTCAGCGACAGATTGGCACCGGCGCCAGGAGTGTCAACGGTTTTCTGGCGCGGCATGGGGTTGGGACGCGCTTGTTGCTGGACGGCAGGCGTTATCGGGCCCGGCCGTGCGGGTGCTCTGATGGGGGCGTTCGGGCGGCTCCTACCGTATCCCCCCGAAGCTCGTCTCCCGCGACCCGCGCTCGATGTAGATCTCCTTCTGCTCCTTGATGCCGAGGCGGAAGTAGTACTCGGCCTCGCTGCCCGGGTTGAAGGTGCGGGTGAAGCTGGCCTGCCAGCAGTGGAGATCGCGCGTCAGGCCGAAGCGCTGGGTCAGGAGTTCGTGGTGGGTGACATCGTACGAGGCGGAGTAGTCCAGTCGCCACGAGCGGGTGAGACCGTAGTGGGCGACCCCGTTCATGGTCTGGGCGTTGACCCAGCGCGACTGACCCCCGTAGCCGCCCGACGAGGAGAATGCCAGGTTCACCGTCCACGGCTCGGAGAAGTTCACGTCCTCCGCCGGCCGGGAATCGAGCGGGACCTCGCCGGCCCCGGTGGCGCGGCGGCCGGTGCTGCCGCTCAGGCCCAGCCACACGCTGTAGCCCAGCGAGCGGATCGGCCGCTCCGAATAGACGTCGGTGACCCAGGACACATCGGCGCCGAAGACTCCCGGCGGCTGCAGCCTCATGCTGGAACCGAGGGTCGAGAGGGGATGCTTGAGCCGCTGCTCCCGCCACAAGAAGTTGTACGAGCCACTCGTGACCCACGAGAGGAGGTTGTCGAGCCGCTGCACCCCGTCACCCTTCTTGAGCTTCGCCTGCAGCCGCTGGGCGAGCGAGAAGTTCATGCGTGCGCTCTTGAAGCCCGAGATGCCGATGCTGCCGAAGCTGCGGAAACGCTGCTGGCGGACTTTGTTCGCGTCGACGTAGGTGAGCTGCTCGAAATCGGGGCTGTAGGACACGGACACGCTCGGGAACACGACGTGCCGCAGCCCGACGAGAGGCCCGAGGTTCGTGCGGAGGCTCCCGTACAGGGTGGTGCTCGCGGTCATCGACGCGCCCCACGTCGTAGCAGGCACGATCCTGTTCCCCAGTTCGTCGCGATCGAATACCACGTTGCTGGCGTTGATGGCCGGCGCCGTGTTGAGCCATCCGAACAGTCGTCGCGAGTCGCTGAGCGAGGCGCTGGTGGCGACCGCGCTGCGGGTGATACCGCGCTGCTGGATCACCAGGGCGTTGTCGAGCACACCGGTGCGCTCGTGGTATCTCAGGTAGCGGCTGCTGAGGCTGAAGTACATGGTAGAGAGCGGCTTGGCGAGCGGCGAGCGCTTGAGGAAACCCAGGGTGCCCAGCGTCCGGGTGGGAAACGTGACCGACACGCTGGGGGCCGATTCGACCAGGTTCGGCAGCGAAGCCACCCGACCCGGGACGGCGGTGGACCCCGTCAAGCTCTGGTCCGCATCGAGGTCCTGCCGCCGGTCGAGGACCACGTTGAAGCTCGCCCAGTCGGCATAGTGGGAGAAGGACAAGCTCGAAGTGAGGAACCGGTTGAGCCGCTGCGACAGCGGCGTGCCGAAGCCCGCTTCGCGGCGATAGTCGCGGCTCGAGACGAAGTCGGCGCGCGCCACGAGGCGCGTGCGGGCGCCCAGCTCCTGGGAATGGTCGGCCGACAGGTTCCAACGCTGATCCAGATCGGCCTCGCTGCGCGCGAAGCTCCCGGTCACGCGGCCGTCGACGCGGTAGAGCAGCTTGTATAGCGCGTCGCCGCGCAACATCCATGAGGGCTCGGCCTGGTAGTAGTCGCCCGACACGGTCATGTCGAAGTAGTCGTTGGGCGCCCAGAAATAGCCGGCGTTGCGGATGAACTGCCCGGACCGGTTGTTGAAGCCGAACTCCATCTGCGGGAACAGGAATCCGGAATGACGGCCGGGCTTGATCGGGAAGAGATAGAACGGCAGCGCCAGGAACGGCACGTTCTTCACGTAGAACACCACCGGCTTCGCCACCAACTTGTCCTTGAGATACACCTTCATCCGGTGTGACGAGAATCGGTAGT
Organism: uncultured bacterium; assembly: GCA_964405235.1. Lineage (GTDB taxonomy): Bacteria > Eisenbacteria > RBG-16-71-46 > RBG-16-71-46 > RBG-16-71-46 > WS-11. Next base: position 19,762 of record CAYONG010000229.1, on the reverse strand, counting down.
GCGGCGGGTCGTTCTCGCAGGTGCTGTAGGAGCCGTCCATCACCTCGAGCTCCCGGTCGCCCACCTTGCGGATGCGACTGCCGTGGTAGAGCCCTTTCTCGTACGCGGTCTCGGCCTGGTAGATGTTCCCGGTGCGGGTCTCCATGTCATAAGACATGAGGTGCCCGCTCACCTCCTCGCCACGGTCCACGAGCCTGGGCTGGCCGGTGGCGACCAGCGTCTGTCGCTCGCTGTCAAACTCCACGCGCCGCGCGCGCAGCTCCATCTCCTTGTAGATCAGGTGCGAGCGCTGGTCGAGCACGATGCGGTCCTTGGGCACGATGAAGTCGATGCGGGGCGCGTCGTAGCGCACGACCTCCGCCCGTGCGGCCGCCGTGTCCCCCGCAGCCACAGCGAACCGGTATTCGCCGGTCGCCGCGCCCCTGATGACCGCGCGATCCACCTTGCGATCCACGAAGTAGACGGTGATGGTGTCGCCTTCCGCCCGGTTCCCTTCCGGCGTCCTGCCCGCGCGCGGCACTGACTGGTAGTCGTTGCGCGCCTTGCCGACCGCGACCAGGCTGTCCATCACGTCGTGCGAGAAGAACACCTCGACCTGCTGGCCGCTGAGCCGACTGGTCTCACCGCGCGTGTCGGGACGCGAGCCGGCGTACTCGATCACCGCGCCCCCGCGCACCACGAACCGCCGTAACGCCCGCTTCTCGGTCCAGATCTCGAGCGTGTCTCCGCTCACCGTCGTCTCGTCGTCCCACGCGCGCGGATGGCCCAGCAGCCAGCCACGATCCTCTCGATCGTCGAACAGCCCGTAGTCGGCACGCGCCTGCAGCGTGTCGCGGAGCACCCGGACCGAGTCGATCGCCTCGGCGACTCGTGACTCGTTGTTGACCCGAAGCGTGAGGGCGCGGATCTCGGCGACCTTGCCGTCCCGATCCCGCGAGCGCAGCACCGGCGCCCCGCGCGCGACCGCCTCGTGGCCAGCGCGGTCGTAGTCCACCGAGTCGGCGGAGAGCGTCACCCGATTTTCGATATCCTCGCCCACCACCCGCCCGCGCGCCTGAAGCAGGCGCTCGTCGCGGAAGTAGGCCAGGCGGTCGCAGGTGACCCTCTGGTTGCTGTCCGCCGCCGAGACCCCGCCATAGAGGTCGGCGCGTCCGTGCCGGCGGTCGTACGTCCCGCTCGGCGCTTTGAGCACCACGTCACGGTCGGTGATGACCACGCTGCCGATGAGCTGGAGGATGTCGCTCTTCTCGGCGTACGCCGCGTGCTCGCAGGTGATCGTCGTGCTGCTGTCCACCATGCGCACCCGTCGGTCCAGGTAGAGCATCCCCTGCGTGCGCAGGTAGCGGCCGGTCTCGGAGGTGATCACCGTACTGCCGCGCGTGATGTGCACGTTGCCGTTGAGCAGCACGATGTCGCCCTCCGGGCCGCGGCTCCCGCTCACGTTGTCGGCCGAGAGGTTGAGCGGGGGATCGGCGGGCGGCTCGGGCTGGGCGAGGGCGACGCCGGCGAGCACAGCGCCGCCCAGCAACGCGAATGCCGCGATTCGCGCGCGACGCCTCACAGCATCTCCCCCGGCGCGCCGCCAAAGGTCTCCATCGCCTCGCCGACCGCGAAAAGCGACCCGGTGAGCAGGACGATCCCGGTCGTGGTCCGCTCGAGGGCATGGCGGACGGCGATCGGGACGTCAGGCAGCGACTCGACCTCGAACCCCGCCGCCTTCGCCAGCTCCGCGAGCCTGACGGGGGTGAGCGCTCGCTCGCTGCGATTCCGGGTCGCGATCATCCCGCTGTAAGGGAATCCCGCGCGCAACGCCCGAAGCATCGCGCCGGCGTCCTTGTCCGAGGAAAGCGCGAGCACGATGACGGATGGGCGAGCCTCGAGTCCGGTACGATCCCAGAGGTCGGCCAACATGCGGATCCCGGCCTCGTTGTGGGCTCCGTCCCACCACAGCCGGGGCTCGGTCGGACAAGCCTCGAGGCGCCCCGGCCAGCGCGTTGCCCCGAGCGCCGCCAGACTGTCCCCGGGGAGAGCGATGCCGAGCCGCCGCAGTGTCTCGAGCGTCGCGGCCGCCGTCAGGTGATTGATGCCGAGCATCGGACGCCGGGGTCGGGAGGGCATCCCAGGACGCTCGAAGGAATCCCGCTCCACCCCGACGATCGGCGCCGCCTGCTCCCGCGCCACGGCTTCGACCACCGCCAGCGCTTCATCCGGCAGCGGCCCGATCACCACCGGCGCCCCCGGCTTGATGATCCCCGCCTTCTCGGCGGCAATCTTCTCGATCGTGTTGCCGAGGATCTCGGTGTGATCGAGCCCGATCGAGGTGATGACGCTCACCTCGGGGGTGATGACGTTGGTGCAGTCGAGCCGCCCGCCCAATCCCACCTCGACCACCGCGATCTCGACATTCTGTTCTGCGAAGTACTCGAACGCCAGCGCCGTCACCACCTCGAAGAACGTCCTATCCTTCCCCTCGGGCAGGCTCTCGATGTGCTCGAGCTTGCGCTCGAGCCACGCTTCGTCCGCCCAGCGGCCGTCCACCCGGATGCGCTCGCGGAAGTCCACCAGGTGGGGCGAGGTGTAGAGCCCGGTGCGGTGGCCGGCCTCGCGCAGCACGCGCTCGATCAGGGCGCACACCGAGCCCTTGCCGTTGGTGCCGGCCACGTGCACGGAGCGAAATCGCCGGTGGGGATCCCCAAGGGCGCGCAGCAGCGCAATCGTGCCCTGGAGGTCGTGCTTGTCCCGGCGGCGCTCGAGACCATAGAGCGCCTCGAGGGCGTCCTGGAGACGGAGACTCACCGCGTCACGGCATCCGGAGCAGCGTTCCCGTCCGCCGAGAGCGACCCGGCGTGGAAGGGGTGCGGCGAGGGCTGGCCCTCGGGAGCGAAGCCGCGGGTGGAGCGCCAGAAGAACTCGAGCAGCCGCCCGACTTCCTCGCGCATGCGCTTGCGGTGGACGATGCGGTCGATGAACCCCTTCTCGAGCACGAACTCGGCGCGCTGAAAACCCTTGGGGAGATCCTGGCCGATGGTCTGGCGGATCACCCGCGCACCCGCGAACCCCACCAGCGCCCCGGGCTCCGCGACGATGATGTCGCCCAGCGAGGCGAACGAGGCGAGCACTCCGGCGGTCGAGGGGTCGGTCAGGATCGAGACGAATGGCAGCCGCTCGGCCTGCAGCCGTCCCAGGAGCGCCGAGGTCTTGGCCATCTGCATCAACGAGAGGATTCCTTCCTGCATGCGGGCACCACCGGTGGCCGAGACCACGATCAGGCCGCGCCGCTCGGCGATCGCGCGCTCGATCGCGCGCGCCACCTTCTCACCCACCACCGAGCCCATGCTGCCGCCCATGAAGAAAAAGTCCATGATCGCGACGCAGACCGGCTTGTCGCTTAGCGTCGCGACCCCTGACAGCAGGCCATCCCGCATGCCGGTCTCCTTCTGCGCGGCCTTGAGGCGATCGGGATAGCGCAGACGCGCGTCCTTGAACTCGAGCGGATCGCCGGCGACCAGCGCGGCGTCGCGCTCCTCGAACGAGCCCTCATCCACCAGGAGTCCCAGGTAGGTGCGCGCGGGCACGCGAAAGTGGTGCTCGCACTTAGGGCAGGTCCAGAGACTCTCTTCGAGAACGGTCTGGAACAGCGCCTCGCCACAGTTCTCGCACTTGGTCCACAGCCCCTCGGGAAGCTCGGGCCGACCGGACTTGTCGGTGGTCTTGATCCGCTTGCGCTCGCGCTTGAGCCAGCTCATGGCAGGGTCGACCGAGCCTCCTTAGGTCCTCGCTTCGGCGCGCCGGGTGTCCTCGGCCGCCGGTGCACGCCATTCCATGATCAGAGCATCCTCACCCGTGTCACGATAATACCGGCGCCGCAGCCCGGCCAGCCGAAATCCGTGGGCGCGATAGAGCCCTTGCGCGGCAAAGTTGGAGACCCGCACCTCGAGCGAGAGCGGAACGGACCCCGAGGCCCGCACGCGCTCCAATAGATCTTCGACCAGTCGACGCGCGATGCCCCGCCGGCGACGGCCGGGGACCACGGCGAGGTTCCCGAGGTGGCCCGCCCCTTCTCCGAGCCAGGCCATGCTGTAGCCGGCGAGCGCGCCGTCAAACTCCGCGACGCGAGCGTGGACGCCCACCTGTGCCAGCTCGCTGATGAAGAACGCCTCGGGCCAGGGATCGCTGAACACCTCGCGCTCGACCTGGGTGATGCGCGCGAGGTCCCGTTCCTCCATCGGGCGAATCGTCACCGGATCGCCGGCAGTCGCGGCGTGCCGCACCCGTTCCTCGGCCTGCGCCGGGCGCACGTAGCAGGGGCTCGGCGCCTCGCGATCCTCGGGAAGGCCGGCGAGCGGACCGCGCGCAGAGCGCGATGCGGCGGCGAGGTCGATGGCGGAGAGACCATCGAACCGGAACGCCGGCTCGGTGCTCCCGGGATACGCGCGCTCTAGCTGCTCCTGTTCCCTTCGGGCGCCGGGCCCGACGAAGCGCACCATCTTCACACCCACCACCGCGAGCGCCTCGCTGACGGCTGCGAGGATCTCCGTTGGAGTGCCGACCCTGGGCGACGCCACCAGGGTGACGTCGCCGCGCGAGCCGGCGCGGAAGAAACCGGCGTAGAGATCGCGACGCCCCGCCGGCACCAGCGGCACCACCAGGGCCCGTTGGGCGCCGCTCGCGAGCGCGAGGCTCGAGAGCGACGAGGCGCCGAGAATCCGCGCACCCGAGGCGAGCGCGAGCGCCTCGGCGGTCGCGAGCCCGACGCGCACGCCGGTGAACGAGCCCGGCCCCAGGTCGACGGCGACCCAATGGAGCATGCTGGGCTTTACCCCGGCGCGCCCGAGGGCGAGCGCGACCAGAGGCGTCAGGCGGCGGGTGTGGCCGTGCCCAACCTCCTCGACCTCATGTGCGAGCGTCCCGCCGTCCTCGGCCTGCACCAGCACCTCGACGTGCTCGGTGGCTGCCTCGATCGCGAGCCCGACGACTGCGCCGCTCATCCGCCCCCCGGGAGGGACCGCGCCGACGCGTTAACGTCCGGCGTCGCATTCGCGACCGCGCGCCATGCCGCCAGCAGCTCGGCCCCGCGGGCGCCTGAAGCGTCCGCCGAGATCGCGCGCTGGCGCTCGGAGACGATCGCGAAGTCGAGCACCAGCGCGTTGGCGCGCCGGGCCACGGGCAGCTTCTCGCCCCACTCGACCACCAGCGCTCCGCACTCGATGTAGTCGTCGAGGCCGAGGGCTTCAACGTCGCCGGGCGCCACCCGGTAGAGATCCAGGTGCACGAGGGCGATTCGGCCCGGGTACTCGTTGACCAGCGTGAACGTGGGGCTGCGCACCCGGGCGCCGGCCGCTAGCCCGCGCGCGAGCCCGGTGACGAAGCGCGTCTTGCCGGCGCCGAGCGGGCCGCGGAGCGCGACCACATCGCCCTCGTGCAGCGACGGAGCGAGCGCCTCGCCCAGCCGCTCGGTCTCCTCGACCGAGGCCGTGCGGCGCGGGGCAGACGCGGTCATCGCCCGCGCGGGGTCAGGGTCACCAGCGGCAGGATCATCTCCTCGACCGAGATGCCGCCGTGCTGCAGCGACCCCCGGTACTGTCGCTCGAACTCGTGGAAGCGGGTCGGGTAGACGAAGTAGTAGTCCTCGCGCGCCAGCACGTAGTTCTTGTTGATGCCGTCGTCGGGAAGCATGAACTCCATCGGCTTGCGCAGGATCACCGCATGCTTGGCGTCGGTGTTCAGATTGAGCCCGAACTTGTAGCGCAGGCTCGACGAGGTGTCGCGGTTCCCGTAGACCAGCGCCGCGCGTTTCGCCAGCACCGCGCCGTGGTCGGTGGTGATGACCACGGTGCTATCGTGGGTCGAGAGCGCGCGTAGGATGTCGAACAGCGGGCTATGGGTGAACCATGCCTTGGTCACCGTGCGGAACGCCGCCTCGTCGGGCGCCAGTTCTTGAAGGATGTCGCTCTCGGAGCGCCCGTGGGCGAGGATGTCGATGAAATTGAACACCATGCTCACCAGCGCCAGATCCTTGAAGGAGCCGATTTGGCGGCGCGTCGCGTGCGCCTCGTCGGCGTCGTAGATCTTGGTGTACTTGACCGGCTTCTGCGGCGTGGCCTTCAGACGCTCGAGTTGGAAGTCCATCAGCTGGCGCTCGTAGCGGTTCTTGGTCCGCTCGTCGTTGCTGTTCTCCTGCCACAGGTCCGGATGCCGCTGCCGCAGCTGCGCCGGCAGTAGCCCCGAGAAGATGGCGTTGCGCGAGTAGGGCGTGGCGGTCGGCAGGATCGAGCAGTAGTACTCGCGTTTGACGTCGAAGTACTCTTCGAGCAGCGGCTCGAGCGTGAACCACTGATCGAGCCGCATGCAATCAATGACGATGAAAATCACCCGCCGCCCTTCCTTGAGATGCGGCACCACCGCCTGCTTCACGACGTCGGTCGAGAGCAGCGGACGATCGTCGGGGCTCTGCACCCAGTGGCGGTAGCCCTCCTCGACGTACCGGCCGAAGTCGATGTTGAGCGCGCGGCGGAAATCGAGGTGTGCCTGACGCAGGCCTTCCTCGCGCAGGTTGTCGAATCGCACGTCCCAGCGCGCCACCTCGATGGCCAGCTCGACCCATCCCGCCCAGTCGAGTCGGCGGGTGTCGAGCGTCTGCCACTTCCGCATCTCGCCGACGTAGTCGCGGGCCCGTTGCGAGTCCTGGAGCTTGTCGGCTTCGAGCACGCGCTTGCACGCCAGGTAGACCTGTGAGGGGTTGACCGGCTTGATGAGGTAGTCGGTGATCCGCTTGCCGATCGCCTCCTCCATCAGGGTCTCCTCCTCGCTCTTGGTGATCAGGATCACCGGAAGCTGAAGGTCCCTGGCCTTGATGGCATCGAGGGTCGCGAGGCCGCCCAAGCCCGGCATCATCTCGTCGAGCAGGACCACATCGAAGCGCCCGCCGGAGAGCGCGGCCAGGGCGTCCTCGCCGTTCGGCACCGCGGTGACGGCGTAGCCCTTCTGCTCGAGGAATTTGATGTGCGGCCTCAGCAGGTCGATCTCGTCGTCGGCCCAGAGGATCCTGCGTCGGTTGTCGTCGGGCATCGGGTCTCGTGGTCTCGGCCAGTGGGCGACCCGGGCAGGTGCAAGGGCCCGGGCGAGTGCGAGGGCGCGGGCGGCCCACCTGATACCCCGCCGGGCGCGTAGGCGCGTCGTTTTCGCGCGCATGATACCGCTGTGCGGCGGAGGGCGCCAACGACACCGGACACCGGCCCTTGCCCGCCGTTGGGGCGCAGCCTATGGTCCCGGCTCCATCCTGATCGACGCGCCTCGAGGATCCGACCCATGCGTTTCGCCCTCGCCCTGCTGTTCACCGGTTTCACCACGCTCGCCCTTGCCGCCCCTGTGAACTCTCCGGTCACTGCCCAGGTCACGCCCCGGGCCACTCCCAAGCGCGGCGCGCTCACCCCCACCATCCGCCGCGCCCTCTCCGGGCTCCGCGGCGAGGCGCTGCGCGCGCACATGCGGTTCCTGGCCGACGACCGACTCGAGGGCCGGGGCACCGGGACGCGCGGACAAGAGATCGCGGCCGCGTACGTGGCCACCCAGTTCGAGGCGGCGGGGCTCCAACCGGGCGGGGTGGAGGGGACGTGGTTCCAGCCGGTCCCCTTCCGTCGCATGCAGGGCGTTCCCCAGGATGGCGCGCTGGCGCTGCTGCGCGGCGGACGCGAGCAACGGCTCGTGCGCGACACGGACTACCTGCTGGGCAACGATCCCGTGCACGAGCGGGCGAGCATCACCGCGCCGCTGGCGTTCGCCGGGTTCGGCGTCACCGCCCCCGAGCTGGGCTACGACGACTACGCGCACGTGGATGCGCGCGGCAAGGTCGCGGTCATCCTCTCGGGCGGGCCGCCGACCTTTCCAAGCGAGCAGCGTGCGTACTACTCGTCCGGCCTCATCAAGACCCGCAACGCGGTCGCACATGGCGCGGTCGGGATTGTGACCATCCGCACGCCGGTGGACGAAGCGCGAGCGCCCTGGGGGCGGGTCATCAACCAGTCGCGACTGCCGGGCATGCGCTGGCTGGATTCCGACGGTGTGCCGAACGAGTCCCACCGGCAACTCGAGCTGACCGCCACGCTCAGCCGATCCGGGGCGAGCGCGCTGTTCACGGACGCTCCGGTCACGCTCGCACGTGTGTTCGCCGAGGCCGAGGCGGGTCGCCCCCAGGGGTTCGAGCTTCAGGCCCGTGTGCGCGCCTGGACCCGGACGCGTCACAGCCGGGTCGAGAGCCCGAACGTGCTGGGGCTGCTGCGTGGCTCGGACGCACGACTCCGGGACGAGGTCGTGGTCATCACGGCCCACCTCGACCACCTGGGGATCGGGGTGCCGGTGAACGGCGACTCGATCCACAACGGCGCCTACGACAACGCCACCGGCTGCGGCTCGCTCATCGAGCTGGCCCGGGCGTTCGCCGCGTTCCCCGAGCGCCCGCGACGCTCGCTGCTGTTCGTCGCGGTGACCGGCGAGGAGAAGGGACTGCAGGGTTCGGACTACCTTGCCCACTTCCCGACCGTGCCGCTCGATCGCATCGTCGCCGACATCAACATGGACATGTTCCTGATGCTGGAACCGATGCCCGAAGTGGTCGTGTTCGGCGGCGAGCACTCGTCGCTGGGTCCGATCGCCGCCCGCGCCGCGCGCGCGGTCGGCCTCTCCCCGGTGCCGGATCCCGCGCCCGAGGAGGTCGTCTTCGTGCGCAGTGACCAGTTCCCGTTCGTGAGGCAGGGGATCCCGGCCGTCTACCCGGTGCTCTCGGGCGCCGGTCGCGTGGCGCCGGGGGACAGCCTGAGCCCCATGCAGCGCTGGCGGCGAACCATCTACCACACGCCGCAGGACGACATGTCGCAGTCGATGGACATGGAATCGGGCGCGAGGTTCATGCGCATGCAGTTCCTGCTCGGACTCGAGGTGGCGAATGCCCCGAAGCGCCCGACCTGGAATCGGGGCGACTTCTTCGGCGACACCTTCGCGCGCGGGCGGCGATAGCGGGCTGGTGGGGCTTGTTGCTGGACCCACGGCCGACCTGCTGGCCGACCTCGCCGAGATCGACGCGCGCCGGCTCTACCTGCCGGCGGCGTATCCTTTGCTCTTCGCCTACTGCCTCGGCGAGCTGCGGCTCTCCGAGGACGCGGCCGCCAAGCGGATCCAGGCGGCCTGCACGGCCCGGCGGTTCCCGGCCATTTCCGAAGCCGTGGCCGAGGGCCGGCTGCACTTGAGCGGCGTGGTCCTGCTCGCCCCGCATCTCACCGAGGCGACGGAGGAGGAGCTTCTGGCGGCCGCCTCTCTCAAGTCCAAGTCCGAAATCGAGCGGCTGCTGGCGGAACGGTTCCCGCGGACGGACATGCTGGCCTGGGTGGAGTCGATCCCAACATGGTCTCCCCCCCGGGAACGCAGGCCAAGAGGCCCCGGGCCCGATTGAGGACCAACTCGCCCCGGGGCGGGTCGAGAAGCCACTGCAGCATGCCCCGGGGCATGTTGACCCGTGTTCCAGAGTGAAACCCCTGTCGCCGCAGTCGTTCGCCGTCCAGTTCACCCTGAGCCAGCGCGGGCACGACCAGCTCTGCTACGCCCAGGATCTGCTCGGCCACCAGATCCCCTCGGGGGACATCGCGGCCGTGTTCGAGCGGGCGCTGGATGCGCTCATCCCCCAGCTCGAGCAGCGCAAGTTCGCCGCGACTGCAACGCCACGGGCCACGCCCCGCCGCTCAACCGAGAACCCGCGTCACATTCCCGCCCGCGTCAAGCGGGCCGTCTGGGAACGCGACGGCGGCCGGTGCACGTTCGTGAGCGGGGCCGGCCGGCGGTGCGAGGCGCGCACGCGGCTGGAGTTCGACCACATCGAGGAGTTCGCGCGCGGGGGCGAGGCCACGGTGTCGGGGGTCCGCCTCGCCTGCGGCGCTCATAACAACTACACCGCCGAGTGCACGTTCGGCGCCGAGTTCATGCGAAACAAGCGGCACGCAGCGGCTGAGGCCCGCGCAGCCGCGAAGGAACGCGCGGCGGCGGCTCGCGCGCAGGCCGCAGCGGAGGCCAAGGAGCGTGACGTCGTCCCCTGGCTGCGAGCGCTTGGCTTCAAGGCCACCGAGTCCCGCAACGCGGCGGCACTCTGCGAGGATATCCCGGATGCCTCGCTCGAAGAGCGAGTACGCAAGGCCCTGTCATTCGCTGACGTGAGAGGTGCCCGGGTCGTCCGAGCAGCGGGCTAGCGCGCTCAGGTCGGAAAGCTGATCACCACCGTCGTCCCCTGTCCCGGAACGGTGCTGCGCACGAAGATCCGACCGCCGTGGTAATCGCGCACGACCCGGCGGGCCATCGCCAGCCCCAGACCCCATCCGCGACGCTTGGTCGTGTAGCCGGGCTCGAAGGCGCGCTTGAGCTCGGCCGGGGCCATGCCGCGCCCGTTGTCGGTCACCGTCACCTCGACCGCCTCAGTCTCCTTGCGGCGATCGACCGTGATCTCGATCACGCCGGGCTTCTTGTCCAGCGCCGAGACCGCATTCGTGAGCAGGTTCTCCAGCGCCCAGGCCAGCAGCTCGCGATTGAGATTGATCGGCGGGACCTCGCCGTACCGCTCGCGGATCACCACCTCGCCCTCGGTGCGCGGCAGGCGGCGGCGCATGTACTGGACCGCCTCGATGACGACCGGCGTGACGTCCTGGAGCTGCAACTGCGGCGCCGAGCCCACGTGGCTGAACCGCTGCGCGACCTTGGTGAGACGCTCGACGTCGCGCTCCATCTCCTCCAGCGTCTCGTCGAACTCGGCGCGCTGTACGCGCACTTCGGCCCCGCCGGACTCGCCGTGCGAGCGCAGCAGCTCGACCCAGCCCAGCAGCGAGGAGAGCGGCGTCCCCAGCTGGTGTGCGGTCTCGCGCGCCATCCCCACCCAGATCGACCGTTGCTCGGCCTGGCGGATGCCGGTCAGCCCCCAGAGCGCGACCGAGAACAGCAGCACCAGACCTCCGCCGGCGATAAACGGCATCCATCGCAGGCGCTCGAGGACCAACGGCTCGCCGTAGTGGACCGCGCCGAGCCGTACGCCGGTGCCGGGCTGGAGCATCGGGATGGACGGATTCTTGCGGTCCATCGCCCGGGCCTTCTCACGCACGGCGTCGATCCGGGCCCGGATGACCGGAGCGATCGGCAGACCGCGGGTGAGGCTGTCGATCGACGCGGTGTCCACCAGGGCGGGGTTGATGCCGACCGCGCGCCACGCGCGCGGAATCGTGTCGTTGTCGGTGATGACGATCGGGAAGTCGATGCCGGCGATCATCTCGGCGAGGATGTTCCTCAGGGCGGGATCCGCCGCCGCCGGGAACGAGGCCTGGGCGCAGAAGCGCGCCAGCACGCGCGAGGTGGTCGCCACCTCGCGCGAGAGCGCGTTGACCATCTGGTAGGTGAACAGGAACACCGCCAGGACCAACAGACTGCCGCCGACGAACAGGTAGACCTTGAGCAGCCGCGGTCCGGAGATGTCCGGAGCTGCCCCCGCGGGCTCGGAGGATCCGCGCGAGCGGTCGGGTCGGCGGGCCACGGGGGCCCCTGGGGTCACGGGGTCACCCGCCCTAAGGAGAGCTCGGCGAGCCCGTCCAGGTAGGGACGCAGGGCCTTCGGGATGCGTACCGACCCGTTCGCGGTCTGGTGGTTCTCCAGCAGGGTCGCAAACGTGCGCGGCAGCGCCAACCCCGATGCGTTGAGCGTGTGGGGGAACTCCACCTTCGCGCCCGCCTCGCGCCGGAATCGCATCCCCATGCGGCGCGCCTGGAAGTCCTCGAACGTCGAGCACGACGAGCACTCGAGCCAGGTGCCGGTCCCCGGGGACCACACCTCGAAGTCGTAGCACTTGGCGGCGGCGAAGCTCATGTCCCCGCTGCACAGCAGCATGACGCGATAGGGCAGCTCCAGCGCCTCGAGGATGTCGCTGACATCGCGTGCGAGCTTCTCGTGTTCGTCGTAGCCGGTCTCGGGCGGGACGATCTTGACCAGCTCGACCTTGTCGAACTGGTGCACGCGCACCATCCCGCGCGTCTCCTTACCATAGGTTCCCGCCTCACGGCGATACGACGCGCAACACGCCGTGAGGTAGCGCGGCACCATGCCGGGCTCGAGGATCTCCTCGCGATGAATGTTGGTCACCGGCACCTCCGCGGTCGGGTTGAGGAACAGGTCGTCCTCCCCGACGAGATACATGTCGCCCTCGAGCTTGGGCAGCTGCCCGGTGCCGAACAGGGCGGCGCGGCGCACGACGTGTGGCGGCGAGACCTCGGTGTAGCCGTGGTGGCGGGTGTGGAAGTCGAGCATGAAGTTGATCAGCGCGCGCTCGAGGCGCGCGCCCTGCCCGGTAAAGAGCAGGAATCCGGCGCCGGCGATGCGGGCGGCACGGTCGAAATCCAGCAGCCCGAGCCCGGTCGCGAGATCCCAGTGGGGTCGGGGCTCGAAATCGAAGCGCGGCGGCTCGCCCCAGGTGCGCACGAGCTGGTTCTGCTCGGGCCCGCTGCCGGGCGGCACCGAAGGGTGCGGCAGGTTCGGGATCCACGCCGCCAGCGCCTCGCTCTCCTCCTCTAGCGTCTTGAGCTCGGCGTCGAGGACCTTGATTCGGTCGCCCACGCCACGCATCGCCACGATGTCGGCAGCGGCGTCCTCGCCGCGCTTCTTACGCGCCGCGATCTCCTCACTGGCGGCGTTGCGGCGGGCCTTGAGCTGCTCGGTCTCGTGCAGCACGGCGAGGCGCCGTTCCTCGAGGCCATAGTAGTTCGCGAGGTCCACCACCACGCCCTTCAAGGCGACGCCGGCTTCGACCTTGTCGCGGTGCTGTCTCAGGAACTTGGGATCGTGCATGTCGTCGGAGGTCCGGTTCTGGAGCGGTCGCGCTCACGCGCGCCGTGTCACCTGCGTGAGAGCTCGCGCGCCCGCGCATAGGCCGCGCGCGCGTCCTCGTCGCGTCCCAGCTTCGAGAGCGCCATGCCGAGCCCGTAGTAGGCGGCCGGATCGTCTTCCCGGATCACCGCCGCCGCCGCGTACCGGCGCGCCGCGAGCCCGAAGTTGCCGGTGGTGTAAGCCTGATTGCCGGAATCGATCAGCAGTTGCGCGCGTTCGGCGGCAGCGGCCGGTGCCGGGGCTGCAGCGCGCCCACCGCATCCGCCCGCGGACATCACGAGCCCGAGGACCATCGCAATGGCGAGCCTCCGTCGCATCACGGGGAGGCAGCGGTGTCTGACCGCGCGGTTCATGCGCGCTCGTCCGTGACGGCCTCGACGATCTCGCGCGCGCCACGCTCCAGCATGCGCACGGCCAGCTTGACGCCGAGCGTCTCGGCCTGGGCCGCGGGCCCCTCGAGCTCGTCGCGCACGATCTCCAGTCCGTCCGGGCTCACCACGACCGCTTCCATGACCAGGTGGCCGTTCTCGATCCGGGCCAGCGCCCCCGCCGGCAAGTCGTCGCCACCGCCCAACTCGTTCAGCCACGCGCGCTCCGCGAGCACCGCGCGGTGCGAGTCGGGGTCGTCGAGCGCCTTCAAGGCCGCCATCACGTCCTTGCGCGAGGCGAGCGCTTCCAGGCCCAACGCCCCCTGACCCGGGGTCGGGACGCAGACCTCGGTGGTGAAGATCTCGCTCACCCGGTCGTGCCACCCCAGGCGCTCGGCATCCGTCGCCGCCATGACCAGCCCTTCGAACTGGTCGTCCTCGAGCTGCTTCCAGTGGGTCTCGAGGCTCCCTTTCGCGACCACGACCCGGAGATCCTCGCGGTAGGCCAGCATCTGGGCGCGGCGGAGCATGGTCGAGCCTCCGATCCGCTCGCGTTCGTCCAGCTCGTCGAGGATGCGGCCGTCGCGGGTGAGGAACACCTCGAACGGGTGGCGCCGACGGGGCACCGCGACCAGCACGTAGGCGTCGAGGCGCACCAGTGGGAGGTCCGGCAGGTCGTGCAGGGCGGCATCCACCTTGCCCTGGGCGAGTGCGGCGTCAAGGTCGCGAGTGAACGCCGGTCCCGAGGCGGGACCGTCATGCACGTGGTCGCCGCTGCCCGCGATCTTGACCAGCTCGACCTCGAGGCTGGGATGGGCTCCGCGCAACGCGTCCACCACCTCGTCCGCAAGTGTCATGGCGAGACGGTTGGCGCGCACTCCGATTCGCAGCTTGGCGGGAAGCGTCATCGCCTTGGATCCTCCGGTGGATGGACGGCGACTATGCTTGAGAGCGCGCGGGAGCCGCAAGGGGGGTTCGCGGTCCGTCACCCGCGGAGTGCCGGCGCCCGCCGATGGGCGCAAGAGAAGAATGAACGGGGGGGGACCCACGTCCGACGCGGATCCCCCCTAGGCCGACCAACCGACGACCCTGAGACTAGGCCTTCTTCGCCGCCTTCTTCTTCGCTGCCGGCTTCCCAGCCTTGCGGGCAGTCTTGCGCGCGGCCTTCTTCTGGACCTTGCGCGCCGAGACCTTGCGCGCAGTGGTGCGCTTCGCGGCCGGCTTCGCCACGACCTTGGGCTTCGCCTTCTTCACGGGCTTGGGTGCGGGCGTACCGAGCGCCGCGTCCTCGGTCGTCGCGGGCTTCACGACCGGCACGGGGTGCAGCGGGATGCTGAGCGAGCGCAACAGCGATGCCACCTGCTCGGACGGCTGCGCGCCCTTGGAGATCCACGACTCGACCCGGTCCTTGTGCACGACCAGCTCGTAGGGCTTCGTCAACGGGTTGTAGTGACCGAGGATCTCGAGGAAGCGCCCATCGCGCTGACGCCGCGAATCCGCAGCCACCATCCGGAAAAAGGGCCGCTTCTTGGCACCGGCCCGCATCAGGCGAATGACCACCGACATGAGTTTCTCTCCTCGTCCAGGGTCTGGCCTCGCCCGGTCCCCGCCTTAGGGTCCCGGGACGTCCTCGTGCTACCGCATGCGCCCGCGCAGGCTTCCGATTCCGGGCAAGCCGCGCGGACCGTGGCGCAGGCGCTTCATCAGCGCGCGCGCCTGATCGAAATCTTTGAGCAGCCGGTTCACCTCGGGCACCGAGGTGCCGCTCCCGGCCGCGATACGCCGCCGGCGACTCCCGTCGATCAGCCGGGGGTGCCGGCGTTCCTTCACCGTCATGCTCTGCATGATCGCCTCGTAGCGCTTGAGACGATCGGTATCCGGCCGGGCCTCCGCCAGGGCCGCCTTCGGCATTCCTGGCAGCATCTTCATGAGCTCTTCGATCGGGCCCATCTTCTTCATCTGCTGCAGCTGCTCGAGGAAATCCTCGAGCGTGAAATCGGACTTCCGCACCCGCTCGGCAAGCCGCGCCGCGTCCTTCTCGTCCACCACCGCGCGCGCCCGCTCGACCAGCCCGAGCACGTCCCCCATCCCGAGGATGCGCCCGGCGAGGCGGTCGGGATGGAACACCTCCAGCCCGTCCAGCTTCTCACCGACGCCCATGAACAGGATGGGCTTGCCCGTCACCTGCCGCAGCGACAACGCGGCGCCGCCGCGTGCATCGCCGTCCATCTTGGTCAGCACCAGCCCGTCCACGCCCACGCTCTCGGCGAACGTCTGGCCGATGCGCACGGCCTCCTGGCCGGTCATGCCATCCACCACCAGCAGCACCTGATGCGCGCGGCTCGCGCGCTTCAAGTCCTGAAGTTCGCGCATCATCTCCGCGTCGACCTGCAGCCGGCCCGCCGTGTCGAGCACCAGGAAATCGAACCCGCGCCGTCGCGCTTCGGCGAGCGCCGACGTTGCGATCTCGACCGGCGGCGTGCCGTCTGGGGCCCGCCAGAAACCGGCACCAGCCTGCTCCGCCACGCGCTCCAGCTGCTCGATCGCCGCGGGCCGATAAACGTCCGCGCTGGCGAGCAGCGTTCGCTTCGTGCGCTGTTTCAGCCACAGCGCCAGCTTCCCGGCGAAGGTGGTCTTGCCCGAGCCCTGAAGGCCCGCCAGCAGGACGACCGTCGGCAGGTGCTGCGAGCCGGCGAGCGTGACCGGGGTCTTCCCCAGCAGGCTCTCAAGCTCTTCGCGGACGATCCCCACCACCTGCTGCCCGGGGGTGAGGCTGTTCAGCACGTCCTTGCCCACCGCCCGGGCCTCGACTCGGGCGACAAAGTCACGCGCCACAGCGACTTGCACGTCAGCCTCGAGCAGAGCCCTGCGCACCTCCCGAAGACTCTCGCGGACGTTGTCGGGGGTCAGACGGGCCTGGCCCGTCAACTTCTTCAGTACCCCCTGCAATCGGTCGCTAAGCGCTTCGAACACGGGCCCTTTCCGTCCGGCGAAGCGCGCACATTAGCACAGGGTTGGGGCGACGGGTAGATGAGAGTGCATACGTTGGCAGGAAGGCCATCCTAAGGCCCGATCAGTTCCATAATGAAACCCTTGGAGCAAGAGCCTAGCCCATGCGACCGGAGGCTCGGCGAACTCCGATTTGCGGGACGGCCCCCCCCCTTGCGTCAGCCGATCGCACGCCTGAGCCCCCCCAGCGCCGCCCGCGGGTCGCTCTGCCGGAAAATCGCATGCCCCGCCACGAACACCTCCGCCCCCGCCACCCGCGCCTGCCGTGCCGTCTCGGGGGCGATACCGCCGTCCACCTCGATCAGGTAGCGGGCGCCGTGCGCGGCACGCCAGGCCGCCGCCGCGCTCACCTTGTCGAGCATGTCGGCCATGAACGCCTGGCCGCCGAAGCCGGGCTCGACCGTCATCACCAGCAGCAGATCGAGATCGGCAAGGTGTCGCTCGGCGGCGGCCAGCGGTGTCCCGGGCTTCAGGGCGAGCCCGACGCGTGCGCCGCTCGCGCGCACGGAGGCCAGCGTCGCGGCGATGTCGGCGCACGCCTCGAGGTGGACGGTGATGAGATCGGCGCCCGCCTCGCGGAACGCCGGGACGATGCGGGCCGGCTCATCGATCATCAGGTGGACGTCCACCAGCGCGGGCGTCAGCTTGCGCACGGCGGCGACCAGCAGCGGGCCGAACGTGAGATTTGGGACGAAGTGATTGTCCATCACGTCGCAGTGCGCCCAGTCGCGCGCCGGATCCACGATCGCCAGCTCTTCGCCCAGCCGGGAGAAATCGGCGGACAGGATGCTGGGCGCGGCGATGGGCGGGGACATGGGGTGTTTCACGCTCGCACCCTCAGCGGATGATCCGGCCCGAAGCTGTGAGCTGGATGACGTTCGCCCGGGTGATTCGCGAGCCGGGCGGCGGGTTCTCGGAGACGATGGTCCCGACCGAGGTCTGGGCGCCCGACCGCTCGATGCGGAACCCCAGCGCTTCGAGCTGACGGCGGACACTGGCGATCTCGCGGCCCAGCAGGTCGGGCATGACGAAGCTCTCGCTTCCCGCGCCGGTCGAGACTAGCAGGTGCACCGGGGTGTTGCGCATCAGAACAGTCTCGGCGCCCGGGTCCGAGGCCGCGACCATGCCCTCGCCGGTTTCTTCGGAGGGCGCCTGGACGATGCTCCCTGGCTGCAGCCCGGCCCGCTCGATCAGCATCCGCGCGGAGCGCACCGACTCGCCGAACAGCTCGGGCACCGAACTGAACTCCTCCCCCAAACTCACCACCACCGAGATGCGCTTGCGCCCGCGCACGGTGCTGCCCGCGCCCGGCTCCTGGGCGATCACGAACCCGCGCGGTGCGGCGGGATCGAAGCGTTCCCCGGAGCGCGAAACCTGGAGCCTGAGCGGTCGCAGCACTTGCTCGGCCTGCTCGACCGTCAGGTTGGTGAGGTCCGGCACCGTCACCTGTCCGATCCCGTGGATGAGCCGCGGCATGACGAGATTGTTGAACACGACGAGCCCCGTGGCGAACGCGAGCACTGCGAGAACGCCCAGCGTCGCAACCGACCGTAGCTTGTGGCCCATCGCCCGCCGCACCGCGGCCCCCGCCGCGGGCTGGGCCTCAACGCCGGCCGGCGCTTCGAACGCTTCCGCCCAGGCCGCGATCACCTCCGCAGAAGGACGTCCGGGCACCGACGCGTCGGCCGAAGACGATATCGGCTCAGCCGCAGGCGCCGGGGCCGGGGGGCTCGCGACGAGCGGGGCTGGAGCGAAGCGACGGGCCCCCGCGAGGAGTGAGTCCCCCGGCCCCGGCGCCGGGATAGGGGCACCCGGCGTAGCAGGCGCGGACGGCGCCGCCGGCTCGTAGCGGGTGCGCAGCCGGTTGCGCGGGCTCATATCCGGCGAAAGCGTGCCGCAAAGGCGCCGTCGCAGCCGTGCACGTGGGGATAGACACGCATGAATCCGTTCTCGTCCACCACCTCGTCAGGGAGCAGACCGGCCGCGCTCTCGAGCACGAACTGCTGATTGTCGCGCAGGAAGTCCTCGACCACCTCGGTGGTCTCCTCGGGCTCGAAAGAGCACACGCTGTAGACCAGCACGCCGCCCGGGCGCGCGCGGCGCCCGCCTGCGGCCAGTAGCTCGAGCTGGATCGGCGGCATCTCGCGCAGCATCCCGGCGTCCTTGCGCCAGCGGGCATCCGCTCGACGTCCCAGCACGCCGAGACCGGTGCAGGGCGCATCCACCAGCACGCGGTCGAACGGCATCGGGAACGTGTAGGTGCGCCCGTCGCCGTGCACGACGTGCACCGAGCGCGCGCCGAGCCGGTCCACGGTGCCCTGGAGCGAGGGGACCCGCGCCTCGTTGCTCTCCATCGCCCACACCTCGCCCTCATCGCCGATCAGCTCGGCCATGTGCGTGCACTTGCCGCCCGGCGCCGCACACAGGTCGAGGAGGCGCTCGTGCGGCTGCGGCGCGACCAGGCGGCCGACCAGCGCCTCGCTCTCGTCCTGCGCAGTGCACAGGCCCTGCTTGAACGCGGCCAGCCCCGCGAGTGGATGGTTGCCCTCGATCCATACCAGGTCGGGCGAGAAGCGCGCCGCTTTCGCGGTCACCTGCTCGGCGGCCAGACGCTCGATCAGCTGCTCGCGCGTGCCGCGCAGCAGGTTGGCGCGCAAGCCGACCGGGATCGGCCGGTTGTCGGCCAGCATCAGCGCTCGCGTCGCCTCAACGCCGAAGCGCGCAAGCCAGCGCTCTACCAGCCAGCGCGGATGCGAGCCCCAGGCGGCGAGCGATTCGACATCGTCCCCCTCAGGCCACGCGATCGTGTCCTTCTCCTCGGCGAGCCGGCGCAGCACGCTGTTCACGAGGCCCGCGGTGCCCGGATGTCCGTATTCGTTCGCCAGCTTGACCGACTCGTCCACCGCCGCGTGCACCGGCACCCGGTCGAGGAACAGGATCTGGTAGGCCCCCATGCGCAGGATGTTCTTGATCCACGGCGGTAGCTGCGAGAAGCCGATGTGCACCAGCCGGTCGAGCACCCAGTCGATCCGCCCGCGCCAACGAAGCGTCCCCTTGACCAGCTCGTGCATCAGGGCCTGATCGCGCGGGTCTTGGGCTCCGGCGCCGCGCGCGTGCGCGCCGTCCAGCAGCCGGTCGCTGAAGGCGCTGCGCGTGTCGGAGGCGTGCAGGATCTTGAGCGCCGCCTCGCGCGGGTTGGAAGGCAGCGCGGGTGTGGCCTCGTCCGATTCGTGCTCCTCGCCGGGGTCGGGGCCCGGCCGGGCATTGGAGTACGGGCGGCGGGCGCGCGGATCGGAGGGGCCATTGCGACGACCATCGACACGTCCGGGGCCGCGTGGCGGCCCGCGGCGGGCAGGACCACCCTGCGCCCGTCCGCCTTGCGCCCGTCCGCCCGGCTCCCCGGGCCCGCGCGGCCAGCTTCGCCGTGCCTCGGGGTAGATCGGTCGCGAACGGTTCTCGGCGCCGGCCTGTCCGTCGGGGCGCTC
>CAYONG010000228.1:0-18193 GCA_964405235.1 uncultured bacterium | reverse complement strand
ACAGCCGGGAGCGCGAGCGCCAGCGCCGCGCCGAGGACGAGGATCTTCGCATTACGACGGTTCATCATGAGTTACTGCCTCCGTGTGATTGACAAGAGCTTCGAAGCCACGATGCAGAGTCAAGCCGAAGAACGTGGCCTGTGGACTACAACGCGGTTTCTCTCGGAGCCCCACCCCCTTTCGCCGCAGGATTGCATCGGTTCAGTGCCGCATGACAAAGGCTCCATCGCATCCTTGGGATGGAGCACACGATGAAACCAGGACCACACCTCCTATGGATAGGAAGGATCCTGGCAAACGCCCACGGCAGGGTAAGGAGCACCAGGGAATCCTGTCAACAGGAATGTGGGACCCCTCCGGAGGCGGGCCTAGGGGGCGCCGGACGCCGGGGGACCGGGGCTCCGAATACTCCTAAACTGAGAGCCTAACTCTATATCGTACAGTTTGTTATAGATGTCAAGACTGTTCACACGTACCCGGCCCCTGGCATGGACATACACCCCCTCACCGATCATGAGCCCGACATGAGCCGCCGGAGCCCCAGGGGGGCCGAAGAACGCGAGATCCCCCGGCCGGGGTCGTCGCCGGGGCCCCAGTGGGCGGCAGGATCTTTCCTGATCCGCCGCGTCGCGTGGGAGGCGATGGCCGTGCTCGGCCATGATCAGCTGCACCAAACCCGAGCAGTCCATTCCCGCCGGCGTGCGGCCGCCCCACAGGTAGGGAACGCCCAGCAGCCCCCGCACGCGCTCCAGGAGCGGGCGGGCGGCCCGCCGGCCGGTCGCGAGGCATCGCGCGTCCACCCAGCCCCGGACGCCGTCCGGCAGCTCGACCCGGCGGAAGCGTCCGTGAAGGGGCCCAGCGATGACGCGGGCTCCCCAGAAGAGCGGGGTAACGAGTGGACCACGTCCGGGAGATTCCCTCACCTCGCTCCAAAGGGCGGTCGACCGGGCCCGGGCCCTCTTCCGCCAATGGGCAACCGGTCGCGGCCCGGCGAGCAGCACGCCCCATGCCCTGACCCAGCCCCGATAGCGGTCCGCTACGTTCTCCACCAGGTACCACCGGTCGCCTGCCGAGCGGCGGATCACGCGGACGACCTCCCCCATGAGGAGTTGGCTTCCCATCTCGCTGGCATGATCCGGCCGGCGCCGTACGTCGAGAGCCGCAAGCGTGACGATACCGGAGGCCGGCGCGTGGGTCCGGGTCATTCGACCGCGGGGTTGATCAGGGTGTAGCGCCCGAATCCCTCGCGATCCCCGAACACCAGCCGCCGATACGGCTGGTTGTAGTACCAGATCTCGATCTGCGGGGTGGTCAGCGACGAGGGCCGGTTCTCGATCTGATCCGGGGGCCCGAACTTGATGTAGATACGCCCCATGTCCGAGCGCCAGCCGGGGCCAAAGCCTTGGAAATGGCGCTCCGCGTACCGCACCCGCCGGAAGAACTCCAGCTGCATCTCGTTGCGCGGGGTGTCGGGCGTCGGGTCGCGCCGCCGCCAGAGCTCATCCCAGCCCTGCGCCTGCTGTTCCGGCGGCAGGGCGCGGAGCCAGTCCAGCTCTTCGGGCGTGGCGATGTACGCCAGCGGCTCGAGCATGCGCGTGAACTCCCGACCCCGCGGGGGCCCGCTCTCATCGACCTCAAACGCGCGCTCGACACGCCAGCGCGACTTGCCCTCGACCAACTCGACCTCGAATACGTAGTTGCCGAGGAAGAGGTCAGACGCAGATGGCCGGATGACCACCGGCTCCCCGGAGGCGGCGAGCGAGACCTCCTGGCTGCCCGTCACGACCACCTCTCCGTCGTCAGCCCGGATGCGGTACTGGAGCGGATAGCGGCGGGGCCAGGCCCCTTCCCGGCGATCGAACAACGAGGCCCGGGCGCCGATCTTCCCGACCTCGACGCCGAACCGCCTCGTCGGCACGGTCCCAAAGCCTCCCGCGCTATCGACCACGCCCAGTTCGAGGTCGGCGAACCCGACCGGCAAGCGGGCGAAATCGGGCACGGTGAGCTTCTCACGGACGACCGAGCGAGCGCCCGAGTTAAGGTCCCGCACCCCGATCCGCACCTTGTAGCCTCCGGGCGGTAAGGCGAACGTGCGTTTCTCTACCACGGCGGCGTTGGACGCCCGAGTCTCGGAGAAACCCGCGACGGCCAGCCGCCGCTCCCAGGCATCGCCGGGCTGCTCGCTGTCGTGCCGCGCTTCGAAGATGACGGTGAACTCGACCCCGGCGCCATATCGGGGCGCTCCGGCGGGACCCTCGAACTGGACCCATTCGAGGCCCTGGTAGGGCACGGTGATGGACACCGAGAGGCCCGGACGCTGGTCGCGGTCCAGCGAGACCGCAAGATCGGCCGTGAAGAACGGCGGGCCGTCGCTCCGCAGGGGTGGCAGATCGAGCGCCAGGGCCGGGGCAGGGTGAACCCCGGTCAGCGCGACGGCAAGCGCGAGGAGCAGCAAGCGGCTGACGTCGAGAGCTCGGCGGGTGGTAGGAGGCACGAAACGCTGACGCTAGCACACCTGCCGCGCGCCGCGAAACCTGGTTCCCGGGCGTCCCGGTCGGCCCTCGAGCCATGGCCCGGCGCTATTTCCGTCTCGAACGACCTACACGGCGATCAAATGAGGCGCCAAGGTTGCGCTTGACCCCGGCCGCTCCCAGCCTCGATAGTAGATGCGGGCTGGGCTGGCCCACCGGGCACTGGAGTCATGTGCTGAGCGTATCCGATCACCTGCCGCGCGCAGCGTTTGTGCTCATCTGGATGGGCGCCTTGGCGATGCCGGCAGCCGCAGTGATGCCCTCCCCCGCCGGGAGCATCCCGCCCGAAGTCTCTCAGGCGTTCGATGCCCGGCTGTTCGAGTTGCCCCTCCGCACCGACCGGCTCGGGACCAGCGCAGTCCAGACCGCGTGGAACATCCCGGTCATCCTGGTCGGGTTCTCGGATCAGCCGCTCGGTACAACCATCTACAGCGGCGCCACTCCGGCCCAGTACTTTGATCGGACACTGTTCGACACCACCGGGGTCACGTCGACGGGCTCGGTGTTCGACTACTACCGTTGGGTCTCGGGGAACCGCATCCGGGTGGTCGGCAAGGTGGTCGCCTCGCTCTCCCTGGCGCAAGCAAAGAACTACTACGCCAACAACAACTGGGGTCTCAGTAACTCAGCGCCGCGGAACATGTATGGATTCGTGAGCGCGGCGCTCCAGTACGCCGACACCTCCGTGGACTGGCGCCCCTTCGACCAGGACAACGACGGGTTCGTCGACATGTTGTGGGTGGTGCACTCGGGGTTCCCGGGCGAGGCGACCCTCGCCGCGGACAACCTGTGGTCGGTCACATCGCGGCTCACCTCCTGGCCGGGCGGTGGATCGTTTGAGACCCACACCCCGCGGCCCGGCGCGCCGGCGATCCGCATCCGCGTCGACCGGTTCTCGGTCCTGCCCGAGCACTCGGCGATCCGGCCCAGCCAACTGACCGAGATCGGTGTCTACTGCCACGAGTTCGGCCACGCCCTGGGGTTGCCGGATCTCTACGACACCAGCAATCTCGGGGGCGGAGCCAACACGGGACCCGGCAACTGGTCGCTGATGGGCACCGGCAGCTACGGGACCGACGGGGTCTCCCCGGAGTTCCCGTCCCACCTGGGCGCCTGGCCGCTGCGGTGGCTCGGCTGGCGGGAGTCGATCCGTCCGGTGAACGACACGCTCATGGTCCAGAGTTCGCTCGCCGGCGGCGCTCCGATCGTGGAGTTCTGGTTCCAGGGCGAAGCGAATTCCGAGTACTTCCTGATCGAGAATCGCCAGCGCGAGAGCTTCGATCGGAATGTCCCCGCGGAGGGACTGATCGTCTACCAGGTCGATGAGAAGGTGATGACCCCGGTCGCGGTCGCCTCGAATCGGGTCAACTACGGGGACACGCGGGGGCTGCGTCTGATTGAAGCGGACGGGCTCAACGACCTCGTGCTGGGGCATAACCGCGGAGACAGCAAGGATCCGTTCCCCGGGTCCTTGGCGCGCACGCAGTTCGACGATGAGACGATTCCGAGCACGCGCTCGATCCGGGGCGCGGTCACGAACATCGCCCTGCGGCAGATCGAGCAGGTGGGCGATCACGTACGCTACCAACTTCAGGTGAGGGCCCCCGGTTGGGAGCCACCGGCCAGCGCGATCATCGGCGATTTCAACCCCATCTGGCCGTCGGGGGCGGCCAACCGGGCCCTCTCCATGGCGGACGGGACGGTCGTCACTGCGATCAGCGAACGGCGCGCCGGCCGGCCTCAGATCGTGCTGCGTTCGCGGTCCCGGTTCGGCGCATGGGTCGATCCGATCCAGGTGAGCACGAGCCCGGGGTCCGCGACCGACCCGAGCATCGCGGCCCTGCCCGGCGGCAGCGATCTGGTCGTGATCTGGAGCGATACGCGCCACGGCGCGGGCGAGCTGTATTACCGTTCGCGCATTGGGGGTGTCTGGTCACTCGAGCGGCGGCTCACCGACTCGGCGGGCGATGCGCGCTACCCGAGCGTCGGGGTCGACCGGTTCGGCCGGGTTCACCTCGCCTGGCTGTACACCGAGGGCGCCTCGCCGCAGGTGCGCTTCATGACCTTCACCTACTACTCGCCCTTCGGGATGCCCCTGACGGTCAGCTCGACGACCGGATCCCCCGATGCGCCGGTGGTTGCCGTCGAGCCCGACGGGGTTTCGCACATCTTCTGGTCGGACCGGGCGACGTCGCCCACCTCGGTCCGATACGCGAGGTACGGTCCTTCGACCGGACTATCCTCGCCGCAACCGGTCGCGGTGAGCAGCTTCGCCCAGCCCGCCATCGACGCCTGCGCCGACGCGACCGGTGCGGTGCATGTCGTCTGGCAGGCGAGCGGATCGGGAGGGGTGAACCAGATCCGGTACCAGAGGCGCCCTCCGGGCGGCGGCGCCCCTTCGCCGAGCGATTCGGTGATCGTCTCGGGTGGCGAGAGCGTCCAGAATCCGGTGGTGCGCGTCGACGAAGGGCTAAGCGTGCACATGGCGTTCATCACCGTCAACGGCGGCGTCCCCCAGGTGCGCTACAGGCGCCGGCACCCCGACCGTGGGTGGGACTACGGCAGCACCGAGATCACATTGGTCTCAGAAGGGGCGGCCGCCCGCCCGATGATCGTGCCGGGCCGCGAGGATGAGGTCTCGGTCCTCTACTTCCTGCCCACGATCGAAGCCGATCGGCTCTTCGAGCGGCGTCGGTTCATGCCGAACAACACGCTCGCGGCGCCCGACCCCTTCCGCCTCCCCACGCGCTTCGACCTGCGGCTCGGCCCCAACCCGTTGCGCGCGGGTTCCACACTCGTGCTTCGACTCGCGGGCGATGCACCCGATCCCGGGAACGTTGTCGAGATCTTCGACCTGGTCGGCCGCCGGGTCGTCTCGACCCTGCTCGTCCCCCACGCGGATGGACTGTCCGCCGAGATCCCGGGGACGATCACGCGCGGGTGGGGAAGCGGCGTGTACTTCGCCCGCGTACGCGACGGTGTCGCGCTCGCCGCCCGGCTGGTGGTGCTGCGCTGATAGTGGACTCGCCTGATTCGGTAATGTTCGGCGGAGGCACGGGGGCCACTCTCCGTCGCGGGGACCCCGCTTCGCGGCCCCGTTCGACCTTTCCCTTCTCCGACCCGCGCTTGCGCATCCCGGGCCTGCTCGCGGTGGCGGGCCCGGTGCTTCTGGCGGGAATCCTGCCCATGCCCGGGGAGGTGTCCTCACGGTGGGGCTGGAGCGGGAGCTGGCTCCACCCGGTCGGCGATCCCTACGTTTCTTCCTCCGCCCCCTCGGACAGTGGCGCCGGCTATCGCGCCATGCGCGGCGTGATCGAATCCACCGCGAAGGATCGGGGGCACCAGGGCGCCGACCTCTCGAACGGACGCGGTGGCGGGCCGGTCCGCGCGGCCGGCAGCGGAATGGTCGTCAAGGTCGGCAGCAAGGGGTGGAATCGCGGCTACGGTCGGCACGTCGTGCTCGCCCATCATCTCGCCGAAGGCGTACTGGTCTACAGCGTCTACGCCCATCTGGCGCCCGGATCGGTGACCGTCGAGAGGGGGGAGTTCGTCGCGGCAGGACGCGTGATCGGCAAGGTCGGGATGACCGGTCGCGCGACCTCGCCGCATCTCCATTTCGAGGTTCGGACGCCGGTGGATCCGCGCGCACGCTGGGAGAACGCGCCGGCCGTCGACCCGCTTGCGTTCGTGGCCGCGCGCCTCTGCACGCCCCGCGCCGATACGCTCTGGTCGCGGCCCTACCTGGAATGGGCCGAGTGCGCGGCCCTGATCCCCCCCGGTGCCGAAGCCGATCGGCGGCCCTCCCGCGCCGAGTGGTGGCGGGCCCTCCTGCTCGCGACCCGGCATCCGCTCGCAAGCGTCCCCGCGAGTGCGGAGAGCCTGCGCGCGGCTTTGGTCGGGTTGCGTCTGCTCCCGGAGGACGCCCGGGGAGACCCGGGTGCTCCGCTCAGTTGGGCCGACCTGGTGAGGGATCTCCCGCGTGCGCGGGACCTGGGGCTGCGCCTGCCCTGGAGCCCGGTGCCGGGCGAGATCCGCCGGATGGACGGCCGTCGGGAGCTTCGGAACGACGCGCCCGGGCGCGAACCAGAGTCGCTCGGGAACGATCGCGATCGAGGGCCGACCCGCGCCGAGATGTGCCTGGTCCTCGCCGACCTGGCCGGCGATCCCCCGGCCAGATCCCAGAGCCCCGGACCCCGCCGCCCTGCCCGACGCCCCAAGGTGCCCACACCCGCCGGCTGAGTTTAGCCGCGACTCGACATCCTCCCCCGCACGACGCATTGCACGATGCGTTCGGCGCGAAAGCGCGTACGGCGCTCGGTACGCTCCGCGGCCGCGCCGCCCGAACCGCTCAAGTCGAAGGCACGCATGGCCGATGGCCTTCCGTGAGCGACCCGAAGCGCCACGCCGTCCCGCGTGGCACACGCGCTGCTTATCTCGTTGGGGACACTTTGCCATGAGCCGAACGCGTACATCCGGATTCTCGCTGGTCGAGATGGCCATCACCATCCTGGTGCTCGGCATGCTGTTCGCGTTCAGCATCCCGGCCTTCCAGGGCATCTCGGCGAGTCACAAGCTCAAGGGATCCACCGAGAACCTCGCCGCGCAGCTCCGCCTCGCCCGCGAGAAGGCGATGTCCATCCAGATGGAGCAGCCGATGCACTGGGCGCCCAACTTCATGAACTCCGACTACCACATTCATTACCCGAGCGGGTTCATCCCCGCCAACGGCAAGTGGAAGCTCCCGCGCGGGATCACCTTCTACTCCTGGGGCGCCCACCCGAAGATGATGAAGGACGGTCGTATCGACTTCTCGGGCATGGTCATCCTGCGGGACGCGCGCGGCAATCGGGACACGGTCAGTTACCTCACCTCCGGTCTGGTGCTCACCAAGTAGCGACCCATGACCCACGACACGGTGACGACCCGCCACGCCGAACGCGGCGCCTCGCTGATCGAACTGATGATCGCGCTCCTGGTGCTCTCGCTCGGGATCCTCGCGGTCGCCCAGCTGTTCCCGGCCGGGGCGCGTGCCCAGGTGAGTGACCGGATGATGACGGCCGGCACCTACTACGCGCAGGAGAAGATCGAGGAGATGAACCGGCTCCCCTGGTCCGACCCCGCCCTGACGAGCGGCCGCCACCCCGCGGGCTCTGCGACCGAGGCGCTCGGCGCGACCGGCAAATGGCAGCGCTTCTACGTCATCTCGACACTTCCCGCGCCGCTCGACAATCTCAAGAAGGTCACGGTCACGGTGGCATGGACCTTCATGGGCGCGCGATCCGTGCAGTCCACCACGTACCTGAGGCGGTAAGTTGATGCGCACCCGTCCGGCATCTCGTATACACTCCTGGCCCCGCGCGACGGACCGCCGTGGCTTCACCCTGATCGAGCTCATGATCACCCTCACCGTGCTGGCCGCGGTGATGGTCGTGCTCATGACCGTGATGTACGCCGCCCAGCGGAGCAAGACCGCGACTTCGAACCGGGTCGAATCGACACAGGGCGCGCGGATCGCGATCGACATGCTGACCCGCGACCTGCGCAGCGCCGGCTACGGCGCGGACCTCGACTGGGGGACGCCGCAGCCACCCATCGCTTACATCGACTCGCTCCAGGTGCTCATCAACGCCAACCTCTCCCCGTGGCCGGACTCGCTTCCCGACAAGCCGATGGGGGTGCCGCACGCGTACCAGCCGACCGGGTGGCCGAGGCCCAACCCGCTCAACGGGACGGCGTGGCAACCGCCGATCAAGTACCGGCGCGGCGCCGAGACCATCCGCTGGACGCTGGACGTCAACAACGACGGCAAGGCGGACTCTCTGGACTGGCAGGACGCGGACGGGGTCGACGCGATGCGCACCCCGAATCGGAATGACTATATCCTGGTCCGAGAAGTCTACGGCGACTCGGTCGGCAACGCGGCGGGATTCAACTGGGGCATGACCGAGCGCGTCGCGCTGGTGCAGAAACCCGCCAGCGCCGGCGTGCCGGCGCTGTTCAACGTGTACCTGACGGGCAGCAGCACGAAGTGGGATTGGTCCTCGGGTCCGATCCCAGTGGCCCAGTTAGGCAAAATCGAGCGGGTGGAGGTCAACGTCACAGCCGGCAGCTCCCGCCCCGACAGTCGCGGCGTGTTCGCCACGACGAGTCTGACGACCGAGGTCAACTCGATGCGCAACGTGCCGAACTTCGGGGCGCCGACCTACAACGTCGACGGCCACGTCTTCCACGACAACATCGTCGAGAACGGCGGCCGAGATGCCGGCGAGCCGGGACTCGCGGGCGCGCCGGTAAGGCTCGGCGTCATGTCCACGGTCACCGACGTGAACGGTTACTTCCTCCTCAAGCCGAATGCCGGCACCTACACCCTCCGCCACGTCCCGCCGCCGGGCTACGGTGTGTACACCAATCCCGACAGCTTCGTGGTCACGGTCGGTCCGGCCGCGACCCATTCGTTCGCCGACACCGCGGCCGCGGGCGGCTGGATCACCTCCTTCACCTACCAAGACGTGGACGGCGATGCCACGTACGATGTGGTCGGTGACACCATCCTCTCGTTGACCAAGGTCACCGTGACGCCGGGGTCCGACGTCCAGTACACGAACAACAGCGGCTACGCGACGAACTTCGCCCCGGTCGGCCCGTACACGGTCACAGCCACCGCCCCCGATTTTATGGTTCCCACGACGCTCAACCCCGAGACCGGCGTGATGAGCGACGGCGGGTCGGCCGCCTACAGTTTCGGTTTCAGCACTTCCGGAACGGGCAAGGTCCGTGGCAAGGTGTTCGTGGACAACGATCGGGATGGGACGTTCGACACCGGCGAGCTGGGACTCGAAGGGGTGTACGTGGCCGTCACGCCCGACGCCGGCACCACCGTGGTCGGCTGGCAGTACACCGACGCCAGTGGGGACTTCGATATCACCGCCCCCGAGCGCCTCTCGCCCGCGCCTCCTTACTACATCATGACCATCGTCAAGCCGGGCTTCTTCCCCACCAGCTCCACGAGCATCGGCCCCTTCTACCTGAACACCGGTGAGATCAGGACCGGGAACAACTTCGGCGAGGTGGGCTACCAGGTCATCAAGCTCACCGCCAGCCGCGTGCTGAGCCTCGCGAGCACGGACCTGATCGAGGCCGACGGATCCGGCAACAAGCCCGAGAACGGGCGCGGCGACACCGACTTGATCCTGGGCGCGGACGCGACCGGCGCCGACCAGATCTCGACCTGGTTCAACCAATATAACAACACGCCGATCTTCGACTCGAACCCGACGCGGAGCTTTACGGCGCAGTCCTCGGTCTTGAGCATCGCGGTGGACACGCTCGACAACACCGCCACCTGGCGCCAGCGGCCGGACGTCGCGACCGGCACGCTGAACGCGGCCAGCGGCAACTTCTTCATCTGGCTGGTCCAGAATACCAACAACAACGAAGGGTACCTGCCGACCAGCGCCAACCTCGCCTACCGCACGCTGGACATGGGCGACGTCCAGTCGCTCCTCACCTACCAGTGCGCCGGCGGCAACATGCCCGATCTCATCGTCGGCACCAAGTCGCCGACTGCGAACCAGGGAACCATCGAAGTGTGGGAGAACAGCAATGCCAACGTGCCCACCTTCACCCGCCGCGAGACCTACCCGCCCAACGGGCTGATCCCCGGCAACAAGCTGGGCGAGGTCACGGCGATGGCGCTCGCCGACTTCGATGGGGACGGGCTGAAGGACCTCGCGGTCGGCACCCGGACCGGCACCTACAGCGGCCAGCTGATGTTCTTCAAGCACGTGAGCAACGTCGACAGCGCCCGCTTCGTCTACCAGTGCGGCTACGACCTGGACCAGGATGCGGTCACGTCGCTGGTGTGCTTCGACATCGACGGCGACGGGTTGAAGGACGCGATCGTCGGCACCCAGCACAGCCTCTCACAGGGCAATCTGATGCAGTGGGGCAACAAGTACGACGGGGTCACCTGGAAGTTCGACAAGGACCGCGAGGTCAGCGCGCCCGGGGTCGTCATGTCCCTGGCGACCGCGGACTTTGGCGGCTCCGTGCGCGGCGACCTGGCGGTGGGCTATCGCGCCAGCATGAGCAGCTACGTGGGCGGTGTTCGCATCTACTTCTGCGACTCCGGCAAGATCCCGGCGCTGGGCGGCGACCCCTCGGGCGGCTCGGTCATCAACATGGTCCCGGCGGTCACCACCGGCAACTACAACTACGGGGTCAGGCCTGCGCTCCCGTCTCCTCCCTATCTCACCGATCTGGCCACCGGGGTCAAAGTCACCGCCACCACCGGCGCTCTGGTGGTCTACGTCCGATGAGGGCCACGATCATGTCGCATCCGCCCGCCACGCTGCGCAACGAGCGCGGCGTCGCGCTGATCATGGCGCTGCTCGTGCTGCTGGTCATTTCGCTGCTGTCGGTGACGCTTCTGATGACGGTCAACGTCGAGACCAAGGTCTCCGCGCTCAGCACCCGGCAGATCCAGGCGCTCAACATCGCCGAGGCCGGCCTGGCGGAGGCGGTCGCCCGCATCCGCTCCGGGGACATCCCGACCAACACCAACGCGAGGCAGGTCGCCCAGATCTTCAACACCACCGCCGGCAACGTCCCGGTGCTCGGCGTCGACTCGGTCGCGCTGGCGACCAGTCAGCCGGTGGGCGGTTGGCTCGCGTACACGACCGCGGGCAAGGCGGACAGCGTGCTGACCGTGAGCTACAAGACCGACGCGGCGCAGACGGTCATCTACAAGTACGACCCGAACAAGAACCCCGCGATCCAGACCACCAGCGGCCTCCCGATCTTCGTGGTCACCAGCACCGGCCGCAAGGGGGCCGCGTTCCGGAAGATTGTCGCCGAGGTCATCCAGAAACCCATCAACGTGAACGCCAAGGGGGCGCTCGCGACCGATAAGGGCATCGATTTCTCGGGTAACTCGCAGGTCTGCGGGTTCAACCACGACATCGGCACCCCGGCCTACACGGGCGTTCCGGTACCATGCAACCCATGGGAGCTGGGCTTCGGCAACATGCCCGGCGCGTGGAGCAGCGGCACCGTCACCAGCGGGGGCTCGTCGACCCAGGTGGGGACACCGGCCATCGATCCCAGCCAAGTCGGGTTCTACTCCGGTCCCTGGGACGCGATGAGCATGGGGCAGGCCGAGTTCTTCTCGTGGGTCGGCGCCCCGGTCAGCAGCGAGCCCGCCAACCCCCAGGGTATCTACTATCTCGACAACAACGGCACATCGCAGGACGCTTCGGGGATCTTCAAGTACAACAGCGGAATCGGCGAAGGGCTGCTCTACGTGGATGGCGACCTCGCCATCAACGGCAACTTCGTCTTCCGCGGGCTGGTCTACATCGAGGGCAACCTGAACATCAACGGCACCTGCTGGATCCTCGGCTCGGTCATCTGCAAGGGCAAGAGCCGGATTAAGATCGCCAATGGCAGCTGCACGATCCTCTTCAGCGAGGAGGCGATCTCCCAGACCATCGCCAAGTACGGCGGCCAGTTCGTGACGCTCTCGTGGCGGGAGAGCAAGGGCTACTAACTGGCTCCGCCTGATTCGGCCACAGGTCCGAGGCTGCGTTTCGCGGGGGCGCCCGACGAGCGGGGCCGCGAAGCGGGGTCCCCGCGACGGAAGGTGCCCCCGCGGACCGTAGCCGAACATCAGCCATGGCCCCTGCCCGCCCCATCGCTTGACGCCACCACAACCCCGTGGCATCGTGCCGAACATCGATTCTGAGTCTGTGACGGGGACGAGTACGCGTACGAGGCGCATCCGAGCGAGCCGGGGACGGTGCGACCCCGTCGCCCCAACGGTGAAGACCGTCGGGGCGTTTTCGTTTCTCGTCGCAGGGTCGCCAGGAGGGGTGGATGGCCGGATACCGCGACACGCTGAACCTGCCGCGCACCGAGTTCCCCATGAAGGCCGACCTGCCCCGGCGCGAGCCCGAGCGGCTCGCCTGGTGGGCCGAGCGCGAGCTTTACCGCAAGCTGCGCGACGCTCGCCGTGGGCGTCCGGTGTTCCTCCTCCACGACGGGCCGCCCTACTCGAACGGCCATCTGCACATGGGCACCGCCTCCAACAAGGTGTGGAAGGACGCGGTGGTCCGCAGCGCCTCGCTGCTGGGATTCGACTCGCCCTACGTGCCGGGCTGGGACAACCACGGCATGCCGATCGAGACCCAGGTGGGCCAGGAGTTCCGCAAGCTGGGCGAGCAGCCCGACCGTGTCACGCTGCGCAAGCGCTGCCGGGCCTATGCCGCCGAGTGGGTGGCGGTGCAGCGCACCGAGTTCGAACGCCTCGGCATCTGGGGCGAATGGGAGCGCCCCTACCTCACGATGGACGCGGCCTTCGAGGCCGAGATCCTCGAGACTTTCGCGCTGCTCGCGGCCGACGGTTACGTGCAGCGGGGCCTCAGGTCGATCCACTGGTGCCCGACCGACCGCACCGCGCTCGCCGAGGCCGAGATCGAATACGAGAACGACCCCTCCCCCTCCATCTTCGTGGCGTTCCCGCTGCGCAGCGACCCCAAGGGTGTGCTGGGCGGCCCCACCGAGGCACTCGCCTGGACCACGACCCCCTGGACGCTGCCCGCCAATCGCGGCCTGATGGTGGATCCGGGCGCCGACTACGTCGTCGTGGAGGACGGTGGCCGAAGATTCCTGCTCGCCGCCGGGCGGGTCACCGCGGTCGCCGAGGCCGCAGGCTGGAAGGCTCCCACCGAGTGCGCGCGGCTCAAGGGTCGAGACCTTCTGGGGTTGATCTTCGAAGCGCCCTGGGGCAACGACGCCCCGATCGTGGACGGCGCGCCATTCGTGAGCATGGAGGACGGGACCGGCCTGGTCCACACGGCGCCCGGGCACGGCAAGGAGGACTTCACCGTCGGCCAGCGCGCCGGGCTCGAGGTGGCTTGCCCGGTGGACGAGGCGGGGCGCTTCACGGCCGGAGCGGAGCCGTTCGTCGGCCGCAACGTCATCGATCCCGAGCTGAACCGCGAGATCATCGACCGGCTGCGGCAGCAGGGTCGCCTCGTTGCCGAGTCCACGCTGACCCACGCCTACCCCCATTGCTGGCGCTGCCGCCGGCCGGTCATCTTCCGGGCGACGAAGCAGTGGTTCATGATGATCGATCACCGGGGCCATCGTGACCGCGCTCTGGCGGCGATCGAGAGCGAGGTGCGCTGGGAGCCGCCCAGCTCCCAGAACCGCATCCGCGACGCGGTGCGGCTGCGTCCCGACTGGTGCCTGTCGCGGCAGCGTTCGTGGGGGGTCGGGATCCCCGCCGTCTACTGCGAGGCCTGCGGCGAAGCTTCGCTGGACCCCGCCGTGATGGGCCACGCCGCCGCCCTTACCCGCGAGCTGGGATCCGACGCGTGGTACGAGCTTGCGGTCGAGCGGTTTCTGCCGGAAGGATTCGTGTGCCCGCAATGCGCCAAGCCCGGACCCTTCCGCAAGGAGAACGACATTCTGGACGTCTGGTTCGACTCGGGCTCGACCCACCGGGCGGTGCACGTCACCCATCCGGATCTGGGCGCGACATGGACGCGAGCGCTCGCCGAGGGCGGGCGGGTCCTTTACTTCGAGGGCCCGGACCAGCACCGCGGCTGGTTCAACTCCTCGCTGATGGTGGGGGTCGGCACCGCCGGCCGTGCGCCCTACACCGACGTGCTCACGCACGGATGGGTGCTGGACGCCGGAGGCCGGGCCATGCACAAATCGGTCGGCAATGTCGTCTCACCCGAGAAGATCATCGCCCAGTACGGGGCCGACATCGTGCGCTGGTGGGCGCTGTCCACCGACTGGCGCACCGATGTGCGGGTCGGTGACGAGATCCTCCAGCGGGTCGCCGAGGCCTATCGGAAGGTGCGGAACACCTTCCGCTTCCTGCTCGGCAACCTGAGCGACTTCACCCCCGCGGACGCGCTACCGCCCGAAGGCTTGACGCAGGTGGACCGGGTGTTCGCCGGCCATCTCGCCGCCCGTCTCGAGCGCCTGCGCGAGGACTACCGGCAGTTCCTGTTCCATCGGGTCGCCGACGGGCTGGTGGATCTGTGCACGGTGGATCTCTCGGCGGTGTTCCTGGACGTCTCCAAGGATCGTCTGTACACCCTCGCCCCCGGCGATCCGGCGCGGCGATCGGCGCAGACCGTACTCTGGCAGGCGCTCCACGACTTCACACTCGCTGCCGCGCCCCTGCTCGCGTTCACGGCCGAGGAGGTGTGGCAGAGCCACCCGGGCCTCACGGCCGAAGCCGAGAGTGTCCACCTCGGGGAGTGGCCTGCCCGGCCGGTGCCGGCCGCTGCGGAGCAGGAGTGGGAATTCCTGTTGTCGGTCCGGGATGCCACGAACCGCGCGATCGAGCCGCTGCGCGCCTCCAAGCTGCTCGCCACCACCGCCGAGGCGGACGTGACGATCACCGCGCCCGGCGCGTGGATCGACCGCCTCTCGCCCTATCGCGAGGAGCTGACCGGCTTCCTGCTCGTGGCCGGGCTTTCGCTGCGACCCGGGAAGGATGGGTTGGACCCCGAGGTGGCGGTGGTTCGCAGCGCGAACCGCCGCTGCGAGCGCTGCTGGACCCACCGGCCCGACGTGGCGGCCGACGGGGCCCATGCGGGGATCTGTGGCCGCTGCGTCGCCGCGCTGGCCGCGGTGAGCCGGCCGGCCGGGCCGGGCGCCGGCGGCTGAGCCGGCGGGGCTACTCGTCCAGTCTCAGCTCGGCCTGACGCGGGTAGCGACGCTTGAGGTCGACCACCAGCCCACGGAACGCGTCGGTCTCGCCCTGGAGCGGCACCCGGTCGGTGTCGATCTCCAACACCTCGCCTTCGAGCCTCGCCCTGAGCATCCAGTCGTCGTAGGCCCGGTTCAACCGCGAGATGTAGTCGAGGGTGATGCCCTGCTCGCTGGGGCGGCCCCGCCGTGCGATCCGCTCCATGAGCGACTCCGGGCTCGCCTTGAGGTAGATGACCAGGTCGGGTCGGCGCAGAAACGACGCCAGGATCCCGAACAGGGAGGCGTAGTTGCGGTAGTCCACCTCGGTCATCGAGCCCTGCTCGTGGAGCGTGCGGGCGAAGATCTCAGCGTCCTCGTAGATCGTGCGATCCTGGATGAACGGCAGCGGGCTGTCACCGATCTGCACCTGCGCCTTGAAGCGCTCGCGCAGGAAGTAGATCTGGAGGTGGAAGCTCCAGCGCTGCATGTCCGCGTAGAAGGCGTCGAGGTAGGGATTGTGGATGACCGGCTCGTAGTAGGCGAGCCAGCCGAGCTCGGCGCTCAGGCGGTTCGTGAGCTCGGTCTTGCCCACCCCGATGTTGCCGGCGATGGCGAGGAAATAGCCCTGACTCATCCTTGGATTCCCCCTCTTGCCAAACACGAAGGGCCCAAAACCCCGCCATTCGAGGTGAGAGGCATCCCCACGGCCCGCGGCCGCGACAGCGGGGCAACTGTCATGGAGATGTTCAATCGACTGGCCCTTCTGAACTTGGCCGACACCGGCGGACTATGTCCTACGACCGTCGAGAAAAAAAGTAGAACTCCTCACCGGGCGCCGCATCAACATTGGCTGACGGGGGGAGGAGTTCAACGAAACTCGCGTGCGGCCCGCGACTCTGAGAACAATGCCCCCCTAAAAACTTGAGCGCCTCGGCGGTCCGCCGCCGGGGCGCCGTTTCTTTTCGGCGGGATGCGGACCCGCTCCTAGATCCACGGCAACGACCCGCGACCAGGGCCACACACGACTCGGCCGCCAGGGGAGGCTGCATGATCGGGGGCGCCGTCGCCGTCGGCTATCGCGGACCGGCCGGCTGGCGGCGGGTCGCGATTGGTAGACCTTCGGTGCGTGGATTCGAACCAAATTCTCGCATGGCTCCGGGAGATGGACTCGCTTCGGCAGGCCGGGATCGCCGCGTAGCCCCGTGCACCCCGAAGATGTTGGGCCACCCCAAACGGTGGACGAGACGCCACGATGGAGCCTACCATGAAGGTGTCGTGGCCGGACCCTAGAGGGGAGCAACATGAGTTCCAGGTTCCGCAAGATAGCCGCGCTTTTCGTGAGCTTCGCCTTCGCCGGCTGCTCGCAGCCCACGGAGCCTATTCACTCGCCGGCTCCTCGCCTGAGCACGGCTGTGGAAGTCAGCCCGCCATCGATGGTCACGGGGAGCGTCGTGACCGTCAAGCTCTCCGTCACGAATCACGAACCGCGACCGGTTACGCTGGACTTCGGCAGTGGGTGCCAGCTCCTCTACGTCGTTTACGATCAGCGCGGAATCCAGGTGTCCGAAGGTTGGGTGTGTGCAGGCGTGGCGACGGAGCTAACTCTGAAAGCGGGAGAGACCAAGCGGCAAGCGAACATGTGGAGAGCAGCGCGGTACGACTACGGCCAACATGCTTACGTGCCACTCCCTCCCGGCCCGTATCAGATCCAAGCCTACCTCACTGACCACGGCTACTTGAGCGAGCCGTTCGTCGTGCAGCTGCTTGGATCGGAGCCCCAAGGAGGTCTCGAGGATTGGTAGCGCTACGGGGATTCGAACCCCGGTCTGATGGCTGAGAACCACCTGTCCTAGACCCCTAGACGATAGCGCCACGACGCGCGCCGGGACCGGCGCACAAGGGCGGCCGGCACTATAGCGACGGGCCTTCGGAGCCGTCAAGAAGTGGCCTGCCGACGCCGCGCCCCTCTGTTAGAGCGCCCCCGAGCCGACGCTCCAGGCCGCATCGCGCGGCCCACCGCTCACGTCCAGCCGCCCTCCAGCTGCGACCTCGTCTCCTCGACCGCGACCGCCCACAGCTCGTCCATCTCGTGGTCGGCCCGCTCGTACCGTCCGCCGTAGCTGCCGTCCCCGAGCATCTCCCGCACATCGGCCGGGGTGAGCGAGCGCAATCGTGCCGGATCGATCATCGGCTTGGACGATTCCGGCGAACAGGCCCCGGCCACGCGAGTCCACCGGAAGCTCTCCATCCACGAGGCGTGCGACGCGGCCGGATCGATGGCCCGCACCTTCGCCAATGTGCGCGGGGCCCGCCACCAGTCGTGGACCTTCGCGCGGTAGCCCGGGTGGAGGGCCGACCACTCGCCGGCCAGACCGGTCAGCGGCGTGTTTCCGCCGTGCCCGTTGACGATCAGGATGCGCCTGAATCCCGACCCGGCGAGACTGTCCAGGATTTCCCCCACCACGCGCGCGAAGCTGTCGCCCGAAAGGGACACTGTGCCGGGATAGGCCAGGAATGACGGGGTGATGCCGTAGGGCAGCGCGGGAAAGACCGGCACGCGCAGGGGCTCTGCGGCCTCGACCGCCACCCGCTCGGCAAGCAGGGAATCGGTGCACAGGCTCAGGTAGGCGTGCTGCTCGGTGCTCCCCACCGGGAGCACGACCCGGTCATCCCGCTCCAGGTGAGACCCGAGCTGCATCCAGTTCAGGTCGGCGACGCGCATGCGGGAGCGGGCCTGGTAGGGTCAGGGGCCAGGTGACATGGGGGGGGCGTTGGCTGCCCGGCAAGGATTCGAACCTCGACTAACTGGACCAGAGCCAGTCGTGCTACCGTTACACCACCGGGCAGCGATGTGGCGCGGCAATCTAGCAAACGCTCCATGCCCCGGCAAGCCGAGCGCGTGTCGTCCGCCGCGCTCACGGACGCTCACACCCGCGCGTGAGGGGACTCCT
>CAYONG010000227.1:0-12640 GCA_964405235.1 uncultured bacterium | reverse complement strand
GATTGCAGAAAGACCTGAATGCAAGCGGTTCTCATAAGCGCGAAAATAGCCGCGTTCGGCCAGCCGGGGCAAAACCGCCCCAAAGCCCTGCAGATCAGGGCTCAGGCGGAGGGACGGTCAGCGATCTTCCGAAACGGCTGACCAGGTGGAACCCTCCTACAGCAGTTCGGTGTATGCCTTGAGCCTCCGGCTCCTCGTCGGGTGCCTCAGCTTGCGCAACGCCTTGGCCTCAATCTGCCGGATGCGCTCGCGGGTGACATTGAAGAACGCCCCCACCTCCTCGAGCGTGCGCTGGGCGCCGTCGTCGGTGAGGCCGAAGCGCAGGCGGATGACCTTGGCCTCACGCGGCGTCAACGTCTTCAGCACGTCGTTGACCTCGTCACGCAACATCGCGCTCGCGGCGGAATGCGCCGGGGAGACCACGCTCGTATCCTCGATGAAGTCGCCCAGGTTCGAATCGTCGTCCTCGCCGATCGGACGGTCGAGGGAGATGGGCTCCTGTGCCGCCTTGATGATGCTCTTGACCTTGTCCACCGGCAGCTCGAGCCGATCGGCGATCTCCTCGGGGGTGGGCTCGCGGCCCAACTCCTGCACCAGGCGGCGCGAGACGCGCACCACGCGGTTGATGTGCTCGATCATGTGCACCGGGACGCGGATGGTCCGCGCCTGATCGGCGATCGCGCGCGTGATGGCCTGCCGGATCCACCAGGTCGCGTAGGTCGAGAACTTGTACCCCTTGGTATAGTCGAACTTGTCCACCGCGCGCATGAGCCCTGAGTTCCCCTCCTGGATGAGGTCCAGGAACTCGAGGCCGCGGTTCGTGTAGCGCTTGGCGATCGAGATGACCAGTCGCACGTTGGCCTCGATCATCTCCTTCTTGGCCTGCGCGGCCGCCCGCTCGCCGTCGCGGATCTGGCGGAACAGCTCGATCAGGTGCTCCTTGGTCATCTTCGCGTCGTCCTCGAGCAGCTTGGCGTCGCGCCGAATGATCTTGAGCTCGTTATGGAACTCGGCGATCTGCGCGGGCTGGAGCCCGGAGTCGCGCTTGACCGCTCGCAGCTCGCGCGGTCCCTGCTTGAGCCGTCGGGCGAAGTCGCCCATCTCGTCGACGCTGTGTCCGTGCCGCTGCTCGAGCCGGATCGTCGATTCCTCCCAGTCCTGGGCGCGCTGGGCCAACACCCTCACCGGCCCGGCCAGCGATTCGACCGTGCGCGGGTTAATCGCCAGCTTGTTCATCTCCTGGGACAATTCGGCCTCGACCTTGGCCCAGTTCGCCTGGATGTTCTGCCGCTGCTTCTCGGTCATGCGCGCGCCCTGCCGCGCCACCAAGTCGTTGTAACGCTTCTGCAGCACGAACACCCGCTCGAGGATCTTGACCGCGCGCTGGCGCTCCTTCTTGAGCGCGGGCTCGGTGGCGGCGTTCTCGTCCACTTTGATGAAGTCCTCGATCTTGAGCAGGCCCTCCTTGAGCTTCTTGAGCATGCCGCGGATCTCGCGCACCGCCGGCTCGGCCCGGAACAGCGCCGAGAGCACCTGGCGCTCGCCCGCCTCGATGCGGCGCGCGATCTCGACCTCGCCCTCCCGCGTGAGGAGCGGCACCCGCCCCATCTCCCGCAGGTACATGCGCACTGGATCGTCGTAGCGCACCGGCTGCTGCGGCGCCGCCTTGGCAGCCGCTGATGGCTTCTTCTCCTCGATCTTGCGCAGCTTCTTGATGCGCTCCTGGGCCTCCTCCTCGGTCTCGAAGACCTCGATGCGCATCTGGCTCAGCATGCCGTGGATCTCCTCCATGAGGTCCACTTGCACCTCGGGCTCCATCTCCTCCCCGAGTTGCCAGACGATCTGATCCTCGGTCAGGTAGCCCTGCCGCAGCGCCACCGACTTGATCTCGTCGAGCAGCCGCCGCTTGGCCACCTGCTCCTTGGCCCGGGCCTCTTTCGCACTGATCTTCTTCACCCGACTGGTGCTCACCGCCATGGAACCCCCCTGTGCCGTATCCCGCGCGCCGGCCTAAGCCTGCGTGCTCAGCTCGCGTAGCGATCGTGCGATCGTGTCGATCTCCTGGATGAGCCGCGCCGACTCGGACGCTTCGGCAGTCCGGCCCAGTTGATTCCGGTGTTCCCTGAGTTGCTCCTTCAACCTTCGCTCCACCACCCGCCGAGCGGCGCCCGTCGCCTCCGCCGTCCAATTGAAACCCGCCGGCGCCCCCGCCGCGAGGTCGCGTGCGAGCGCGCCCTCGTCCCCGCCCTCCGGCAGGTCCGCACGTCCGCTCCAGATCCAGCGCGCGAGAGCGCCACATTCGGCGTCGCGGAAATCATCGGGGCCCACCACCGCCCGGATGGTCTCCAGCGCTTCCGGCGCGTGCAGCAGCGCACGCAACAGCGCACGCTCCAGGTCGCCCTCGCCGCGCCGCTGCTCGCGCACCACCGCTTGCAGCGGCGCCTCGACGCTCTCCCCGCGCCTGCCCAGCGCCACCGCCCGGATCAGCACCGCCTCCGCCAGCCCGAACACCTGGCTCGCGCGCTCGAGCAGCAGCCGCGCCCGGATCGGGTCGCGCACCTCGCCCGCCAGCCGCACGACCGCCTGCAGCGCGCGCTCGCGCGGGTCGCCCAACGACGGCTTTTCGGAAGGACCGGCGCGCAGTACGTGGCGCTGGATGAACTCGACCGGATCGGCGGCTTCAGCGCGCCGTGCCCGCCACGCGTCCGCCCCACCTCGACGCACCAGCGTGTCGGGATCCTCCCCCTGCGGCAAGTCCACCACCGCCACGTCGAGTCCCTCTGCGAGCAGCACGGCGAGCGAGCGCATCATCGCTTCGCGCCCGGCGTCATCGCCGTCGTACGTGAGCGCCACCCGCGGCGCGGCGCGACGCAGCAGCCGCGCCTGGTCGGCGGTGAGGGCGGTGCCCGAGGTCGCCACGGTGTTCGTGAGCCCCGCCTGGTGCAGCGCGATCGCGTCGAAGTAGCCCTCGACCACCACGACCTCGCCCGCCTCGTCGGCGCTCCGGCGCGCCGAGTCGAGCGCGAACAGGAACGAACCCTTGTGATACACCAGCGTCTCGGGCGAGTTGAGATACTTGGGCGGTTCATCGCCGAACGCGCGGGCGCCGAAGCCGACCACCGCGCCGCCCGGGGCGATGAGCGGCACCATCAGCCGATCGCGGAACCGGTCATAGACGCCCGACCGGCCGTCGCGCCGCATCGCCAGCCCGGCCTGGACCAGCACGTCCTCGCCCAGGCGCGCGCCAAGCCGCTCGGCGAGGTTCGTCCATCCATCCGGCGCCAGCCCGAGACGGAAGGCGCGGGTGGTCTCGGCGGTGATCCCGCGCGAAGCGAGGTATTCGCGCGTGGCGCGGCCGCACTCTGGATCCCCCAGCCACGCCTGAAACGCGGTCGCCGCCTGCTCGAGCGCATCGAGCACCGGGGTGCGCACCGCCCGCTCACCGGCCCGCCGCTCGGGGACCGGGATCCCCGCGCGGCGGCTCAAGAGCTCGACCGCCTCGAGAAATTCGACCTTCTCGTTCTCCTGCACGAAGTGGAACACGTCGCCCCCGGCCTTGCACCCGAAGCAGTGATAGAACTGACGCTCGGCGTTGACCGAGAACGACGGCGATTTCTCCTTGTGGAACGGGCACAGCCCGGTCCAGTTGCGTCCGACGCGGCGGAGCTGCACGACCTGACCCACGACCTCGACGATGTCGTTGGCGCCCCGCACGCGCTCGACCCAGTCGTCGGCCATGCGCGGCCCACCGCGGACCAGCGGCCGCCCGGCGGCGCTCACCGGATCCTCGCCACGGTCACGCCGCGCCCCCCCTCGCCCACCTGGCCCATGCGCTGCGAGGCGACCTGTGGATGGCCGCGCAAATGGCGCTCCACCGCGGCCCGTAGCACCCCGCGTCCGATCCCGTGCACGATGCGCAGCTCGGAGAGCCCGGCCAGCACCGCGCGATCGAGTCCGGAATCGAGCGCCACCAGCGCTTCGTCGCTCTCCATGCCGCGCAGGTCCACATCGAGCGGTGGCGCCTCGTCGGCGGCGTTCCAGGCAGCCCCGGGGCGCGCCGCGGCGACGCTGCCCGTCGTGGCGGCGCTGCCCGGTGCGGCGGCGGCGCCCAGACGGCTTGCGTGACTCTCGATGTTCCAGCTGCCGCGTCGCAGCCGCACGCGCCCTTCGGCGTCCGGCCCACTCACCACCTCCGCCTCCACCCCGAGATCGATCACGCGCACCCGCTGTCCGGCCGCGATCGCCACCGGCAGCGCGAGCGGAGCCGCCGGCTGTGCCGCTCCGCTCAGGGCGTCGTGCTCGCGCTCCAGGGCCCGGATCTCCTCGCGCAGGCGGCCGGCATCGGCGCGCGACTTCTCGTTCCGGCGCGCCTCGCGCTGCACGGTCTGCCACAGCTCGCGCGCGCGGCCGAGCAGGACCTCGCCCTCGCGCGTGATCCGCTGCCGCAGATCGCTGAGCGTGACGCGGGACTCCTCGAGCGCTGCGCGGTGTCCCGCCGCGGCCTCCTCGGCCTCGCGGCGCGCGGCCGCCAGCGCCGCCGACTCGTCCCGCAGGCTCCGGTTGCTCTCGGTGAGCTCGGCGATCAGGCACTCGAGCGCCCGGTTCTCGTCAGGCGTCAGTTCGCGCGCGCGCGCGAGCAGGTCCGGCGGGAAGCCCAGGCGTCCGGCCACCGCAAGTGCATGGCTCGCACCCGGGATCCCGGGCAGGAACCGGTAGCGCGAGGTCATCGACTCCTCGTCGAACTCCAGGGATCCGTTCACCACCCCCGGGACCCGTCCCGCCAGCCGCTTCAGGCTCCCGAGATGGGTGGTGACGATGCACCACGCCCCGCGCTCGGCGAAGTGCTCGACCAGTGCCCGACCCAGAGCGGCGCCCTCTTCGGGATCGGTGCCGGCCCCGAGCTCGTCGCAGAGCAGGAGGCTCTCCGGCCCCGCCGCTTCGGCCATCCGTCCCAGCACCTTGAGGTGGGCGGCAAACGAGGAGAGACCCTGATCCACCGACTGCTCGTCCCCGAGGTCCACCACCACGCTCGCGATCTCCGGCACCGCGCTCCCTTCGTCGGCCGTCACCGCAAAGCCGGCATGGCTCAGCGCCACCGCCAGGCCCGCAGTCTTCAACACCACGGTCTTGCCAACCATGTTCGGGCCGCTCACCAGGAGCACCCGCGACCCTTGCCCGAGCTCGAGATCGAGCGGGATCACCGCCCGCCCGCCCGCGCGCTCCGCCATCGCGAGCAGGGGATGCCGCGCCCGCACCAGCTTCAGCCTCCCGCCCCCTGGCGTCACCGCCGTCCCACCAAACTCGCGCGCCCACAGGGCACGCGCCCGCAGCCCATCGAGGTGAGCGAGCGTATCCTCCAGCCGCCGCAGCGCCTCGGCCGCCTCGACCACCGCCCGGGCCAGCTCGTGGAGGATCCGCCGCTCCTCCTCGGCTGCCGCGGCGCGCACCTCGAGCAGCCGGTTGTTGGCCTCACACGCCTCGAGCGGCTCGACGAACAGCGACTGGCCACTCCCCGAGACGTCGTGCACTACCGCCCGACGGCGCGGAAACCCCGCCGCCGGCACCAACGCCACGAAACGATCGCCGTGGCGCGTCACATACGCACCCTCTCCGAACCCTGCCGCCCAGCGTTCGAGCTGTCGCGCGAGATGCTTCTCGCCCGAGGCCAGCTCGCCACGCAGCCGCTTCAGGGCGTGTGAGGCCGAATCCTTCACCCGGCCGTCGGGCTCCAGCGCGGCCGCCAGGCTTTCACGCAGGGGCCCCAGTACGGGCACGCCGTCCACCATCCGCGCGAGCGCCGGATCGCGCTCGCGCGTCGCTTCGTCCGTCCATGCGCCGCGGGTGCCGACACCTGCATCGAGCCACGTCAGCACCAGCACCAGCGCCGGCCCATCGAGGGACGCGGGATGACCGCCCGGTGCCCCGATCGTCGCGCCCAGCGATCCCGTGCCCGTCAACACCCACTCCCCCGGCGCGGCCACCCGACGGATCGCCTCCGCCAGCCGCGCGCACTCGATCGCGAGCTCCGCCCCCTCGGCGATCGGCCGGGCCGCGGTCAGCGCGGTCCGGGCCGCTTCACACGCCGCGCGCTCCGCCACTGCGGCAGTCACGCGCGGGAACTCGAGAAGTCGAAGGGAGTGTTCGTCCACGCCGCTCAAGCCTCCCCGGCGGCACCGGTCCCGCCACTTCAGGCCGCCGCAAGACCCGATCATGCACGCGGCCCGCGTCGTCCAGCTGCCTGCTATCTGACCGCGGTCGAAGCGCCGTCCGCGCGCATCCGAACGGCCCGCCGCTTCGCCGTGAGAAACTGTTCCTTCAGCCAACCCAAACCCGGGAGGAACGTTTCGCCGGCGGTGCACACCGCCGCCGCCGCGCCCATGGTCGAGGCGCCTGCTCGGGTGTGCGCCGCCACCATCCCGGGGCCATTGGGATTCTCGAACTGGAGCGCCCCGAGCAATCCGAACGTACAGACCGTGGTCCCGAGCGCCGCGCCGATGAGCATTCCGCCGCTGCGGTCGAGCCAGCTGAGGGGGCCGTCTCTGACCGCCTTCGCCATGCTGCCGCCCCACCACCGGAACGCCGTCGCCAGCGAGAGGCCGACCAACGCCGCCACGACCCAGCGCAGCACGAGGTAGACACCTGCGGGCTTCGCGCCGTCCCAATGCCCACCGATCCACCGGGAGATCGCGAGGGCGGCATAGAACCCGAGCACCAGA
Source organism: uncultured bacterium (assembly GCA_964405235.1). Classification (GTDB taxonomy): domain Bacteria; phylum Eisenbacteria; class RBG-16-71-46; order RBG-16-71-46; family RBG-16-71-46; genus WS-11. The sequence goes on along the minus strand of CAYONG010000227.1, from coordinate 5,924 downwards.
CCGACGACAACAAAAACCTGCGCGACAGTGCCGCGCAGGTAACCGCGGATTGCAAGGAGGATGACCAGGACCAGCATCATCCAATCCAGCCAGGTGAGCCCGAGTCCGGGTTCCAGTTCCGCTAGTTCTCCTGACGGCGGGCCAGATTCTTCCGCTTTGCTGCGTTCAACTTTCGCTTGCGCCTTTCGCTCGGCTTCTCGAAATGCTGATGACGGCGCAGATCCGAAAGGATCCCCGCCTTTTCACATTTCTTCTTGAAGCGGCGCAGGGCGCTCTCGAAGGACTCGCCGTCCTTCACCCTGATGCCGGGCAATCAATCGCCCCCTCTCACACCCCTAGTACGTTGACCCTAGTGTGTTGGCCCTAGACTGTTGGACTGGAACGATCTGGCTCCATGCGACATGTGATTCGCACAGGCCCGGAACGGATGCGTCCGAATATGGCACAGGCAGTCTATGGCCGCGTGGCCCGAGCGTCAAGCCCGGTCCCATCATCCGACTGCGGCGGACGACCCGGATCCGACCCCGGACCACCAACAGGCCCATGCCAGGGCTGCGGTCTCGTTCTTCAAGCGACTATCCGACAGGCGGATGGAGGCGAACCCGCCCGCCTCGGTAGATTCACGCTCCAACCCAGAAAATCCGGCCGAGGGCCCGATCAGCCCTATCGCGAGCCCGGTGTCAGGGGGACTGAGCGTCGCGGCGGCCGGCCCGGCCGGGTCCCCGAGCCACCGCCCACCCCCCGCCGGCAGCCCGGTCAGCGCTTGCCCGACCGCAAGCGGCTCGCGAATCTCGAGCAGGAACCGGCGGCGGGATTGTCGGAGGGCTGCAACCGCAAGTCGTCGCCAGCGCTCGGCCCGCCCCTTCGCCCGCTCCCAACCGCCGCGCTCGCAATCGAGCGGCTGGAACACCGCCACGCCCAGCTCCGCCAGCTTTTCGATCATCCAGTCCCCGCGTTCGCCCTCGGGGGGGCCGGAGAGGACCCAGGCCACGCGGGTGCGCTCCGATCGTTCGCAGGTCTCCACCTGGCCCACGGCCGCGCGGCCTCCCTCGACGATCCGCAAGCTTGCGAGAGCGCCACGACCGTCGGTCGCCGAGACACGATCTCCCGGCCGAGCGCGGCAGACCCGCATGAGGTAGTGACTCTCGTCCTCGGGCAGAGTGACGCGCCTGCCGACTCCGGGAAGCTCCTCGACCAGCAAGAGCGAGGGCGCCACCTCAGCCGGCAAATGCGTCCTTCACCCGCTCGAACAGTGACTTTTCCGAGCGCGGGGGCTTGAGACCCTCGCCGCGACCGAGCTCCTCGACCTGACGGCGCTCGGCGGCGCTGAGTTTGGTGGGCACCCAGACGATGAGGCGCGCGTGCAGATCGCCGTGACCCCCTCGCAGTCCGGGCAGCCCGCGGCCGCGCACGCGGATCACACGTCCGCTCTGGGTTCCCGCTGGCACCTGCGCACTCGCGGGCTGGCCGCTCAGCGTCGGGATCTCGATCGCCCCGCCCAGGGCGGCGGTGGCAAAGCTGAGGGGCACGTCCAGCACGAGATGGTCGCCATCCCGGTCGAAGACCGGATGCGGCTTCTCCTCGAGCAGGACGATCAGGTCTCCCGGCGGTCCACCCCGTGGGCCCACGTCACCCATTCCACGCAGCGGGATGAAGTTCCCGCTCGCGATGCCGGGCGGGACCTTCACGGCAATGGTCTCACTCTGGGAAGTACGCCCCTCGCCGTCGCATCCAGAACAGCGATCCCGCATCGTCCGCCCCTCACCGTGACAGCGAGGGCAGGTGGCGATGTTGACGAACTGGCCGAAGAACGACTGTTGCACGTGGCGGACCTGGCCACGGCCTTCGCACTGGCCGCACGGGGTCTCGCCGCGTCCGCCGCGCCCATCGCATGCCTTGCAAGCGCGCAGAGCGCGGACCCGGATCTTCTTCTCGACCCCGGTCGCGACCTCTTCGAGCGTCAGCTTGAGGCGGAGCTGCAGATCGTCGCCCCGCCGTGGCCCGGCGGCGCGACCGCGCCCCCCCATCAGATCGTCGAGGCCCCCTTCGCCGCCGAAATCGCGCATGAAGGCACGCAGGGCATCGGCGAGATCGAACCCGCTGAAATCATAGTTTCCGGCCTGCGGAGCGCCCTCGGCTCCGGCGTGGCCGAAGCGGTCGTACTGCGCGCGCTTTTGCGAATCGTGCAACACCTCGTAGGCCTCGGTCGCACCCTTGAAGCGTTGCTCGGCCGTCTTGTCCCCGGGATTGCGATCGGGATGGCTCTCGAAGGCGATCTTGCGATAGGCCTTCTTGATCTCGTCCTCGCCCGCCTCGCGCGAGACTCCAAGCACCTCGTAGAGGTCGCGCCGCGCCATGCTACGTGGCGCTCCCCGCCGGGGCGCGCGCCACCACGACGCGGGCCGCGCGCAGCGCGCGCCCCCCCCGCCGGTAGCCCTTCTGAACCACCTGGAGGACAGTCCCCGGGGTGGCGCCCTCCGGGGCATCCAGCTCGAGCAGCGCCTCGTGGAAAGCGGGATCGAACGGCCGCCCCAACGGGTCCTCAAGTGTCACGCCCTGGCGGGTCAGGAAGTCGCGGATGCGCTGGGCGACCAGGGAGACGCCCTGGGTCCAAGAGGCTGCGGCCACCGAAGGGTCGGCCGCAGCGAGCGCGCGCTCGAGATCATCGAGGACCGCCACCATCTCGAGCAGCACGCCTTCCTCCGCCAGTCGGCGGCCCTCCTCCCAGTCGCGCGAGGCGCGCCGCCGGAAGTTCTGCAGCTCGGCCTCCGCCCGGAGCCAGCGATCCTTGTAGTCGGGCTCGGGCGCCATCATGGAGTCGGGCGCGCCCGCCGGGGCGGGTCCTGCGGCCAGCTCTTCTACCATGCCGCCCTGATCCTCCCAACGGTCCACCGCCGCAGGCTCCTCGATCTCATCGACGGGGAACGCAGGGTGCACGGCCGGGGCATCAGGCCTGCCCGCCACATCGTCCGCCCGGGACACACCCGGTGCGCAGCTCGTTTCGTCCATGGGGCTTCGCTTCTCGTCGGACACGGGTGGGAGTCCGGTGCGATCCGGACTAGAGCAGTTCGGCGACGCGACGGCCGACCGCGTCGACGATCGAGAACGCGCGCGCGTAATCCATGCGGAGCGGGCCCAGCACCCCGACCGCCGCGCGGAGCGACCCAGGCAGCGGGAAACTGACCAGGCTGCAGCGAGAGAGGGCCAGGTCCTCGTCGAGGCCCACCCGCGCCGCCGGATGTCCTTCGAGCCCGTCCATCATCAGCCGGTCGAGCGGCGGACCGTGCTCGATCAGGCGCAGGAGCGGGCCCAGCCTGGGGTCCCCGGCGAACTCTGGCTGTTCCGCGAGTTGCCCGGCACCGGCGCTGAACATGGCGGCCGGGGTCGGCGGCGCCCAACGCTCGGCCACCGCGTGCGCCACCAGGCGCACGGCGCTGCGCCGCACCAGCTCCGGGTCGGCGCCCAGCCGCTCGCGCACCTCGGCCAGATCGCGTCCCAGCAAACGTTCGCGCAGCACCGCCTCCACCTCCTCGAGCTGACCGCGGTCCAGCGGGCTGTCCAGCTCCAGCACCAGCGTGCGCACGGCGCCGCCGCCGAGCCCCAGAACGAGCAACGCGCGCCGCGCATCGAGCGGCTCCAGCTCGAGCTTGGCCAACCGCTCGTGTTCCACCGAGGCGGTGAGCGCCAGGCCCAGTTGGTGCGTCAGCGACGAGAGCAGGCGCGAGGCCTCGCTCAACAGGTGCTCGACATCGTGCGCCGACCGTCGCAACGTCTCGTCGATCTGCGCCACCACATCGGGCGGCAGCGGCGAAGGGGTGAGCAGGTGGCGGACCAGGTAGTCGTAGCCGCTTTCGCTTGGGATCCGGCCCGCGGACGCATGGGCGCGGGCGAGCAACCCCATGGACTCCAGCTCCGCCAGGGCGCCACGGATGCTCGCCGGCGACAGCGGGATGCGCGCCTGGTGTGCGAGCGCCTCGGATCCGACCGGGCGCGCGCTGCCGCCATGGAGCGTCACCAGGGCGACGAACACCTCACGCTGGCGATGGGTGAGATCGGGATCCTCGCGGCTGACGACGCCGGGAAACGCAGGATGGGACATGGAGTCAGGTTACGGAGGCCGTCGCGCGGCTGTCAAATCCGAAGCCGCGCGCGGGCGCGTCGAGGGGCGCCTGATCGCGGGGATCGCGGGGATCGGGGGAATCGGAGCGGTCTGCCGCCACCATGAGCCAGGCGATCACATCGTCGGCGACGAAGCGGTGCCGCGGCGCGATGCGCACCCCATCGTCCGTCGCGGCAAGCCGCCCGGTGGCGAGACCGGAGCGGAACGCCGCCCCGAATCGCCCGGTGACCTCGCGCCAGCGCCCGGGCCAGTGGTCGGCCGCGCTCACGCCGCGCGAGAGTCGCAGCCCGAGCATCACGATCTCGTCGGCGCGCGAGCGGACGCTCTCGCTCTCGCGCTCGTCGCACGGCCGGCCGGTCTCGAGGCCCACCGCCCAGCGCTCGGTCGCGTAGTGATTGCCGTAGCGCGTTCCCCGCCAGAGCCCATGGGCCGAAGGCCCAAGTCCCAGATAGTCGCGGCGCAGCCAGTAGACCAGGTTGTGCCGCGCCTCGGCGAGGGGCCGACAGAAGTTGGAGGTCTCGTAGCATCCGTATCCCGCGCGGGCGAGCCGCGCGGTGAGCGACGCGTACAGGTCGGATTGCACGGTTGCATCGGGCAGGGTCACGCGCCCGTGCAGCACGTCGTCTCCCATCGGTGTGCCCGCCTCGGGAATGAAGCAGTACGCCGAGAGATGCTCGGGATCCAGCTCGAGCGCACGTTCGAGCGTTGCGCCGAAGCGCCCCGCGGTGGACCCCGGGAATCCGAACATGAGATCGAGCGAGAGCCTGCCGAATCCGTGCGCGCGGGCGAGCGCGACCGCCACGCCGGGCCGGGCCGCGTCGTGGATGCGACCGAGTCGCGCCAGCTCGTCCGGATGGAAGCTCTGCACGCCGAACGAGAGACGGTTAACGCCAGCCGCGCGCCACGCGTCGAGCAGGGCGGGGCGGACGGATTCCGGATTGGCCTCGAGCGTGATCTCGGCATCCGGGGCGATGGCGAAGTGCGAGCGCAGCGTGCTGACGAGCCGTGCGAAGTGTCGGGCCGAGAGCGCCGAGGGCGTCCCGCCGCCGAAGAACACCGACGTGAAAGTGGCCCCGTCGGCGTCCGGCGCGCGTCGCGACGTCTCCCGCTCCATGCCGCCCAAGTATCGCTCGAGAGCGCGCGCGGACAGGGCGCCGCTCGAGAAGTCGCAGTACGTGCAACGCACCGCGCAGAAGGGCACGTGGACGTAGAGCCCGAGCCGCGCCGCGGCGGACGAGGCGGGCGCGGGGCCGTCGAGAACGCGGTGGTCCGAGGCCGACTCCCGGCGGGAGGGACGGCTCAACGGATGGGGCTCAGGATCCGATTCCATCGTGGCCAGTTCTTCTCGCCGTCCCAGGACCAGTACAGGAACATCGCGCGCCCCTTGACCAGTTCCATGTCGAGCGAGCCCCAATAGCGGCTGTCGTTCGAGTTGTCGCGGTTGTCCCCCATCATGAACAACTCTCCGGCCGGCACCGTGAAGGGGCCATAATTGTCGCGGTACTCGTAGCCGGCGGGCTTTACCGTGGGATCGGAGTGGATCGCGTACGGTTCCTTGAGCGTGCCGCCGTTCACCGACACCTGCTTGTTCCTGATCTCGAGCGTCTCGCCGCCGGTCGCGACGCAGCGCTTGATGAAGTCCTTGCTGGGATCCTGCGGAAACTGGAACACGATCACGTCCCCGCGCCGGGGCTGGCGCAGGCCCGGCAGGCGGATGTGGGTGAACGGGATCTTGGGCCCGTACTCGAATTTGTTCACGAACAGGAAATCACCGACCAACAGGGTATCCTTCATGGACTCCGAG
>CAYONG010000226.1:0-2555 GCA_964405235.1 uncultured bacterium | reverse complement strand
TCGCGCTCGCTGCGCTGGGGATGCTCGCGCTTGCCGGCGCGACCCTCAGCACCGTCGCCCAGGCCCAGATCGCGTTCCGGGCCGCCAGTTCGGCTACCCAGCCGATCCCTACGTTTCGTGCGGCTGCTTCGTCGGGGGGCTCCATCGCCTTCGTCGCCGCCGGAGCCCAGTTAGTAGGCACCGGGGCCAGCATCACCCCGGTGATCCCGGCTGGAACCGTGGCTAACGACTTCGCTGTTCTAATCGTTGCGGGCCGACCCACTGACTTGACGAATCCTGCCGCTCCGGCGGGATGGATCCTCCGCAATTCGGTGGTGTTAGAAGTGGGGCTGAACGACCTCAAGCTCCTGACGTTTTACCGGGTCCTGGCCGGGGGGGACGCAAACCCGGTCGTTACCTTGCCGGCAACGTGGCAGGGTACTGCGGCCGGCATGTCGGGCCAGATCGCGGTCTGGCGCGGCGTGAATACGGTGACCCCCTTCGACGTAGCCGACGTGACGGGTACCGCGGCGGCGGTGACGAGCTGGACGCCCCCGGCGATCACGACCGTCACTAACTGGGCGCGGGTGGTCTCGGCCGTGGCGACGAGCGACAACAACGACCTCATCATCGGGACGGCCCAGGGCTTCAGGGGCCGGATGACGTTCACCAGCTACTCCACCATCACGGGCGGCGACCACTCGATCGGAGTCGCCGACAATCCGCGGGCTACGGCCGGCGCGGCCACCATGCTGACATGGACGGAAGACAATGTTGACCCCGACCCGTGGGTCGGCATCACCTTCGCCCTCCGGCCCGTCCTCACCGCGATCGGCATCGACAAGCCGACCGGCACGGTGACGAACGACGTGATGATCGCCAGCTTCGGCTTCCGCACCAACCAGCCCGGCCTCTCAACCGACATCGGGATCACTCCCCCGGCCGGCTGGACGCTCGTGCGCCGGCTCGACAACCCGGCGTTGGGGGTTACCGACAACGGGCTCGCGGTCTACCGGCTCACGGCGGGGGCCAGCGAGCCCGCGAGTTACACATGGGGGCTCTCCTGCACTGCGACCTGCGCCACAAACGGCTTCCAGGCGGCCGCAGGCGGGATCGCAAGCTTCTCGAACGTGGACACCACGTCCGCGTCCCCCATTAACGTGGAGGACGGCGTGAACACGGCAGCTCTGGCGCAGACGACGCCCAACATCACGACCTCGGCGGCCAACGCGATGCTGGTCGCCTCGCACAGCTACGCCACGGCCGGGCCGTGGACACCGCCCACCGGGATGACGGAGGCGGTGGACGTCCTGTCCGGTAACCAGTCCACCGAGATGAGCTATGTCCTTCAGGCGGCCGCGGGGGCAACAGGCACGAAGCAGGCTACCCCTACCCCCGACGACGACGCGGGGAACGCGCACATCCTGGCGCTCCGTCCGGCGCAGCAGTCGAGCATCACCATCAACAAGCCGGCCGGCACGGTGCAGAACGACGTGATGGTCGCCACCATCGGCTTCCGCCCCAGCACGCTGACGGTCACCACCCCGCCCGTGGGGTGGACGCTCGTCCGGCGGATCGACAGCACGGACACGTCATTAGGGGGAGCGGACAGCTCCCTTGCGGTCTACCGGCTGGCGGCGGGGGCCGCCGAGCCCGCGAGCTACACCTGGACCTTCTCGGCCGCAGGCTACCTGGCAGGCGGCATTTTGGCGTTCTCGGGCGTGGACATCGTGAGCCCGACCCCGATTGATGTCGAGAACGGCAACTGCACCTTGCAGCCGTCTCCTTGCCCGAATCTGACGCTAGCGCACGCCACGCCCGACGTCACCACCACGGTGGCCAACACGATGCTGGTCACCTCCCACGCTTACGCCTCGGCCGGGACGTGGACACCGCCCGCCGGGATGACGGAGGCAGTTGACGTCCGGCATGGACTCCAGTCGCTCTCGGCCCACTACGTGCTGCAGGCGGCGGCCGGCGCGACCGGTGCCAAGACCGCAACGGCGTCCACAGACGCCGACATCGGTAATGCGCACATCCTCGCGCTGCGGCCCGTGGTGCCCCCGCCTGCTGGCGGTTTCAACGCGTATGAAACCTCGACCGCCGCAGGCGCCATCACCGGGGTCATCAAGACCAAGATCGCCGGCAGCACCGTCAGTCTCGACATGATCGCGTTGAATGTGGCGAAAACCGCGATCGCGACGACTTTCACCGGCACGGTCCGGGTCGAGGTGCTCAACGCGAGCGATAATTCCGGAGCGCTCGACGGCAACAGCTGCCGGCCGACCTGGACCGTGATCCAGACGCTCTCGCCTGATCCCGCGTTCATCGCCGGCGACAATGGGCGCAAGACCATCAGCTTCACGCAGGCCAATTCCTATCCCAATGCGCGGCTGCGCATCACTTTCCCGGCGGGCGCGCCCACAGTCACCGGTTGCTCGACCGACAACTTCGCGATTCGCCCCAATACGCTCGCCAGTCTCGCCGTCACCGACACCGACTGGCAGACGACGGGGACCCCCGGCGCTCGCGCCCTCAACCTCCTCACGTTCGCGGCGACCACGCCCATCCACAAG
>CAYONG010000225.1:0-13280 GCA_964405235.1 uncultured bacterium | reverse complement strand
CATCTTCGTCGAGGCGGCCGAGAACGACCCGAACGACCCGAAGTCGCACGGCGAGCGCTACGCCCGGCGCTACGAGATCAATATGCTGCGCTGCATCTTCTGCGGCATGTGCGAGGAGGCGTGTCCGGAGGACGCGATCTTCCTGGAGAAGAAGTACGAGCTGGCGGACTACGAGCGGGACGCGTTCATCTATACCAAGGACGAGCTGATGGTGCCCGGGGATAAGGCGGGCTACCTGCCCGAGCGGTGATCCAGCATCCCCCGAAGGCATGTCCCGTGGCGGGCCCGGTGGCCTGCCATTTCGTTTCATCCGGAACCGTGGCTGTTTCAGGGGCGAACGCGTGACGTTCCAGCCTGAGACGCCGACGCCGTCCCCGAGTGAGCGCGTGGACCAGCGTCGAGGCGCAAGCGTCCGGGCCCCATCGGCTTGGCCCGCCTGCCCGGGTCCGGGCACGGCCCATGCGTTGAGCGAACGGCATAGCGTATCCGCCCGCCCGGAGGCCGTCCCGGTTGCGAGGGCGGCGCCGACACGACAGGGCAGGAGGAAACAGAATGAGGATGATCCGCTGGAGTCCCGCGACATTGGCTTCGATGGGCGACCTGGGCGTTAGTCAGGATGGAATCGACCGGCTGTTCGATGGCGCCTTCCTTCGTGGCCGCTCGCGCGGCGACCTGAACACGGGCTTCACCCCCTCGGTGGACATCGAAGAGACGCCGGAGGAGTTCGTGGTCAAGGCCGACGTGCCGGGCGTTGCGCAGAAGGACGTCAAAGTCAGCGTGATGGGCGACACCCTCACGATCCGCGGCGAGCGCCGACAGCAGAGCGCGACCCGGGACAGCAGCCATCATCGGCTGGAGCGGGTCCACGGCACGTTCGAGCGCTCGTTCTCGCTCGGCACCGCGGTCCGCAACGACCAGGTCAGGGCACAGTATCGAGATGGAGTCCTCGAGGTCCACGTCCCCAAGGCCGAGGAGGCCCGGATGCGTGAGATCGAGGTCCAGGTCGGTTAGTCCGATTCGCGATGTATGACGGCCACGCGACCCAAGGCGGACGCCGAGGAAGCGTGGCTCGCGCACACCTCTGAGCAGGAGAAGCCATGGGCAAGGTGATCGGTATCGATCTCGGGACCACCAATTCGTGCGTGGCGGTCATGGAGGGCGGAGAGCCCAAGGTGATCGCCAACGCGGAGGGGTTCCGCACCACCCCGTCCGTCGTCGGGATCTCGAAGACGGGGGAGCGCCTGGTGGGTGTGGTCGCGCGCCGGCAAGCGGTGACCAATCCCAGGAGCACGATCTACTCCATCAAGCGCTTCATGGGCCGCAAGTTCGACGAGGTCCAGGCCGAGATCAAGCTGGTCCCCTATGAGATCGTGCGCGGGCCCAACGATGACGTCCGCGTGCGCGCCGGCGGGGAAGAGTTCTCGCCGCCCGAGATCTCGGCCATAATTCTAACGAAGATGCGGCAGACCGCCGAGGAGTACCTGGGGGAAAAGGTGACCGAGGCGGTCGTCACGGTGCCGGCCTACTTCAACGACAGCCAGCGCCAGGCCACCAAGGACGCGTGCCGGGTCGCAGGCCTCGATGTGAAGCGCATCATCAACGAGCCCACCGCCGCCTCGCTGGCCTACGGGCTCGACCGGAAGAAGGACGAGAAGATCGCGGTCTTCGACCTGGGCGGCGGCACCTTCGACATCTCGATCCTCGAGATCGGCGACGGCGTCTTCCAGGTGCGCTCGACCAACGGCGACACCCATCTTGGCGGCGACGACTTCGACCAGTGCGTGATCGACCACCTCGCGGAGGAGTTCCGCAAGCAGGAGGGGGTCGACCTGCGCAAGGATCCGATGGCCCTGCAGCGGCTCAAGGAGGCGGGCGAGAAGGCGAAGTGCGAGCTGTCCACGGTGATGGAGACCGAGGTGAACCTGCCGTTCATCACCGCGGTCGACAACGTGGCCAAGCATCTCGTGGTGCGGATGACGCGCGCGAAGCTCGAGCATCTGTGCGCGGCATTGATCGAGCGCTGCCGTGGCCCGGTGCTCCAGGCGCTCAAGGACGCGGGATTCTCGGCCTCCCAGATCGACGAGACCGTCCTGGTGGGGGGCGCCACCCGGATGCCGAAGGTGCAGGAGCTGGTCAAGGAGATCTTCGGCAAGGATCCGCACCGCGGCGTCAATCCCGACGAGGTCGTCGCGATCGGCGCGGCCATCCAGGGCGCCGTGCTCAAGGGAGACATGAAAGAGGTGGTACTGCTCGACGTCACGCCGCTCTCGCTCGGCATCGAGACGCTTGGCGGGGTGATGACCGCGCTCATCGAGCGGAACACCACGATCCCGACCCGGAAATCACAAGTCTTCTCGACCGCCTCCGACAGCCAGACCACGGTCGAAGTGCACGTGCTTCAGGGCGAGCGTCCGATGGCGAGCGCCAACAAGAGCATCGGCCGCTTCCACCTCGACGGCATCCCGTCGGCCCCGCGGGGCGTGCCGCAGGTCGAGGTGGCGTTCGACATCGACGCCAACGGGATCCTGCACGTGTCCGCCAAGGACCGCGCGACCGCCAAGGAGCAGAGCATTCGCATCGAGGCGTCGAGCGGCCTGGACGAGTCCGAGATCCAGCGGCTGGTCAAGGACGCCGAGATCCACGCGGCGGACGATCGCGAGCGCAAGGGTGCGATCGAAGCCCGCAACCGGGCGGATGCGCTGGTCTACGAAGTCGAGAAAAACCTCAAGGAGCACGGCGACAAGCTCGATCCCGCGGTCAAGTCGCGGGTCGAGGGCGAGCTCCTGCGGGTCCGCGAGGCCCTGAAGGGGGAGGATACGGCCGCCATCACGACGGCGTCCGACGCCCTCGAGCAGGCTTGGCACACGGCGGCGGCGGCTCTCTATCAGGCCGCGGGCCCGGGCACCGCGGGCGCCGAGGGGGCGAAGCAGGCGGACGCCGAGTCCCGCGGCGACGCGCCCGGGGCGAAGAAGGAGCCAGGCAAGAGCGGCGCGGTGGACGCGGACTACGAGGTCGTCGAGTAGGCCACAGCCGGTCATGCGAAGACGGTCACGCGCAGGCGGTCACACCTGGGCGGCGGGGCCGTAACCCCGCCGTGCCTCGTCCCGGTTGACCCTACCGGACCCGGACCCTAAGGTGCCCCCGCCGTGATCCCTGCCCCGATCGTCCCGACGCCCGTCCTCGCGGCGTTCCTTGCGTGGGCGCAGCTCGCGGCGGTCATCGGCTACACCGGGGCTCAGATCCTGCTCGTCCTCTACGCGTCCCATCGCTACCTGCTCCTGTGGCGCTGGTGGCGGGGACGGAGGAAACGCGGCGCGGCGAGCCCCGGGCCCCTCGGCGATCGGTCCCTGCCGGTGGTCACCGTCCAACTCCCGGTCTTCAACGAGAGCCGGGTGGTCACGCGTCTGATCGACGCCGTTGCCGCCCTCGATTACCCGCGCGACCGGCTCGAGATCCAGGTCCTCGACGACTCCGACGACGAGACGCGTGAGAGCGCCGCGCTCGCTGTGGCGCGCCATCGCGACCGTGGCGTGGACATCCATCACCTGCAACGCACGCGTAGGAGGGGTTTCAAGGCCGGCGCTCTGGCGGACGGACTGACGCGAGCCCGCGGCGAACTGGTCGCCGTGTTCGACGCCGACTTCGTGCCGACCCCCGATTTCCTGCTCCGCATTGCGCCGCACTTCGCCGACCCCTCGGTCGGCATGGTGCAGGCTCGCTGGGGACACCTAAACCGTACCCGCTCGGCCCTCACGGCCGCGCAGGCCACACTGCTCGACGCCCATTTCATGGTCGAGCACCCGGCGCGGATGCACGCGGGCGTGTTCTTCAACTTCAACGGGACCGCCGGCATCTGGCGCCGAACCTGCATTGAGGACGCCGGCGGCTGGTCGGACGATACGGTGACCGAGGACCTCGACCTCAGCTATCGCGCCCAGCTGCGAGGGTGGCGATTCGTGTTCGAGGGCGCGGTCGAAGCCCCGGGCGAGTTGCCGGTCGACGTTGCGGCGCTCCGGTCGCAGCAGCGGCGCTGGGCCCGGGGTGCGATGCAGACCGCGCGCAAGCTGCTGCCGCGGATCTGGCGGTCCTCGCTGCCCCGGCGGATCAAGATCGAGGCCCTGATCCACCTGACCGGCAACCTCACCTACCTGCTGCTGCTGACGCTCGGGCTGCTGCTGCTGCCGGCGCTGCTCGGGCCCGCGTCCTTGCCGCCTGCCGCCGTCTGGGCGATCCAGGCCGGCGTGCTGGCGTTCGGGGTGGTCCCGGTCTGCCTGTTCCTCTGGGTCGGGCGGCGGGTCGCGGGCGGGGGAGCGGCGCGGATCGCGCACGACGTGGTGGGCGCCGTCATCCTCGGGATCGGGCTGTCGGTCAACAACGCCCGCGCCGCCCTCGAAGGCCTGGGAGGAGCGGTGGGTGATTGGGAGCGCACGCCGAAGACAGGCGACGTGTCCGGGCAGCCCCGCCCCGCTCGTCACTATCCGTCGGCGCACCGGCTCGCCGGCCGGACCGAGCTCGCGCTCGCGGCCTGGTTCGCCGGGGTCGGTGTCTTCGCGTGGAGTGCAGGGCACACCGGGGCCGTGCCCTTCGCCGCGCTCCTGGTTGCGGGTCTCGGTGGGGTCGGGCTCGAGACCTTGCGGGCCAGCTTCTCGAGCCGTCGCGGACGCGGCCCGGTCGGGCAGTTCAGGGAGCCTGTCCTAGAATCGGCCGTCCCGGCGTGTGGCTCGGCCTCAGGGCGCCCTACAGCCGAACGATCTTCGGCGACCGCCTGCCCTTGAGCGCGTTGCGGGTGTCCACGATCCCCTTCGCGTATCGCACCACGTCGCCGTAAGGGAACTCGCGATGCGCGGTGGCGATCACCACGCAGTCGAAGCGGCGCAGCCGCCCGGGGGTGAGCAGGACGCTCCGGCGCCGCCGTCCGCCGAAGGCGAGCGTGGGCACATGCGGGTCGCTGTACTCGACGTGCGCCCCGCGCTGCTCCAGCGTGGTCATGATGTCGAGCGACGGGCTCTCCCGGATGTCGTCGATGCCTCCCTTGTAGGCGACGCCAAGGATCAGCACGCGGGCGCCCTTCACCGCGCGGCCGCGACGGTTGAGACTCTCGGCGACGAGATCGACGGCGTGGTCAGGCATGTGACCGTTCACGTGGCCAGCCAGCTCGATGAAGCGCGCTTCGAAACCGGTCGAGCGCGCCTTCCAGGAGAGGTAGAAGGGATCTATGGGGATACAGTGCCCGCCCAGCCCGGGGCCGGGATAGAAGGGCATGAACCCGAATGGCTTGGTGGCGGCGGCCTCGATGACCTCCCAGACGTCGATCTTGAGCCGCGCGCACATCAGCGCCAGCTCGTTGACCAGGGCGATATTGACGCTGCGAAACGTGTTCTCGAGCAGTTTCACCATCTCCGCCACCTGGGTGGACGACACCGGCACCACCCGGTCGAGCCGCTGCGCGTAGAGCCGCGAGGCGAGTTCGGTGCAGACCGGCGTCACGCCGCCGACGACCTTGGGGATGTTCCGGGTGGTGAACTTCGGATTGCCTGGATCGACGCGCTCGGGGGAAAAGGCCAGGAAGAAGTCGCGCCCGACCTTCATGCCCGTCTCTTGAAGCAGCGGCAGGATGAGCTCCTCGGTCGTCCCCGGATACGTGGTGCTCTCGAGCACTACCAGCATCCCGCGGTGGACGTAGCGCGCGACCTCCTTCGCCGCGGCGACGATGTAGGAGACGTCGGGATCACGCTGCTTGGAGAGCGGGGTCGGCACGCAGATGTTGACCGTGTCCACTCTGCGGAGCACGCCGAAATCCGTGGTCGGGCGCAGCCGCCCGCTGCGGACCAGCGACCCCACGTCGGCGTGCGGGACGTCCTGGATGTAGGAGCGGCCCCGGCGCAGCCGCGCAACCCGGGCGCGGTCAATATCGATGGCCGCCACCTCGAAGCCCGCCTTGGCGAATTCCACCGCGAGCGGGAGGCCGACATAGCCGAGTCCGATCACCCCGAGACGGGCGGTGCGACGCTCGATCCGGGCCGCCAGTTGGCCGGCGGGTGAAGTGGAGGAGAAGCGGGGCCGGCGGGGCATGGGGCAACGACCGTAGCAGGCGGCGTCTGCACGGTCAAAGCGCGGCGCATCCTGGGGCCGTGGTCGAGTCAAGGTGGAGTCGGAGGGCCTCCCGGCTTTTTCGGCCGGCCGCTCCGTGAGAGAGTCCGGCCCGTGGCGACCCCCGCGATCCAGCACATCGCCCGCTATCGGGTGGACGGCGAGACCCATCATGGCCGTCGCGAGACCGGCGGTTACGCCCGCCTCACCGCGCCCCCGTGGCTGGGCGGCCGAGAGACCGGCACCATCGACTCCCGCGGACGGGTGAGTCTGCTGCCACCGGTGGCGCCCACCAAGATCGTTTGCGTTGGCCTCAACTACCGGGCTCACCTCGCCGAGAGCGCCACGTTCGTCCCAGGTGCGAAACCTCCCGATGAGCCGCTGCTGTTCCTCAAGCCGGCGAGCGCGGTGATCGCGAGCGGCGAGGCGATCGTCTATCCGCGCGGGGTGACCCGCATGGATCCCGAGGCCGAGCTGGGCGTGGTGATCGGGCGGCGCGCGCGCGCGGTCACCGAGAGCGAGGCGATGGCATGCGTGGCGGGTCTCACCTGTTTCAACGACGTGAGCGCGCGCAACTACCAGCGCCTGGACGGCCAATGGACACGGGCAAAGGGCTTCGATACCTTCGCTCCGGTCGGCCCCTGGGTCGCGGTGGGGCTGGCCCCCGACCGGCTGCAGATCGCCTGCCGCGTCAACGGGGTGCAGCGCCAGAGCGGCAACACGGCCGACCTGCTGTTCCCGATCCCCTCGCTCATCCGATTCATCTCGAGCATCATGACGCTGGAGCCCGGCGACGTGATCGCCACCGGCACGCCGGCCGGGGTAGCCGCGGTCGAGGTCGGAGACCGGATCGAGGTCGAGGTCGAAGGCGTCGGCGTGTTGGAGAACCACGTGGAGGCTGCCGGAGCGTGACGAGGCCGCGCGCAGAACTGGTGATCGTCGACGCCCGCCCGTGGACGGACGGCGGCCCGCTCGCCGGGGCCGACGCCCTGGCGGTCGCCGGCGGCCGGATCATCGCCATCGGGCGGAGCGACGCGATCACGGCGCTCGCCGGGCCGGAGACGGTCACGCTCGACGCCCGCGGCGGGACCGTGACCCCGGCCTTCACCGACGCCCACATCCACCTGGTCGCCTGGGCCCGCTCGCGAGGAGCGCTCGAGCTGTTCGACTGCGACGCAAGGGCCGGGGCGCTCGCGCGTGTTGCGGGCCACATCGCCGCGAATCCGGGCGGCACGACCGTGGTGGGCCGGGGATGGGACGCCAACAGCTGGAGCGAAGCTCCAAGTCGCGCCTCGCTCGACCGCGTCAGCGGGGAGCGGCCGGTGCTGCTCCACAGCAAGGATTTCCATTCGCTGTGGGTGAACAGCGCCGCGCTGGCGCTCGCGGGCGTGACACGCGCCACGTCCGACCCGCCCGGCGGGCGGTTCGAGCGCGACGCCACCGGGGAGCCGAACGGGATCGTGCGCGAGCACGCGGTCCGGATCTTCACCCCGCTCGTGCCCGTGGCGGGTCACGAGGCCGACCTGGCGCGAGCGCGGGACGCCGTCCTTGAGCTGCATGCCGAGGGCGTGACGGCGGTGCACGATTTCGAAGCGGGCGAGGAGCACCGTGTGCTGAGGGCGCTCACGCGTGGCGAGGGACCTCGCGTCCGCGTCCTCATGCACCTGCCCCACGCCGGGCTCGACCACGCACTCGCACTCGGGCTCGCCAGTGGCACCGGCGACGACCTGTTCCGCGTCGGCGCGCTCAAGCTGTTCGCGGATGGGACGCTGGGCTCGCAGACGGCGGCCCTGCTCGAGCCGTACCAGGGCAGCACGGACCGCGGGCTGGAGCTGATCCCGCCGGCGGAGCTGGCGATGCTGGTGGCGCGCGCCGCAGCGGGCGGGCTCGCCACCGCCATCCACGCCATCGGTGACCGGGCCGTCCGCTCAGCCCTCGACGCCTTCGCCGCGTCCGGCCGCGAGCTACGCGCGCCGGCGCTTCCGCCGCGCATCGAGCATGTCCAGCTGCTCGATCCGGCCGACCTGCCGCGCTTCGCGGCGCTCGGGGTGGCCGCCAGCATGCAACCGCTCCACTGCACCAGCGACATCGACAACGCCCAACGTCACTGGGGCGGGCGGATCGAGCGCTCGTATCCCTGGCGCGACCTGCTCGAGGGTGGGGCGCGGCTTGCATTCGGCTCCGACGCGCCGGTGGAGCGGCCCGCGACCGCCGCGGCGCTCCACAGCGCCGTCACGCGGCAGCGGCTGGACGGCACGCCAGTCGTCGGTTTCACGCCCGCCCAGCGGCTGACGTTGGACCAGGCGCTCGCGGCTTACACCGAGGGTCCAGCACGGTTGGCCGGTACCTGGCCGCGGCTGGGGCGCATCGCGCCGGGCGCGACCGCGGATCTGGCGGTCTGGAGCGCCGATCTGCACCGGCTGCCGCACCCCTCGCTCGCGCAGGCGAAGGTGATGGTGACCGTGATGGAAGGTGCGATCGTGTTCCGCCGGGGCGACGTCGAGCCCGGCGCGGCGACGGCGGGCACCGGCGCGACGGGCGCCGCGGGGAGCCGTCGCGGGGGGTTTCGATGAGCGCCCGCTATGCCGGGCTCGCGGATGCCGAGCTGGTGCGCCTCGCGCAGGGGGGCGACACGCGCGCCTTCGACGAGCTGGTGGTGCGCTACCGGGACAAGGTCTATCGGCTCTCGTACAAGATCCTCCGCAACGAGGATGACGCGGCCGAGGCGCTCCAGGACGCCTTCACCTCGGCGTTTCGCGGGATCAAGAACTTCAAGTCCGAATCGACCTTCTCGACCTGGCTCTACCGGGTGGCGACCAATGCCAGCCTGATGAAGTACCGCAAGCGGCGCGACGACCACCTGTCGCTGGAGCAGTCGCAGAGCCCCCAGCGGGACGCGGAGCCGCTCGCCATCCCGGACTGGTCGCAGCAGCCGCTCGAGGAGCTGCTCGACGCCGAAACACGCGAGATCATGGAGGAGGGGCTGCGCCGGCTGCCCGAGGAACTGAGGACTGTATTCATCCTGCGCGACGAGGACGGGCACTCCAACACCGAGGTGGCGGAGATGCTCGACCTCTCGGTCCCGGCGGTGAAGTCGCGCCTCCACCGGGCGCGGATCGCGCTGCGTGACCGGTTGGACCGCTACTTCCGGGACCGGATGACGCGCAAGGACCGGCCGCGCGAAACGGGATGACGCGGGGTCAGCGACCCAGGTTCAGCAGGATCACGGCGGCGAGGACCACGCGGTAGATGAAGAACGCCGCGAATCCCGCGCGGCCCAACCAGCGGATGAGGCCACGGATGGCGAAGAACCCGGTGATGGCTGCGGAGGCGACGCCGATGGCGAGCGTGGTCGCCGGCAGGTCGGGGGAGAGGTCCTTCATCTTCAGCACGCCCGCGCCGAAGGTGATGGGCGTCGCCAGCAGGAACGAAAACCGGGCGGCGGAGACCCGCGCGAGGCCGCACGCCCGGCCCGAGGTGATCGTCACCCCCGAGCGCGATACCCCGGGCACCAGCGCCAGGGCCTGGGCCGAGCCCATGATGAGGCAGGTCCACCAGCCCGGGTCGCGGATCTCCCGGCCTGCCGGTCGCGAGCGGTCCACCCACCAGAGCAGGAAGCCGAACACCACGAGCGTGGCCGCCTGGATCGGCAGAGCCCGCAGCTTCGTGTCGGCCAGGTCTTCGAGCAGCAGGCCGGCGATCGCGGCCGGCACCGAGGCGATCGCCAGCTTGAGCCAGGTGCCGCGCGCGGTGTCTCGCTCGGGACCGGTTCCGCCGAGGGCGTCGCGAGCCAGCGTCACCCAGTCCTTCCAGAAGGCCGCCAGCAGGGCGAGCAGCGTTCCCCAGTGGAGCGCGACGTCGAAGGCGACTCCGCCGTACGGCCATCCCAGCAGGGTGGGGATCACGTACAGGTGGGCGCTGCTGGAGATCGGCAGGAACTCGGTCACGCCTTGTACCGCGCCGAGGACGGCCGCCTGGAACGGGGACATGGGACGCGACTCTAGCACGCGGACCGCGATGCGTCCACGATCCGGCCGGATCGGCTGCGGGATGGGCTGGGGGATCGGGTGAGCGAAGAGCTGCGGGTCGCGCGGCGCGCCGGAGTGGTCGGGGCCGCGACCATGCTCTCGCGCGTGCTCGGCCTGGTGCGCGAGCAGGTGATGGCGGGGCTGTTCGGCGCGGGGCTCGCCACCGACGCCTTCAACGTCGCCTTCCGCATCCCGAACCTCTTGCGCGATCTGTTCGCCGAGGGCGCCATGTCCTCGGCCTTCGTCCCCACATTCACCGCCGTCCATCAGCGCGAGGGCGAGCGCGAGGCGTGGGCCTTTGGCCGCCAGCTCATGATCATGCTGGTGATTGTCCTCGCCGTGATCTGCGCCGCGGGTTACGTGCTGGCCCCGTGGCTCGTCCGCCTGTTCGCGCCCGGGTTCGTCTCCAACCCGGGCAAGGTGGAGCTGACCATCACGCTCACCCGCGTCATGCTGCCCTTCCTGCCGGCGGTGGCGCTGGCGGCGGTCGCGATGGGCATGCTCAACGCGCGCGGCTCGTTCGCGGTCCCGGCGCTTGCCCCAAGCATGCTCAACCTGGGGATGATCGTCGGCGGGGTGGCCTTGATCCCGGTGGTCGAGCGCTTCGGCCAGCCGGCCATTCTGGCGATGGCGCTCGGGGTGGTGATCGGTGGCGCCGGGCAGTTCGCCTGCCAGTTGCCCGCCCTGCATGGCAAGGGATTCCGGCTGCGGCTGGAGCGGCCGTGGGCGCATCCCGGCGTGCTGCGGGTGGCTTCGCTGATGGGGCCGGCGGCGCTGGGCCTCGCGGCCACCCAGATAAATCTATTGGTGAGCACGCTCATCGCCAGCCTGCTCGAGCAGGGCAGCGTCTCGTGGCTCTGGTACGCGTTCCGCCTTATGCAGCTGCCGATCGGCGTGTTCGGTGTCGCGCTGGCGACCGTGAGCATGCCGGCGCTCGCGAAGGCGGCGGTGGACGATGATCTGCCGGCGCTCAAGGCCACGCTCTCGGCCACGATGAGACTGGTGTTCCTGCTCACTGTGCCCGCCGCCCTGTGGCTCGCGGTGCTCGCGGTGCCGATCATCACCCTGCTCTACGAGCACGGGCGGTTTGGCCCGCTCGACACCACGCGCACCGCGGGCGCGCTGGTGATGTACTGCGTCGGGCTGCCCGCGTTTGCTGCGGTCGGTGTGCTGACCCGGACATTTTACGCGCTGGGGGATACGCGCACACCGGTCCGCGCCAGCGTCGTCTCGGTGGCGCTCAACCTCGCGCTCAATCTGCTCTTCATCGGACCGCTCCGTCCGCTTGGGCTCGGACACACGGGTCTCGCGCTCGCCACCTCGGTGACGGCGTTCGCCAGCCTGCTCCAGCTGACGTGGTACCTGCGCCGTCGCGTCGGGCCGCTCGAAGGTCGGCGGATGCTGAACACGCTCTGGCGGGTGAGCGCGGCCGCCTCGCTTGCGGCGCTCCTGTGCGCGGCCGCGTTGCGGTGGATGGGCGACGGCGGCAGGGGGAATCTGGCGGCCGAGGCCGCGACCGTCGCCTCGCTGCTGTCGCTCGCCCTCGCCGCGGGCTACGCGGCGATGAGGCTGCTCCGGGTGGAGGAGCTCGCCACCGTCGAGCAGCTCGCCCGGTCGCTCGCGCGGCGACTGTTCAGGCGCTGAGGCTCGGGACGCGGCGGACCATCGGAGCCTGAGCGCTCCCCGACCGATCAGCTCGACTTCGCCCCCCGCTTGCGCGACGCCATGTGCCATAGCCGGGGGAAGACGACGAACGCCCGCAGCCGACCCGGCCGCCACAGGGCCGATGCGATCTCCACCGCCAGCCACACCCCGTAAACCACCGAGATCTCTTCGCGCCAGTGGGGGACGAGGAACTGCACGAAGAACAGGACGAACAGCCCCAGCGCCTCGTACGCCTGAAAGTTGAGGTTGGCGAGGAGGATCATCCCCAGCGTGCCCTGAAGCAGCGTGAGCATCAGCTCGACCCGGTGCTCGGCGAGCGGCACGTCCGCCGGGCGCCCGAGCGAGATCGAGTAGACGATCGGCAGCATGGCCGCGAGCATGGTCCACTGGTTGATGTTACTCGAGGCCATGTTCATAAGAGCCATCCCGCCCTTGCCCCGGCCGCGCGCCCAGTAGGATGTGGTGATGAATTCCGGCAGCTCTGAAAGGAACGGCGCCACCCACTGGACGAACACGAACTGCGAGATGCCGAGCACGGTGGCCAGTCCGATCATGCTGATGAGGAACGGATGGGCGACCAGGCACAACGCCACCCCACCTACAACGAACAGCCCCGCGATCGCCAGCTGCCGTCTCGGGCGGTCGAGACCGATGACCGCGCGGGCGACACTCGCCACGTCCGTGATCTCCTCGTGGGCCTTGGGCGGGATGCGGTTCACCACCGCCAGGAACCCGGCGTACATGGCGATCAGCACCGCGCCATCGAACAGCCCGAGGCTGCCCTTGTAGATGATCCACGCCCAGAAGACGAGCGGCGGGATGAGTCCGACCACCTGTGCGGCGTGCTCGTCGTCGAGTTCGATCGGGCGCCAGAATCCGGCCTCGCCCCGGCGGCGGCGGGAGAGGGCGTACACCAGCCAGATGGTCGGCCAGCCGAGGCCGGTGAGCAGCCTCAGGGCGCCGGTGAAATTCGCGGTC
The DNA here is from genome assembly GCA_964405235.1 of uncultured bacterium. Taxonomy (GTDB): domain Bacteria; phylum Eisenbacteria; class RBG-16-71-46; order RBG-16-71-46; family RBG-16-71-46; genus WS-11. The sequence continues at coordinate 519 of CAYONG010000225.1, read as the reverse complement.
ATGAGCGCGACATCCTGGTGCCAGGCGATGACGGCCTCGACCGCGAACTCGGGCATCACCTGGAGCCAGGCAAGGAGCGCCAGCGCGAGTCCCTGCGACACGTAGAACTGCGCCGCCTCGGCCCCCCAGGCGAGCATGAACGCGCTGGCGACGATGGACGGGAATGTCCAGATCGCCTGGATCGCGCCGCGGTGGGCGTCCTCGGGAGTGATGGGGCCGGAGATCATCGCGGGCTCAGAACCGGGTGACGCCGGTGAAGTGGAAGTCGCGCACCTTGAGCGCGGGCGCGACCACGCAGGTTCCGACATAGTCGAAGACGGTGGGCTCGGCGTCGCGGCCCATCCCCTCGGCCCGCTCCAGCACCTCGAGCACGCTCTCGTTGAATCTCAGGTTCCTCAGCCCCCGGGTGAGCCGACCCTGCTCGATGAGAAAGGTCCCGTCGCGGGTCATGCCGGTGATGAGCGTGCGGCGGGCGTCCACGACGCGGTTATACCAGAAACGCGTGACCAGGATGCCGCG
>CAYONG010000224.1:0-8775 GCA_964405235.1 uncultured bacterium | reverse complement strand
CTACCTCGGCGTGGGTCTTGCGGACGCGGTCATCACGAGGCTCTCCACGTCGCCCGATCTCGTCGTACGCGCCATGTCCTCGGTTCTCAAGTTCGAGAACCAGGCCGTCGATCCGCGACACGTCGGTCAGGAACTGGAGGTAACCGCCGTCCTCGACTCCTCGTTCCAGCGACTGGGAGATCGGTTCCGCGCCACCGCCCGGCTCATCGAGACCCCAAGCGGTCGGTCGCTCTGGGCGGGCAAGGTGGACGTGCGAAACGAGGACCTCTTCGAAGTGCAGGACCAGGTCGCCTTCGGGATCGCGGAGGCCCTCACGGCTCGTGTGACCGCCGAGCACGAGCCGGCACCGAGCGCGTCCCATGCGCCCATGCCGGAGGCGTACGATCGAAGGATGCGCGCGCGTGAGGCGATTCGGGGCAACCTGAAGGAGTCCTATCTTGTCGGAATCGAGCATTTGGAGACCGCGATCAGGATCGACCCGCTCTATGCGGCGGCGTGGATCGATCTCGGGCGCCTCTACCACAGCATGATCGACGGCGGCTTCGACAGCGACCCGGCCTGGTACTCGAAATCAGAACAGGTACTGCGCCGCGCGCTCGAACTCGATCCCAGGAACCCGGAGGCCGGGTTCGCCTGGGGCGCTCACCACCTCGTGCGCGGAAACAAGGTCGAAGCCTATCGAGCGTTCTGCGACTCGGCACGGCGCATGCCGAACAACTGGATCGTCTGGCACTATCTCGCTTACGTCTTCCGCCTCTGCGACATGCTCGACGAGGCCGCCGCGGTCGCAGCTCACGCGATCCAGGTGGATCCCAGCACCCCCTGGCCCTACTGGGCGCTGGTTCGGATCCACACCTTTCGCAAGGACGAGACCCAGGCTTTCGATTGGGTCGAGCGAACGAGGGTACGCTTCGGGAATCACCCCCGCGGCGCCCTGATGGAGGCCCTGCTGCTTTCGCACCTGGGCCGCCACCAGGAAGTCGTGGCACTCTGGGAACGGCTCCACGATCCCCGCAAGGAAATCAAGAAGGAGACTGAGTTCCACGCGATGTGGTTCTACGTGGGCTTCGCCCTGTACCAGTGCGGCCGCAAGGAAGAGGGAACCCGACTCATGCTCTGGTCCGCCCCCGAAGCCGAAGTCGACATGGACGCCGCCATGGAACTCGCCTGCGGGTTTGCGCACATGGGCGAGACCGACAAAGCCTTCCGTGCCCTCGACCGTGCGGTCGAACTGGGACAGGACCTGCTCTCCGTCTATCGTGATCCTGCGCGCTACGGGCCGCTTCACGGCGATCGGCGCTGGCCCGCGTTCCTCCAACGCGTCGAACGCCGAGTGCAGAACCTGAAGCGCGAGATCAGCTGGCCGCTCCCTACGGGCTGATCTCGTGGCGGATCGAGCGCACAAGCTTCACCAGTTGGGGATTCGATTCCCCATCCGCTCGCCGCAAAACCGTGGGATGCAACCGCAGCCCGCGCCCGATCCAGGGCAGCAGGTACCGCCGTGTCCAGTTCATCTCGTCGGCGAGCCATTCCCAGCGAGACTTCGGCGCCAATGGAGGCAAGGGCCTGCGCCACGAATCATCGGCGCCGGGGAGTCCGATGGCGTGGGCGAGCGCGTCGGCGATTCGCGCGTGCCCGATCACGTTCGCATGTATGCGATCGGCACCCCAGATTCGCGGATCGGACCCGACGGGGCTGTCGGCGAAGTCGAGCAGGATCGTCCCGGTGCGGGCAGCCGCGCCGCGCAGCGCCTCGTTGAGCGCACGAATGCGAGGGGCAATCAAGCGCGCGAGCGGCATCACCGGGGTGAGGTCAGGCAGGGTGAAGGTCAGGACCGTGGCACCACCCGCGATCAAGGCGCGCTGCATCTCTTCCATGTCGTGCGACACAGCCACCCCATCGAACCGCCCACCTACGACGTCGTTGGTGCCAGAGAACACCGTTGCCAGATCGGGCCGCAGGGCCAGCGCGGGAGCCAGCTGCTGGCGGAGGATCTGGCGTGTCGTCCGACCACGGACGCCGAAGTTCGCGTACCCGAGCGACCCCTGAACATCCGCGATTCGCTGTGCGAGCCGTCGCGACCAGCCCCGATAGCCACCGCTCCTGTCGGGATCATCAATTCCCTCGGTGGAACTGTCACCGATGGCGACGTAGCGTTCAAAGCGACCCGGGAAGGGTGAGGTCATGCCCACGGATGGGGCGCGTGGGCCCTAAGCGCGCGGTGGGGCGAGCGCGTGGCGGCCCCCCCTCACCTGAAGTCGCGGATCAGCACCGCGTCGGACGTGCTGGTCCCCGCCGTCAGGACCAGGCGACGGCTGTCGGGCGTCCACCCCTGGCTGAAGATCCGCTCTTTGTCGAACCGCGCCACCTGCACGGGATGGGTGCCGTCGGCCTCGACGATCCACAGGCTTGAGGCGTCGCCCTCTTCCACACGTGCGACCAGCTTCCGCCCATCGGGGGACCAGCTGTGGCTGGTCACGCGTCCCTGCGCGAAGCGAGTCACGGCCACGGGCGGTCCGCCCTCGAACGCCTGCCGGTACACGTTCCACGCGGGATCGGTCCGGTTCCGAAACGTGATCGCCCGGCCGTCGGGGGCCCACGCGACTCCGAGCGCCTGCTCCGGCCGGCGGAAGGATGCGGTCGGGGGGCCGCCCGAGAGCGGATAGACACTGTAGACGGCAACGGTGAGCCCGCGCTCGTCCTTGCCTGGGCTCGCCAGCATGACGCTGCGGGAGTCTGGTGAGAAGCCGAGGGTCCCCGAGAGGTCCGACCTCTCCAGGACGACGTGCCCATCCTCGGTGGCCAGCACCGAGAACTTCAGAGGCGAATCGTAGTGACTGGCGATGAAATAGAGTCCGTCTCGCGAGAGAGACAGGTTTTGCTCCCCGGCGCCCGACGTCAGTTTCCGCAGGCTGCCGCCGCCCGCGTCGATTCTCCACACGTGGACGCCCGAACTGTCGAGTCGATCGAAGATCACCACGCCATTGGCGGCCTTCCCGCTAATGGAGTGAGCTTCACCGGTCGTGAGCCGTCGGGCCTCTCCGCCTGCGGCCATGATGGTCGACAGCTGGACGTAGCGACCCTCCGGCGCGGCGAAAAGCACTGTGCTGGTGTCCATCGCCACGGCAGACCACGGCGTGTTCTCGGGGTTGGCGACCGCGGTGAGCCGCTGGGCCGGAGCGCCGGCCGCATCCGCGATCCAGACGTTGGCGATCTGGGTCGTGCGGACCGCGGCGATCGTCTCGTCGGCCAGCGAGGCGGAAAGGGCGGAGTACTCGTTGAAGTCGTTGGTGACGCGCGACGTGCGCGCTTCCGGATAGGCGTGAAGGAGGACTTGGTCCGTGAGCGAGGATTTGATGTCGACTCCGGACGACACGATCCCCGTCCCGTTGTGCAGCCAGGCAATGCTGCCCAGAGGCGTCAGCGGCATCTTCACGAAATCCTGCCTCTTGCCCGTGACCGGATCGAACAGGGCGATGGTGGATTGCAGATTCGGCGCCGGTCGGAGAAGGGCTGTTGCGATTCGCTTGCCGTCGGGTGACCAGGACGGAGCGCCCTGGAATTCCTCCTGACTGGACACCGTAGCCACGATCCGCTCCTTCTCCGATCCGAGGTCGAGTGCCACCAACTGACTCTGTGCCGAATCGCGCACGCTTCTCCAGAACACGAGCTGACGGCCGTCGGGGGAGAAACTCACGCGCGAAGACACGTCGAACGCGCGCTCGCGCGGCGTGCCTCCCAACGACGGCACCTGGTAGAGCGAAAGGTAGTTCTGTCGGCTCGGGTTCACCGCGGCATAGAAGAGGTAGTTGCCGTCGGGCGTGAACGACGGGGTGAGGATCTGCACGTCGGTGGTCGGGAGGATCTCGACGTCGCTTCCGGTCGCCACCTGGCGCACCCGCAGGGTCATCCGCCCCAAACGTCCGGCGAGGTAGGCGAGGTAGCGACCGTCGGGAGAGAGCGCGCAATCGGTAAGGTCGCCACGGCTGGTCTGAACCGTCATCCGCATGTTCTGGAACGGCTGGCTCTGCGGGCGCCCGCGCTGCAGCCCCCACCAGGCGAGGGCGATCCCCGCCACCGCGACCAGGCCCGCGCCGACCCACACCGCCACCGGAGTCTTCCGCGGCGCGGCCGCCGCGGCGGCACCGGACGCCAGGCTGCCCGAACTGGCGGAAGCGGAGAGCGCCTCGTACTCGTCGACGATCTCACGCAACTCGAGCGACAGGTCCTTCATCGACTGGAGGCGCTGGTCGGCGCTCTTGGCCAGGCAGCGGCGGATCAGGCGCCGCAGCTCGGCGGGCGCCTTGGGGTTGACGTCCTCCACCGGGGCCGGCTTGTCGTGGAGGATCTTGTGCATGGTCTCGACCGCGGACTCCGCCGCGAACGGGCGCTGCCGCGCAGCGGCTTCGTAGAGTATGCAGCCGAACGAGAAGATGTCGGAGCGGTGATCCACCGCCTTGCCCTGCACCTGCTCAGGCGACATGTAACCGGCGGTGCCGACCACGATGCCTTCCCCGGTCACGTCGGCCATTCTCGTCGGCGCGGTGGACACCTCGGGGCCGGCCTCGCGCTTCTCGGTCAGCTTGGCCAGGCCGAAGTCGAGCACTTTGGCGAAGCCGTCGGCCGAGACCATGATGTTGCCGGGCTTCAAGTCGCGGTGGACGATCCCCGCCGCGTGCGCCTTGGCCAGGCCGTCGGCGGCCTGCGCCAGGTAGCCGAGCAGCGATCTGAGATCTGTCTTGTCCTCGTGGATCAGGGTCGAGAAGGTCTTCCCGCTCACCAGCTCCATCGAGATGAAGTGCAGCGGGCTCGAATCCGGCTCGCCCGCCGAGCGCACCGCGTCCTGCCCGATCTCGTAGATGGTGACGATGTTCGGATGGCTCAGCGACGACGCCGACTTGGCCTCGAGCACGAAGCGGCGGACCCGCTCCTCGCTGCGCACCAGCTCGGGAGGCAGGATCTTGAGCGCCACGTTGCGCTCGAGCGACTGGTCCTGGGCGAGGTAGACCTCGCCCATCCCGCCGGCCCCCAGCGGACCCACGATACGGTAGTGGGAGATCTCGTCCTCGGGGCGCAGCGTCCTCGCTCCCTGACCTGCCATCGGCGAATCCTCCGAACGTGGACGAGAAGAGGCGGGATATTAGCGTGTCGCCTGGACCTTGCATAGAGAGCAGGCCGGTTCCCGCGCGCCGTTAAGCCGGATGGCCTGCGAGGCAGGATTCGCAGGGAGATCTTCACCGAGCGAGCTCTCTTCGTCAGGGCCAGTGAGCGAGGAATTCAGCTCGACGGCATGACGCGAAAGGACTCGTCGCTCAGAGGGGACAGATCGCGGAGCCCGGTGAGGGAACGATGTCGGTCGGCGGCCTCAGCCGGTACCGGGTACCGTCACTCTCGCGGTCCATGTGGCACCAGTCGAACAGCAGCCGTCGCAACAACGCCCAGTCCCCGAACGTGTGCCACTCGACCAGCACCTCGTTCACCTCGCGCTCGCGATACTCGCGATCCGTCTCGAACTTGCTGGCCAAGTAGGCGATGGCCATGCGCTGCACCTTCTGGCGCACCGGCCATTGCGTGAGGCGGCCGTCGTCGTCGACGAACGGTCGCAGTTCCCGGGGAAGCGAGGCGCGGTCCATGAGGGGACTGTACTCCGCGATCGGGACGGTCGCCAGCCGGTGGCGGGGCGCGGACTTGGCCTCACAGGCGCAACTCTAGAATTGGAGGCGGGACCCGGATTCGAACCGGCGTGCAGGGGGCAATTGGAAACTGCAGCGAGTCTACCATCGGGTCCGACGGGGCGGCTGGATAGCCCCTGATTCGCCGGCCGTGTAGGAGGGCTGGCGGGGCGGCTGCGATCCTAAGATGGCCCGTCGTACCTACTCGCGCGCCCCGTGCCGGAGAAGAATCTCCTTGATCGCCTTGTGCCCCGCCGTGCCGCCCCAGGTGTCGTAGATGGGCGTATGGCCGGAGGCGTCCTTGAGATTGGGGTTCGCCCCGGCGAGAAGCAGCGCCTCCACCGCCGCCGGGTGGTTCTGCTCCACCGCATAGTTAAGCGGGGTCCGCTTGCTCGCCTCGAGAGCGTGGACGTCGGCTCCGCGCTCCAGCAGGAGCCGCATGACCGCCACGCTCCCAGTCGAGGCCGCGACGTGCAGCGGGCTCAGGCCCCGCCTGTCCCTGGCGTTCATGTCCGCTCCGTGCTCCACGAGGATCCGGGCGATGCCAAGGGAGTCCATCCGTGCCGCCGAGTGGAGAGGCCCCATACCCTGGTCGTCCTTCTCGTTCGGGTCCGCCCCGCGCTCCAGGAGTAGTGCCACCACCGCAGTCCGCCCATACCAGACCGGCTGCTGTAGCGCCGTGTTCCCGTTCCCGTTTCGCGCACGCAGGTCGGCTCCGTGTGCCAGGAGAATCGAAACGACGGCGGTGTCCCCGTGCATGGCGGCCAAGGTCAGCGGCGGTGTTCCGTCGTCAGTTCGGGCGTTTGGACTTGCACCATGGGCGAGCAGGGCGAGGACGACCTTGGGGTTGCCTCTGGACCGGTCGTTCCCGGCGGCTGCCCAGTGCAGGGGCGTCCAGCCCCCGCCGCCGCGGTCGTTCGGGTTGGCCCCCTTGGAGAGGAGGAAGCTGGTCATCTCCTCCTGCCCGAACCAGGCCGCGTACTGGAGCGGAGTCGAGCTGTCCCACTTCTCGACGTTGACGTCGAAGCCTCGTGCCAATAGCGCCCTCGCGAACACCACGTGGCCGTACTGCGCCGCCAGGTGAAGCAGCGTTCGACCTTGGTCGTCACGCGCGCTCGCGTCGGCTCCGTGATCCGTCAGCAGATCCAACATGTCTGCCCGCCCCGAGCGCGCGGCCAGGGCCAGCGGGGTCATCCCCCGTCATCCTTGGCCTCAACCTTGGCACCACGAGCGAGCAGCAGCTCCGCGGTCTCTTTCCGACCCCACCACACCGCGGTGTGAATCAGCGTCTTGCCGATGGGATCCCGGATGTCGATCAGCCTGGGGTCATCGTCCAGCCGCCGACGCACCTCGGCCGTGTCCCCGCGCTCGACCGCCTGTTGGATGGGATCGATGGCGACGTGTCTGCGCGCTTTGCGAATCTCCCCCAATCTTTCGAAGTGGTTCCGGAGCTTGTTCTTGACGAAGCCGACCATTGGGTCCTTGGAGAAATCGGCTCCGCCGCAGCCGGAACAGGATAGCGCTGCCCCGAGGAGCAGGGAGGCGGTCGCGCGTTCGGAGGCTCTCATCCGTTGGAGGTCGCAAAGACTGGACGCGCGGCGCTCGCCGGGCAGCATACGTCTGGGTTGTCGGCGATCAGGCGTTCACGCTCCGGGGCGGTCATCGGGCGCGATGGTAGCAGTGGCGGCGGCGCGCGGCGCGGCCAGCAGACCGACTGCAAGCATCATGTTCTGCAGTGCCCGTGACAGCCAGTGCATGACGTTGAGGACGACTGTAAGATCTCTCGGTCCTACCGGAAGGGTCGCCGGCGCGGAAGGATGGCGCTTGATTCGCCCGGCTTGGGTTCAGTCTCACCCGCCTCGCTAACGTGAATCTCAGTACGGCTCAGGTTCGCGGGTCGGCCAAGCCCAGCGCTTCCTCGATGTGTTGCGTTGCGGCCCACGAACCGCGGTCGTAGTTACAGAGCACCACGATCGTCGTCGCGGCCCGGCGGTGATGTGATACGAGCGTCGATACGCCGGGATCGGACCCGCCGTGCCCGACGATCGTCACATCGCCCTTCTCCACGACCAGCTTGCACCCGTAGCCGTACTGCTCGACAGCATCCGACGGCGGCCCCTGTGGCGTCATCATCGCCATCGCCATCGCCGGCGACAGCAGCGAACCGTCAAGCAATCGATCGATCAATCGGGCGAGGTCGTGGGCCGTCGCGATCAGGCCCCCGTCGGGCATCCCGACCGTCGGAACGCTGAAGTAGTTGGCCCGCCACGACTCCGGCCGCCCGTCATTGCCTGCGGCCGTGTAGCCGGTTGCGAGTCGGGTCGGTTCGAGATCGAGCGCCTCGAGCGCCGTGTCGACCATGCCGGCCGGCCGAAGCACCTCGTCGGCGATGACGTCGGCGAAAGCTCGACCGGTGACCTGTTCGATGACGAGACCGGCGAGGATGAAGTTGGCGTCGGTGTACTGGTACCGCGTCCCGGGCGGTGAGACCGCCGGCAGATCGGCGAAGAGCGGCAGCATGTCCGCCGGGCGTCGGAGACGGTAGGTCGGGATACGATCCCAGCACGAGGTGAAGGACGCCCAGGTCCTGTCCTGGTGATCGTGGTAGTCGGCCAGGCCCGAGGTGTGCGAGAGCAGGTGATGGAGCGTGTGCTGCGCCGTCAAGGCAGAGGGTTGGTATTTCGCCGGCAGGACGTCGGTGAGCGGCTGATCGAGACGAACGAGACCTCGTTGGACGAGGCGCAGGGCGGTGGTCGCCGTGACTAGCTTGGTCACCGAAGCGACCGCGAACCGCGTCCGCTCCGTGACAGGGACGCCGTGACCGCGATGAGCGAGCCCGCCGGCGTAAGCGAACACCGGCCGGCCCTCGCGCCAGACGAGGGCGACGCCGCTGAACTCGTGACGATCTGTCCGATCGTCCAGCCATTCTCGCAGCGCCGTGGCGTCCATACACGCCCCCGCCCTAGCAGGCTGCTGAAAAACGGCCCATGACGCTGATCCGGATACTGGCCAGACCGGTATGCATCGAGGCAGTGCCCGAGTGTGGGACGGGCCGTGTATCCGGTTTCGTGGAATTCGACCTTTGGAGTCTCGTGGTCATGCG
>CAYONG010000223.1:0-2286 GCA_964405235.1 uncultured bacterium | reverse complement strand
CTCTTCGTGTTCAACAGCGTGCGGGCCGAGTACGTCCCGTGGCTCGGCGTTGCGCGCGAATGGCGCGAGCAGAACCGCGTGCTGCGGGTGACCACGCGCGACAGCGTGCTCTGGTCGGACGGCCACCCCTTCACCGCGCGGGACGTGGCGTTCACCTTCAACCTGCTGAAGCGCTTCCCGGCCCTCGACCGCCGCGGCGTGTGGGGGTTCCTGTCCGGCGTCCGGGCCCTCGACGACCGCACGGTCGACTTTCTGTTCCAGCGGGACTTCATCCCGGGCTTCGACGAACTGGCGGCCCAGCAGATCGTGCCCGAGCACGACTGGAGCCGCGTGGCGGATCCGGTCGCGTTCCCCAACGAGCACCCGGTCGCCACCGGACCCTTCACCGAGGTTCGCGTCTTCCGGAACCAGGTGTACGAGCTGGGCCGCAACCCCCGCTACTGGCAGCGCGGGCTGCCGCGGGTCGAGGCGCTCCGCTGCCCCGCCTATCCCAGCAATGACCGCGCGAACCTCGCGCTGGTCTTCGACGAGGTGGACTGGGCGGGGAACTTCATCCCCGCGATCGACCGGGTCTACGTCGGCCGGGGTCCGGAGCATCATCACTTCTGGTTCCCGCTCACCGGCAGCAGCATCTTCCTGTACCCCAACACGACGCGCGCGCCCTTCGACGACGCGCGCGTGCGCAGGGCGCTCAGCATGGCGATCGACCGCGATCTCCTGGTGGATGTCGCGCTCTATCGCTACTCGCGCCCGGCGGATGCCACCGGCCTGAGCGACGCCTACGCGGCGTGGCGCAGCCCCGAGATCGCCGCCGGTGGGGACTGGGTGCGCCATGACGTCGCCCGCGCCGCCGCGCTGCTCGACTCGGCGGGCTGCCGGCGCGGCGCCGACGGGATGCGCCGCCGGCCGGACGGCACAGCGCTGAAGTACGAGATCCTCACCGTCGCCGGCTGGTCCGACTGGGTTCGGGCCGCCCAGGTGATCGCCCGGGGACTGAGCGCCGTCGGCGTCCAGGCATCGGTTCGCACCTACGACTTCAGCGCCTGGTTTCAGCGCGTCCAGGAGGGCAACTTCGACCTCAGCCTGGGCTGGTCCTTCGAGGGTCCGACGCCATATCTCTTCTACCGGTGGCTCATGTCGTCGGCGACGGTGAAACCGGTCGGGGAGGCCGCGATGGGGAACTGGCACCGTTACGGCAGCCCCTCGGCGGACCGGGCGCTCACGGCCTTCGAGCGCGAACCTGATCCGGCCGCGCAGAAGCAGCTCGCCGATGCGTTGCAGCGGATCTTCGTCGAGGAGGCCCCGGCGATCCCGCTCTACCCCAATCCCTCGTGGGCCGAGTACAACACCCGGCGTTTCTCGGGCTTCCCCTCGCGCGAGGACCCTTTCGCGGACCCTTCGCCCAACAAGTTCGACCGCGGGGAGGTCCTTCTGGTGCTCACCTCCCTCACCCCGCGCTAGGAGACCCCGTTGCGATTCCTGCTCCGACGGCTCGGCTTCTACGCCCTCGCGGCGTGGGTCGCGCTGACGCTCAACTTCTTCCTCCCGCGACTGATGCCGGGCGACCCGGCCACCGCGTTGTTCGCGCGCTTCCAGGGCCGGCTCGGGCCGGAGGCTTTGCAGGCCCTGCGCGAGACCTTCGGGCTCACCGACGCGCCGCTCGTGGGCCAGTACGTCACCTACCTCGGCCATGTCCTCAAAGGCGATCTCGGCATCTCGATCGCCTACTTCCCGTCGCCGGTCTCGCAGGTGATCGGCACGGGCCTCGTGTGGACGATCTTCCTCGCGGGCACGGCGGTGTTGATCAGCTTCGCCATCGGCACGCTGCTCGGCCTCGCTTCCGCCTGGTGGCGGCGCGGGGCGATGGACACGTGGCTGCCCTCGGCCCTGGTCTTCATCGGCGCGTTCCCCTACTTCTGGCTCGCGATGGTGGCCCTCTACGTGTTCGGCTTCACGCTCGGCTGGTTCCCGCTCGGGCACGCCTACGGGGACGAAATGGCCCCGAGCTTCTCCCCCGGCTTCTTCGCCGATGTCGCGCGCCATGCCGCGCTGCCCGTGGGCACGATGGTGCTGGCGACGCTGGGCGGCTGGCTGCTCTCGATGCGCAACTCGATGATCGCGGTGCTCGGCTCGGATTTCGTCAACCTCGCCCGGGCCAAGGGCCTTCCGCCGTCCCAGGTCGCGCTCCGCTACGCCGCGCGCAACGCCCTGCTGCCGAGCGTCACCGGCTTCGGCATGGCGCTGGGATACGTCCTGGGCGGCTCGCTGCTGACCGAGATCGTCTTC
>CAYONG010000222.1:0-4696 GCA_964405235.1 uncultured bacterium | reverse complement strand
CGTGGTAGCTTCCTTCATGGCTGACCTCCGGAATGTGCTGCTGGCCTTCAATCCAACATGCGGCGCTGGCCTCAGCGAGGCTAACCCGCGACTATGCCGGAGGTCGGCCACGCTCGGCTCCAGAAGTCATGTTGTCTAGCCACACGAGGATGAAGCGTCGATGATCTCAGCGCGAGAAGCGCTCGAACGCCTGCGAGAGGGGAACCGTCGCTTCGTATCTGACGACCGCAGCCGCGACACGCTCGCGAGCCGGACACGCCCCAACGAGTTGGCGGCGAGGCAGGAACCGTTCGCCATCATCCTCGGATGTTCGGATTCGCGGGTGCCGGCAGAGATCGTCTTCGACCAGGGTCTCGGCGACCTATTCGTCATCCGTGTCGCGGGAAACATCGTCGCGTCTTCTCAAGTCGGCAGCGTCGAGTTCGCCGCGGCGCGGTTCGGCACACGCCTTGTGGTGGTTCTGGGGCATTCCCAGTGCGGGGCTGTTCTGGCGACCTTGGAGGAACTTCAGCAGCCGACTGTCAGCCAGTCGCGGAATCTGCGATCGATCGTCGACCGGATTCGGCCATCCGTGGAAACGCTGCTGGCCACGGAGTTCAGGCACGACCCGGACGCCCTGGTACGGCAGGCGGTCCGGGCCAACATCCGCGTCTCTGCAAACCATCTGCGACACGGATCGGAAGTCCTCGAGGAGTTGATCCAGAGCGAGGGACTCGTCGTCATAGGCGCCGAGTATGCGCTGGAGACCGGGGTGGTGGATTTCTTCGACGGGGTGCCGGACTCCCGCGGACAATGACATCCGGCGGCCGTCGCTTCGTTTCGCGGCCGAGGCGGTGACTCCGATGAGTGGCCCCACGGGCGCGCTGCGCTGGGTGCGCAGAAAGGCCGATGCGCTCAAGGCCGACACCTGCGTCCTCTACCTGGCGTCCCGCGATCCGCGGGTGCCGTGGGTTGCGAAGGCGCTGGCCGCGCTCACGGTCGCCTACGCACTCAGCCCGATCGATCTCATTCCCGACTTTGTGCCGGTGATCGGACACCTCGATGATCTCCTACTGGTTCCCCTCGGACTGGCGCTTGCGATCCGACTCATTCCGCCGCCGGTCCTCGACGAACTGCGCGCCGAAGCGGCGCTGCGTTTCGCCCATGGGGGCCCGCGAAGCCGCGCGGGTGCGGTGCTGGTGGTGCTACTCTGGGCGCTCGCGGCGGTCTGGATGGTTCATGCGCTGTGGCCGCGAGCCCGTTCGTAGAGAGCACCCGGTATGTCCAGCCCCGGGCACTCGCTTCCGATCGCCCGCCGTCGCCTGCCGCTCATGTCGAACGTCGGGCGGCTCAGACCTTTCCCGTCCCAGTGAGCCCATGCGACACCGCGAACTCCATCGAAGCGAACACATCAGCTGGCTCCGCGCCGCGGTGCTCGGCGCCAACGACGGCCTCATTTCCACCAGCAGCCTGGTGGTTGGCGTCGCCGCTGCGGCTCCGGCTCCCGGCGCCGTCCTCGTGGCCGCCCTGGCAGGGTTGGTGGCCGGGGCCTTGTCCATGGCCGCGGGCGAGTACGTCTCCGTCAGCTCGCATGCCGACACCGAGCGCGCCGATCTCTCGCGGGAGCGCCATGAGCTTGCCACCGCGCCGGAGGCCGAACACGCCGAGCTCACCGGAATCTACGTCGCCCGCGGCCTCACACCGGGCCTCGCGGCCCAGGTGGCCGAGCAACTCGCCGCCCACGATGCCCTGGGGGCCCATGCCCGGGACGAACTGGGAATGCATGCGGCGACCCGCGCCCGGCCCCTTCAGGCCGCGCTCGCCTCGGCGGCGGCCTTTGCCATAGGAGCCGCTCCGCCGCTTCTGTTGGCCGCTTTCTGGTCCTCCAGCACCCTCAGCGCCGTCGTCATGGGCAGCTCGCTCTTCCTTCTGGCCGTTCTCGGTGGTACTGCCGCACGATTGGGTGGTGCCCCGCTCGCGGCCGGTGCCGCCCGTGTCACCCTCTGGGGGGCGCTGGCGATGGGCGCCACCGCCCTTGTCGGCCGGCTCTTCGGCACGGCCGGCTAGCCATCGCATCGTCACGCTTCGGCCGCGAGCGGGGGGTTCGTGCTGATCCTCGAGACACGGCGGCTGCGCGTGGAGCGTTTCACGCTCGATGACGCGCCGTTCATCCTCTGCCTGCTCAACGATCCGTCATTTATCCTCAACATCGCGGACAAGGGCGTCCGGACGCTCGACGATGCGCGCGCATATCTAGCGTGCGATCCGCTGGCCCACTACGAGCGACACGGGTTCGGATTGTGGCGGGTGTCCGAGCGCGGGACCGGCGCTGCGGTCGGGATGTGCGGGCTGATCAAGCGCGACGCACTCGATGACGTCGATCTCGGCTACGCGTTGCTACCGGAGTTCGGTGGGAAGGGATACGCGCTGGAAGCTGCGCGGGCGGCGGTGTCGTACGCGAGGGACCGGCTCGGGCTCCAGCGGCTCGTCGCGCTCGTGGGCTCGAGGAACGAGAGGTCGATCAGGCTTCTGGAGAAGCTCGGCTTCGTGTTCGAGAGGAGGGTGCATCTGTTGCCCGACGATGAGGAGGTCGGTCTGTACGCCCTGCATGGGGTGGCGATGACAATGCGGTCCGCGACGCCCGGCGAAGCGATGCGCGACCGTGCCGCGAACCGGAAGGAGACGTCTTGACGAACCGTGCGCAGGGAAGGTTCGATGTGAAACTGGCGCCCTTGACGATGGCCGACGAGGCGGCGGACGAGACGCTCGGCCGGATGTCCATCGACAAGCGGTTCGAGGGCGACCTCGATGCCACCGGCAGGGGCGAGATGCTGACCGCGCGGACGGGCGTCAAGGGCTCGGCCGGCTATGTCGCGATCGAGCGCGTGAGCGGGTCACTCCGGGGCCGCCACGGCCTGACATAATGTGGCTTCCACCCGCCCGGCACTGACACGACGGCAGGGCGCGAACCGCCCGGCACCTCGCGCCCCGCCTCTCGCCCCCTTGTCCCCGATGGACTTACGCGCCCGTGGCCGCAGGCATGTGAGTTGCCACACGCACGGATGGAGACGGCAGCCTCGTGCGCCCGGCAGGGGACCGGCCTGCGGGCCGGAGTGCCCGGGGGCGCGCAGATGCGGCAGCCGTCTCCATACCAGAGCGCAGGCCGACCGTTCCGAGGTCCCGATGTCCCGAATCCTCATCCACGAGCCGCGTCGCAGCCGCCACGATTGGTGCCGCAGCCTGGTCGATGAGGGCCACGATGTGGTCGTCTGCACGGGGCGGGAGGCGCTGTTCGACGCCCTCGCCGCCAGCCGTCCGGACCTGATCATCTACGTGCTGCGTGATCTCCCGCTCGACCTCGGCGTGCTGTGGGTGGTGCGGCGGATCGCCGCAAAGCTGCCGATCATCCTGCTGGGCGGGCCCGCCGGGCTCGAGGCCCGGCGCAGCGTCCAGGAGCTCAAGCCCACCTACTACGGGATGTTCCCGCTCGAGCCCGCCGAACTGAGCGATGTGGTGCGCAGCGTGCTGCGCCACGAGAGCGGCGCCACGCTGGCGTCTTGACAGGGAGCGCGCTCCTGGCAGAGCGTGGCGGGCCGAGGTCGCGAAAGGTCGCGGCATGAACCCATCCGCCACAGAGGACGCGACGTGAACCCTCTCACGACGACGATGGTCCCCGCCAAGCCCGCAAGCCCCGCGGACCCTGCACCCGGGGCACGGCCGAATAGCGGGTCTTTCGAGGCCCTGTTTCGGCCGCGCTCGGTCGCGGTCATCGGCGCCTCGCGCGAGCGGGGCACCATCGGGGCCGAGATCTTCCACAACCTGATCTCGCACGGTTTCGAGGGCGTGGTCTACCCGGTGAACCCCAAGGCCGCGGTGGTCCAGTCCGTGCAGGCCTATCCGTCCATCGAGGCGGTGCCGGGGCCGGTGGATCTGGCCATGATCGTCGTCCCCGCGGCTGCGGTGCTCGGGGTGCTGGACGCCTGCGGTCGCGCTGGCGTGCGCGCGGCGGTCGTCATCAGCGCGGGGTTTGCAGAGACCGGCGAGGAGGGGGCGACGCGCCAGCGGGCGCTGCTCGCATGCGCGCGCGGCCACGGCATGCGGATGGTCGGGCCCAACTGCCTGGGCGTGCTCAACACCGAGCCTGCCGTGCGGCTCGACGCGACGTTCTCGCCGACCTATCCCCCCGCGGGTCGGGTCGCGTTCTCGTCCCAGAGCGGGGCGCTGGGCCTTGCCATCCTTGAATACGCGACCGAGCTCAACCTGGGGATCTCCCAGTTCGTCAGCGTCGGGAACAAGGCCGACGTCTCGAGCAACGACCTGATCGAATTCTGGGAGCAGGACGAGGGCACCGATCTGATCCTGCTGTACCTCGAGTCGTTCGGGAATCCGCGTCGGTTCACGCGCATCGCGCGCCGGGTCGGGCGCGTGAAGCCGATCGTCGCGGTGAAGAGCGGCCGCACCCGGGCCGGCGTGCGGGCGGCCGCCTCCCACACCGGATCGCTCGCGGGCTCGGACGCCGCAGTCGAGGCGCTCTGCCTGCAGTCGGGGGTCATCCGCACCGACACGATCGAGGAGTTGTTCGACGTCGCGATCCTGCTGGCCCACCAGCCCATCCCGCGCGGCGCGCGGGTCGGCATCGTCACCAACGCGGGCGGGCCGGGCATCATGGCCTCGGACGCGTGCGAGAGCCACGGGCTCGAGATCGCCGGGCTGATCG
>CAYONG010000221.1:0-8191 GCA_964405235.1 uncultured bacterium | reverse complement strand
CGGCGAGCCGGGCGTGGGCAAGACCGCCATCGCCGAGGGCCTCGGGCAGCGCATTGTCTCGGGCCAGGTGCCCGAGAGCCTCAAGAACAAGCGCATCGTCACGCTCGACCTGGCGGCGGTGGTGGCGGGCACCAAGTACCGCGGCCAGTTCGAGGAGCGGCTCAAGACCGTCATGAACGAGATCCGCGAGTCCAAGGACACCGTCATCTTCATCGACGAGCTGCACACGATCGTCGGGGCGGGCGGGGCCGAGGGCGCCATCGACGCTTCGAACATGCTCAAGCCCGCGCTGGCGCGCGGCGAGCTGCAGTGCATCGGTGCGACCACCCTCGACGAGTACCGCAAGTACATCGAGAAGGACGGCGCGCTCGAGCGCCGCTTCCAGCCCATCATGGTGGATCAGCCGAGCGTCGCGGACACCATCGCCATCCTGAACGGCCTGCGCGACAAGTACGAGGCCCACCATGGCGTCAAGATCACCGACGAGGCGGTGGTGCAGGCGGTCAAGCTGGCCGACCGTTACATGAACGACCGCTTCTTCCCGGACAAGGCCATCGACGTCATCGACGAGGCCTGCGCGCGCGCGCGCCTGTCGGTGAGCACGGTGCCCGCCGAGATCCACGAGCTCGAGAAGAAGCTCGAAGACGTCATCAAGGAGAAGGAGGCGGCGATCCGCGGGCAGGAGTACGAGAAGGCCGCCCGCCTGCGCGACAAGGAGAAAGAGCACCGCGCGCGCAAGAACGAGCTGAAGAAGTCGTGGACCGAGTCCAAGCGCGAGAAGGACGTCCAGGTCGACGAGGATCTCATCGCCTCGGTGCTCTCGGTGATGACCGGCATCCCGATCGTCAAGCTCGCCGAGGAGGAGACTCAGAAGCTCCTGCGTATGGAGGAGGAGCTCACCAAGCGGGTGGTGGGGCAGGCGGAGCCCGTCGGGGCGGTGTCGCGGGCGGTGCGGCGCAACCGTGTCGGGCTGCGCGACCCGCGGCGCCCGATCGGCTCGTTCATCTTCTTGGGCCCGACCGGCGTGGGCAAGACCGAGCTGGCCCGCGCCCTGGCGGCGTTCATGTTCGACAGCGATGACGCGCTCATCCGCATCGACATGTCCGAGTACATGGAGAAGTTCTCGGTCTCGCGACTCGTGGGAGCGCCTCCGGGGTATGTGGGGTATGAAGAGGGCGGCCAGCTCACCGAGAAGGTGCGCCGGAAGCCGTACTCGGTGGTGCTGCTGGACGAGATTGAAAAAGCCCACCCGGACGTGTTCAATGTCCTGCTTCAGGTGCTGGATGACGGCGTCCTCACCGATAGCGCGCGACGGCGGGTGGACTTCAAGAACACCGTCATCATCATGACCTCGAACCTGGGCGGCCGGCAGATCCTGTCGGGCGGCAAGCACCTGGGGTTCAAGCAGGCCGAGGGGGGCAAGGCCCAGTTCGCCGAAATCAAGAGCACGGTCCAGGACGAGTTGAAGCGGACCTTCAACCCCGAGTTCCTGAACCGCATCGACGACGTCATCGTGTTCCACGCGCTCACGCGGGAGGATATGCGCGCGATCGTGGGGATCCTCATGGGTCAGGTCAAGGAGCGACTGCGTGCGCAAGAGATCCACCTCGACATCACCGCGGAGGCCGAAGAGCTCCTCATCGATCGCGGGTTCGATCCCGCGCTCGGCGCCCGGCCCCTCAAGCGCGCCATCCAGCGACTGCTCGAGGACCCGCTCTCGGACTTCATCCTGCGCGGCCAGCTTCCCCCTGGCGGAACCATCCGCGTGGCCCGCACGGATGATCAGCTCGAATTCACCCCGGCGGCCAGGCCCGAGCCTGCTGCCGCGGCGGCGCTTCCCAGCGGCTAGCGCCCTTCTCGTCCTCGGCCTGCTGCTCGCCGGCGTGGCGATTCGCGCCGGCGAGACATGGGCCGCCGCCGCCGACAGCCTGGCCGGTGTCGCCGCCGCGCGCACCGACTCGAGCGTCGTGGCTCCCGCCGCCACGGACATCGTCGCCGCGCCCGCCGCGATCCCCCTGGTGGGTCGAGTCTCGGTGGTTGGCAATAGCGCCACCGACAGCGCCCGCATCATTCGCACCTTCGAGGTCCCATCGGGGATGCGCTATTCCCGGGACGCGGTTGGGCGGGGCATCGTCAAGCTCCACGCCCTCGGGTTGTTCGAGGACATCGACGTCGATCGGATCGAGCGCGGCGAGTTCATCGACCTGGTCATCCGCGTGGTCGAGCGCCGGCGCATCACGAAGATCGAGTTCTCCGGCAACAAGAAGAAGGACACCGAGGAGCTCGAGAAGAAGCTGATCGTGCGGGTCGGCGAGGCCCATTCGCCGGTCGCCATCGTGGCGCAGGTGGATTCGCTGCTCAAGGTCTACCGCGCTGACGGCTACTCGCAGGCGGCGGTCGAGGCGATGACCGACACAGCCGGTGGCGGGCTGACGCTGCGCTTCGTCGTGCGCGAGGGCGAGAAGGTCAAGATCACGCGCATCGTGTTCGCCGGCAACACCGCGTTCCCGGAAAAGCGGCTGCTCAAGGCCCTCAAGACCAAAAAGAAGCGGCTGATCGGCGGCGGCGGCGTGAGCGAGGAGAACCTCGCCGCGGACCATGTGCGCTTGGCGGCCTACTACCACGAGCATGGCTACCGTGACGCGCGGGTGCTCGGGCACGAGCTTAAGCCCGGCGACACGCCGAAGCGCCTGACGCTCGTCTTCACGGTCGAGGAGGGTCCCCGCTACCGCATGGGCGACGTGTCCTGGGCGGGTAACACCGTGCTCTCCGCCGCGACGGTCGGGCGCTACTGGGAGCAGCGTCCGGGGGCAGAATACGACCGCTCGCGCATCGAGAAGGTCCAGGGCCAGGCGTACGGGGACTACGCGGAGGTGGGCTACCTCTACGTCGCCGTCGAACCGCTGGAGACCCTGCGCGACTCGCTGGTCGATGTGCTATTCCAGGTCACCGAGGGGCAGCCCTCGCAGGTGCGCCTGGTGACGATCCGTGGCAACAAGGCGACGCGCGAGAAGGTTATTCGGCGCGAGGTGGCCGTGCGCGAGGGCGACCGTTTCCGCCGCTCGGCGCTGGTGCGCAGCCAGGGCGACCTGATGCGGCTCGGGTTCTTCGAGGAGGTCGTGCCGGACTTCGCGCCCGCCGAGAGCACCGACGTCGACATCATCTTCAAGGTGAAGGAGAAGTCGGTCGGGACGGCCTCCGCCGGGGCTGGGTACACGGGCGAGAGCGGGCTCACCGGCTTCGTCGAGCTGGGCCACAACAACGTGCTCGGCAACGGACAGAGCCTGCAGCTCCATCTCGAGCGCGGCGCGCGGCGCAGCGACTACTCCGTCAGTTTCACCGAGCCCTGGTTCCGTGGAACGCCGACGCTGCTCGGGTTCTCGGCATTCAGCTTCCAGCGCGAGCGCGACCTATTCCGCGAAGACCGCCGTGGCGGCTCGGTGCGGGTCGGCCGTCCGCTGCCGTGGCCGGACTACTCGCGCGGTTCGCTCAGCTACAGCCTCGAGGACGTGCGGATCGACTCGCTCGGCCTGCTCACGGCGGCGGACCGCCTGGGGCTGACCGGGCTCGAGTTCGGCCGAACGGTGCTCACCAGCACGATGACCGGGTCGTTCCTCCGCAACAGTGCCGACCATCCGCTCTATCCGACGCGCGGAGCCAAGCTCTCGATCACATCGGAGCTGGCGGGCGGCGCGTTCGGCGGCGGCACCAACTTCCACAAGCACCGGCTCGAGCAGCGAGTGTACCTCCCGTCGCTCATGAAGGCGCTGACGACCATGCTGCGCGGCCGGATCGGTCTGCTCGCGACCTATCGTGGCCAGACCACGGGTGTGCCCACCTACGAGCGTTTCCGGCTCGGTGGTGGCACGACGCCCGATCCGCTGCGCGGCTACGACGATTACATGGTGGTGCCGGATAAGTTCATCCGCGAGGTGCCGGACGCGTTCCGGTCGGACACGACCATCAGCGGGATCGATACCACCATCACCCAGGTGGCCACGAGCTTCCGCAAGGTCCGCTACCCGGGCGGGCGCTTTATGATGATGCTGTCGGCGGAACAGCAGTTTCCCATTGTCCATCCGCTGCACGGTGTGGTCTTCTTCGATGCGGGGAACACGTGGGACCAGTGGCGGGAGATCCGCCCCTTCAACCTCAAGACGAGCGTCGGCGTGGGCTTCCGCATGGAGATCCCGTTGCTTGGGGTCATCGGCTTCGACTACGGTTATGGATTCAACCGCGACGATCGGCCGCGCGCGGTCGGGCATTTCCTGATCGGCCAGACCTCCTTCTGACGAGGTGGCATGAACAGCGAACGTCGTCGGCTGCGGCGCCCGCTTGGTCGGTCCGTACTCCGCCTCGGGCTGCTGACCGCACTGGCGGTCGCCGGGAGCGCTGCGGCTGCGGACCTCAAGGTCGGTTACATCGATTCCTCGCGCATCTTCCTGGAGTTCAAGGACGCCCAGGAGGCGCAAGCGCGGTTCGACCGTCAGGCCCAGGGATGGCGGGACGAGGCGACCGAGAAGGAGCGGTTGGTCAAGCAGCTGCGCGATGAGGTTCGGGACATGTCGCCGATCCTCTCGGCCCTCAAGCGCCAGGAGAAGGAGGAAGCGCTGCAGAAGGCGATCGCCGAGCATGAACGCTTCATCCAGAGCATCTGGGGCCCCCAGGGGCGGGCGGCGCAGGAGAATGAGCGCACCACTCAGGACGTCGTGAACCAGATCCGCGCGGTGGTCGAGAAAATCGCCGCCGACAAGGCGCTCGACCTGGTGTTCGATTCCTCCGGCGGCTTCCTGATCTACGCAGACAAGTCACTCGATTTGACCTCGGAGGTGGTCCGCCAGCTCAACGAGCGGTCGACGTCCGGGTCCAGCCGCTAGGGAGGCGACCATGGTGACACGCACGCTGTCGGCGCTCGCCGCCGAGCTGGGCGGCGAGGTGATCGGGGACGGCTCGACGGTCATCCGCGGGGTGGCGGGCATCCGGGAAGCGATGCCCGGCGACCTCACGTTCCTTGCGAACAGCCGCTATGATTCGCATCTCGCCGAGACCCGCGCCGCGGCGGTCATCTGCTCGCGCGAGAAGCGCGAGGCGGATCTGCCGCTTCTGGTGGTGGACAATCCGTACCTCGCGTTCCAGCGCGTGGTGGCCATCTTCCGCCCCGACCGGAATCGCCCGGCGCCCGGTGTCCACCCGACCGCGGTCGTCGCGGGCGACGTCGAGCTGGGACGGGATGTGGCGATCGGCGCGCACTGCGTCGTCGAAGCCGGCGCGCGACTCGGTGACCGCGTGGTTCTCATGGGCGGCAGCTACGTCGGCCACGCGGCGGTGATCGGCGAGGACAGCTATTTCTACCCGCGGGTCGTCATGCGCGAGGAGTGCGTGGTCGGCGCGCGCTGCATCGTGCACCCTGGGGTCGTCATCGGCAGCGACGGGTTCGGATTCGCGTTCGACGCCGGCCGCTATCACAAGGTGCCGCAGGTGGGGAACGTCGTGATCGGGGACGACGTCGAGATCGGCGCCAACACCACCATCGACCGGGCGACTACGCACAGCACCAAGATCGGCGACGGTTCCAAGATCGACAACCTGGTCCAGATCGGGCACAACGTCGTGATCGGCCGCCACTGCATCATCGTGGCGCAGGTCGGCATCTCAGGCAGCACCGAGCTCGAGGATCACGTCACCATCGGCGGACAGGCGGGCCTGGTCGGCCACATCCGCGTGGGCAAGGGCGCGATGGTGGGCGCCCAGAGCGGGGTGACCAAGACGGTGCCGGCCGAGACGGTCGTCACCGGGTATCCGGCGACACAGCACACCCTCTGGAAGCGGCTCCAGGCGCTCATCCACCGCCTGCCGGACCTGTTCCAGCGCTCGCGCGAGCTCGAGGAGCGGGTGGCCGATCTGGAACGCAAGCGCGAGCGGGAGGGCGTGAGTTGAAGCGCCGGATGCAGCGCACCATCGGCAAGCCGGTGAGCTTCGACGGGGTCGGGCTGCACACTGGCGAGCCCGGTCGCATCACCTTCCGTCCGGCGGGCGCCGACCGCGGCGTCCGGTTCGTCCGCGCCGACCTGGAGGGCCGCCCCGAGGTGGTGGTGCGCCCCGAAAACGCGCACTTCGAGCCGGCCGCCGGCCGGCGGACCATCCTGCGTCAGGACGGCGTACAGATCCACACCATGGAGCACATCCTGGCTGCGGTCGCGGGCTTAGGGCTAGACAATCTCGAGATCGAGGTGACGACCATGGAGGCGCCGGAACCGGCCGACGGCAGCGCCGCCCCGATCGCGCTCCTGCTGCGCGGGGCGGGCATCGTCGAGCAAGAGAAGCCGAAGCGGCACATTAAGGTCACCAAGCCGGTGATCTGGAACGAGAACGGCATCGAACTGAGCGCGGTGCCCTACGACGGGCTGCGCATCACGTTCACGATCGACTACGACCACCCTCTGGTGGGACGGCAGACGATCTCGCTCGACCTCGACGAGACCAGCTTCATCGAGCAGATCGCGCCGGCCCGCACCTTCGTGCTCGAGCGGGACATCGAGGCCCTGCGCCGCGCCGGGTGGATCAAGGGCGGGCGGATCGAGAGCGCGGTCGTGGTGGGCGAGACGCGCATCCTCAATCCCGAGCCGCTGCGCTTTCCCGATGAATTCGTGCGGCACAAGGTGCTCGACCTGCTCGGGGATCTCTTCCTGCTCGGCCGGCCGCTGCTCGGCCACGTGAGCGCGGTGCGCTCGGGGCACGAGAGCCACGTCGCCTTCGTCAAGCGGCTCAAAGAGACCTTGCCGCTCCCGGGCCGGCGCGCCGGGGCGCCCGCCGACGAGTGGGACATCACCGCCATCATGGACATCCTGCCGCACCGCTATCCATTCCTGCTGGTCGACCGCATCACGCGCATCGAGGAGGGGGAGTCGATCGAGGGCATCAAGAACGTGACGGTGAGCGAGCCGTTCTTCCAGGGCCACTTCCCGGGCCACCCGATCATGCCCGCGGTGCTGATCATCGAGGCGATGGCGCAGGTGGGCGGCCTGCTGCTGCTCAACTCGGTCGACGACCCGACCGACAAGCTGGTGTACTTCATGGGCATCGACGGCGCGCGCTTCCGGCGCCCGGTGACGCCCGGCGATCAGCTGCGCTTCAAGCTCACCCTGCTCAAGCTCAAGGGGACCGTCTCCAAGATGAAGGGTGAGGCGTTCGTTGGCGACCAACTGGTGGCGGAGGCCGAATTGCTCGCCGCCGTGGTGGACAAGCGGCCATCATGATGACCGCCATCCATCCGGCCGCGTTCGTCGAGGATGGTGCCCAGATCGGGACCGGTGTCACCATCGGGCCGGGCGCCGTGATCGGACCGAACGTGCGCATCGGCGACGGCACATCGATCGGCAGCCACGCCCTGGTCACCGGCTGGACGACCATCGGCAAGAACTGCCGGCTCCACCACGGTGCGGTGGCCGGTAGCCCCCCGCAGGACCTCAAGTACGAGGGCGAGACCTCGTACCTCGAGATCGGCGACCACACCGAAATGCGCGAGTACGTGACCGTGAACCTGGCCACCGAGTCGGGCGCCACGACCCGCATCGGCGGACACTGCCTGCTGATGGCCTACGCGCACGTGGCGCACAACTGCCAGATCGGCGACCACGTCATGATCGCCAACGCCGTGCAGTTCGCGGGCTACGTCACGGTCGAGGACCGGGCAATCGTCGGCGGCGGCACGCTGGTGCATCAGTTCGTGCGCATCGGCAGGCACAGTATCGTCGGCGGGGGCTCACGGATCGTCCAGGACGTGGCCCCGTTCATGACCGTGGCGGGCGCGAGCCCGCGCTGCACCGGGCTCAACCGGATCGGGCTCGAGCGCCGCGGGTTCTCGGCCGAGACGCGCGAGGCACTTGACCGCGCCTTCAAGCTGCTGTTCCGCGACGGGCTGACGGCGGTCGACGCGGTCGCCCGGATGCGCGAGCGCTATCCCGCCATCCGCGAGGTCGAGGTGTTGGCGCGGTTCGCCGAGACCTCGGCGCGCGGGCTCACCCGCTAGGCCAGGGGCGCGATGGAACGGGTTCGTGTCGGGGTGTGGGGCGCCGGGGCGTGGGGGGAGAAACACGCCCGCATCTACCAGGGGCTGCCGGAGGTTGAACTGGTAGGCGTCCACGACCGCGATGCCGGTCGCGGGGCCGCCGTGGCGGCGCAGCACGGCGGT
>CAYONG010000220.1:0-24277 GCA_964405235.1 uncultured bacterium | reverse complement strand
CAACGCATCCCACGTAGAGATCGACGTTCTCCTGCTGCGCGGGCGACAGCGGGCGCGTGAGCACCAGGTCGCTCACCAGCATCCGCCCGCCCGGCTTGAGCGCGCGCAGGGCCTCGCGAAACACCTGCGGCTTGTCGGGGGAGAGATTGACCACGCAGTTCGAAATGATGAGGTCCACCGTGGCATCGGCCACCGGCAAGTGCTCGATCTCCCCGAGGCGGAACTCGACGTTCGGGTACGTGCCCTTCGCCGCGTTGGCGCGTGCCTTCTCGATCATCGCCGCCGTCATGTCCACGCCGATGACATGGCCGGTGGATCCCACCTCGCGGGCGGCGAGGAAGCAGTCGATCCCGGCGCCAGAGCCCAGGTCGAGGACGGTCTCGCCTGCCTGCGCCTTTGCGTACGCGAGCGGGCTGCCGCAGCCGAGGCCGAGATTCGAGCCCTCGGGCACCGTGGCCTTCTGCTCGGCGGTGTAGCCGATCTTGTCCAGCACCGCTGCACCCGCACCTTCGGTGGTCTTGCCGGGCTCGTCCAGCGAGCAGCCGCAACCGCAGCCACACGAATTGCCCTCGGCGATGGCGCCGTACTTCTCCCGCACCACGACCCGGATGTCGCTCGCACCTCCAACCGACGCTTCCATGGTGTTCCTCCCTCGATGGGCCCTCACAGCCCGGTGATGAGTTCCTTGATCCGTTTCACGGCCTTCGGGTCCACGCAGTAGCACACCCGCGGCCCATCCACTTCGCCGGCGATGAGCCCGGCCTCCTTCAGCACCTTAAGATGCTGCGAGACGGTGGCCTGGGCGAGCGGCAGGCCCTCCACGATCTCGCCGCACACGCACTCACCCTGGGCCAGCAGCCGGCGCAAGATGGCGACGCGCGCCGGATGGGCAAGGGCCTTCGCCAGGGCGGCGAGCTCGGCGTCGCTCGAAGTCGGCGCGGTCGAGGTCCGCCCAGTCCGCGTGCCACGGGACGAGGCTCGAGTGGTCGGGGTCATGCGTCCTCCAATCGTCTATCGTCAATATACGATGAGATTGGACCGAAAAGGGAGCACTTTTTCTTCTGGGTGAAGGGCGACGTGGTTTCGCGGGCCCGGCGATGGAAAAGGGGCCGCCGGCGTCGCTTGGGAAAGGGCCGGCGTCGCCGCCCCGTTCAGCCGCTCCGGCGCTGCCGGGGTCGAGGCGCCGGCGCCCCGCGCAATAGACCCTCCGTGCTCAGGTCTTCGTCCAAGTCGGGCCAATGGATGCCGAAGCCCCCGCCTGACACCTCCCAACGGTCCCGCTGCTCAGGTGTGCCGGCCAGGAGTCGTGGGTACCACATCAGTGGCACCGAGATGGTCCTTCCGTCCACGAGATCGACACTCAGCGCGTCGTCGGTGCACCGGACATGCTTCACCTGCTCTCCGGCGTTAAGACTCGAACCACGCATCCCATGCCTCCAGAAGCTCGACCTCGTGTGCTTCGATCAAACGCTGGACACGACGAAGCTCGGGGGTCAAGAAGCCAGAATTGTACGCCAACTCGACTGGCGCAAGCCAGAACTTCGCGGACGCCCGCTCGCGACCCACGTGTACATGAGCCGGCTCGTTCGATTCGTGGCTATAGAAGAAGATCCGGTAGGGGCCGCTCCGCAAGATCGTCGGCACGCAAACCTGGTTCCTCGGGGGCGGTCATTCCGAGTGTCGGAGGCGAGATCCGACCACACGCAAGGACCGTTCCCGACCGACCTCCATGCGTTGACGCTTCAAGAAGCCGGTGCGTATACTCCACCGGTTCTTTCACCCGCATGCCTCGCGGCGGCCCGCTCATCGGCCCCGCCTGAACCTCGACCTACGAACCTCCCAGGGAGAACGCCACCATGGAAGCGACCAAGGCCAGACTCGTCGACTATCGCGTCACGAACTCCGTCGCCTGGATCGAGCTCACCGATCCGCCGGCGAACACCTACACGCACGAGATGATGTGCGAGCTCGACGAGGCCATCCTCAAGGCGCGGTTTGACGAGGCCGTGCACGTCATCGTCATCCGCGGGGCGGGGGAAAAGTTCTTCTGCGCGGGCGCCAACATCAACATGCACAAGACGGTCAACCCAACCTTCAAGTACTACTTCTGCCTGCACGCCAACGAGACGCTCAACCGCCTCGAGCAGACTCCGAAGCTGGTGATCGCCGCGCTCAACGGCCACACCGTCGGCGGGGGACTCGAGATCGCGATGGCCGCCGATCTGCGCATCGCGCGCAAGGGCGGGGGCAAGGTCGGGCTGCCCGAGGTGACGCTTGGCGTGCTGCCCGGCACCGGTGGCACCCAGCGCCTGGCGCGGCTCATCAACAAGAGCACCGCGATCGAGCTGATGGTGACCGGCGAGACCTTCGACTTCGAGCGTGGCAAGGACCTCGGGATCATCAACCAGATCTGGGAGACCGCGACCGCCGAGGAGTTCTTCGAGAAGGTACAGAAGTACGCCGAGCAGTTCTGCCCGCCCAACAAGGCCGCCAAGGCCGTCGGCCGCATCAAGCGTTCGGTTCAGAGCGGGGCCGAGATCCCGTTCGAGTCGGCGCTGGCCGTCGAGCGCGAGTTGCAGCAGCAGCTGTTCCAGAGCGAGGACGCGAAGGAAGGGCTCGCCGCCTACGTCGAGAAGCGCAAGCCCAACTTCTCGGGACGCTGATCGGTCCGACGTCCGAGCACGGGGCCGCGCGCCTTCCACCGCGTGGCCCCGACTGCTCCCCTTGGCCCTCTCGGCGACCCCAGGCTCCGATGACACGTCGCGCGCCCCCGCGCCCGCTCGCTTGGGCCGCCGCCGTCATCGCCGGCATCCTGCTCGTGGTGCCGGCAGCCGCGCAGGTCCGCAATTCCGCGGCGCCCCATTTCGCCGCCCTGCGCACCGGCACGCTGCTGTTTCCCCCCCCCGGAGTCCTGATTGTCTCGCTCGGGGTCGAGTACATGCCGGACATCACCAACGACCTGGCCGGCGTGCGCGGCGCGATCACGCGGCTGCCGACCGTGGGGCTCAAGCTGGGACTCGCCGACCAGGCCATGTTCCAGGTGAGCTGGCTGGCCTACAACCGGTTGCGCGTCGATGAGCAACAGGATCCGCCGCCGCTGGGACGTCGGCTCGGGGCGGTCTCGACCGACTGGGGCGACGTCACGGTCGCGACGCTCATACGGCTGCGCGCCGAGCAGGGCGGCTGGCCGGCATGCGGTCTCCGATTCGCGGCCGAGCTGCCCAACAGCAACGAAGCGCTCGGGATCGGCGACAACACCACCGACGTGTTCGCCTCGGTGCTGCTGGCCCGGACGTTCGCTTCGCGCCTGGGGGTCTACACCGATCTGGGGGTCGGGATCCTGACCGAGCGCACGCGGTTCTTCGCCCAGAACGACGTGCTGACCTACGGCGTCCTCGCCGACTGGCGGGCGCGGGATCGGCTGCACGTGGTCGGGGAGCTCGCGGGCCAGTGGTCCACACGTGGCGCCCTGCCTGGAACCGGCAGCCGGGGCGAACTGCGCGCGGGGGTCGATCTGCGGCGCGGGGCGCTCCACTGGACCGCACTGGCGGTGCACGGTCTGACCGGCCGGGACTCGCGTGGGCTCGGGGTCTCACTCAACGTCTCGACCCGGCTGACGGTGCTGAAGGTGGCGGAGCCCGCACGCCGGCCGTAGCGGGTGTGGGGCAACCGGCATCTTTCGAGGCCGATCGGCTGCGCTATAGTCGCTCCATGCGACCGCGACACCTGTTGATGTGCCGAACCGTCGCGTTGCTTGGTTGCGCGATCGCGCTGGGCCCGCGCATCGCCGCCCAGCCGGCGCCGCCGTCGACCGCGGCGCCCGCTGCCCGCTTCCGCGCTCCGGCGCTGCTCATCCCCGCCGGGCCGGACAGCGCGCCGCCTGAGTCCCCGCCCGCCCCGCTCCTCATCCCGGGACGGCCGGCTCCCCCCGACAGCGCGACCCTGAGCCTCATCCAGCGCGCGCAGGAGAGTTACCGGCTGGGGCGCCAGCTGGAGGCGGGCGGGTCGCCCCGGCCGGCGATCGTGTCCTATCGGAACGCGGTCCGGTTCGATCCCACCCTCCCCGACGCCAACTATCGCATGGCGATGTTGTTCCTCACTCGCAACCAGGTCGGCGAGGCGGTCAAGTGCCTGCTCGGCGAGCTCTCGCATCACCCGGAAAACGTGGATGCGAGCCGCCACCTGGGGCTCTGCTTCGCCCGCCTCGGCGACAGCACGCGGGCGATCCGGCATCTCGACCGACTGGCGCGCGCGAATCCCGCGGACGGCGCGGTGTGGCACGCTCTGGGCTCGGTGTATCTGATGGCGAAACGACCGCGCGACGCCGAGACCGCGTTGCGAAAGGCGTTGCGCCTCGAGCCGACCACCGCCGAGGAGCTGCGCGATATGGGGGCGACCATGGCGGCGCTCGGCCGCGAGTCGGAGGCGCGGATCTACTATCGCCGAGCGCTGAGGCTCTCGCCGGCGGACGCCCCAACCTGGCTCAACCTCGGGAACCTCGAACGCCGTGCCTCGCGGGCGGACAGCGCCATGTTCTTCTACCATCGCGCCGAGGCGGCCGATTCGAGCTTCGTGCCCGCGCTGCAGGCGCAGATCCAACTCCTGCGTGATGCGAAGCGAGATGCCGAGGCGGTCGAGGTCTACAGTCGCTGGCTGCGCCATCACCCCGACCATCACGGCGCCCGCCTCGAAGGGGTGCGCCTGCTGGAGGACGCGGGACGGGAG
This sequence comes from uncultured bacterium, assembly GCA_964405235.1. GTDB lineage: Bacteria > Eisenbacteria > RBG-16-71-46 > RBG-16-71-46 > RBG-16-71-46 > WS-11. The sequence goes on along the minus strand of CAYONG010000220.1, from coordinate 19,552 downwards.
GACGAGGCGCTCGCGCTGGCCCGCGAGGGCGCCGCGCAGGTCCGGGACAGCGGTCAGCCCCACCTCATCCTCGGCATGCTGCTGCGCGGGCGGGGCGACACACGCGGGGCGCTTGCCGCCCTGCGCAGGGCCGAAGCGCTGTTCCGGGACGACCCGACCGGGCGAGAACGGGTCGGCAAGACCATCGCAGCGATGCGCGCATCGGCGCCCGATTCACTCCATGCGTTTTTCGCGGCGGATAGCGTCGCCGCGGAGGAGCGCCGCCGGAAATGATCGCCCCGGCGACCGCGAAGGGCGGGGGGGGTCGCCGCTCACGCGCGCCCGTTGCGAGCGCTGGGCGAGCGCTGGGCGAGCGCGGGGCGAGCGCGGGGCGAGCGCCCGCGCGTGCGCTCGCGCGTTGCGCGGGTTGGCGCCATTCGATAGAGTCGCCGGTCACTTCACTCTTACGCCCCAAGGACACGGAAGGATTCCGATGACCGGCGCCCAGCGCACCCTGTTCCTCGCCGCCCCGCGCGGCTTCTGTGCCGGGGTCGACCGCGCGATCGACATCGTCGATATCGCGCTCCAGGTCTATGGCGCGCCGGTCTACGTGCGGCACGAGATCGTCCACAACCGTCACGTGGTGGACGATCTGCGTGGCCGCGGCGCCGTGTTCGTGAACGAGCTGGCCGACGTACCCCGGGGGGCGGTGGTCATCTTCTCGGCGCACGGGATCTCGCCGGCGGTGCGCCGCGAGGCGAAGGACCGGGGCCTGCGCGCCCTGGATGCCACCTGTCCGCTCGTGACCAAGGTCCATCTCGAGGCGCTCCGCTACGCGAAGCAGGGGTATAGCATCGTGCTCATCGGGCATCGCGGCCACGTCGAGGTCGAGGGGACCATGGGCGAAGCGCCGGACGCGATCGTCCTCGTGGAATCGGCCGCCGACGTCGAGAAGCTCGAGCTGCCCGATCCGTCGCGGGTCGCCTACATCACCCAGACCACTCTCTCGATAGACGACGTCCGCACCATCGTGGAAGCGCTCAAGCGGCGCTTCCCCGCGGTGCACGAGCCGGCGAAGGCGGACATCTGCTACGCGACCCAGAACCGGCAGGACGCGATGAAGGAGCTGGCGCGGCGCTGCGGGACCGTGCTGGTCGTGGGCGCGCCGACCAGCAGCAACGCGAACCGGCTGGTCGAGGTCGCCGCCAGTCTCGGCGCGCAGGCGCACCTGATCGAAGCCGCCGAGGACATCGACGCGGCCTGGCTCACCGGCGACCTCGGCATCACCGCCGGGGCGTCGACCCCCGAGCATGTCGTGATGGCCTGCGTGAAGCGCGTCTGCGAGCTGGGCGACTACCGGGTCGAGGAGTTCCGCCTGCTCGAGGAGCGCGTGATGTTCCCGCTGCCGGCCGAACTGCTCGGGGCGGCGAAGGAGACCGGGGTCGCGGTGGGCGCCGTCAACGAGCGGGCGGCGGCACGCGTGAGCGGCGGCGAGATCCGCATCCGGCACCACTAGTCCGCGATCACGACATGCTGACGCCCCGCGCGCTGCTCGTCCCGACCCTGCCCACGCTGCTCGTCGACGAGCACCGCCACCACCGCACCGAGATGTTGGTGGCACTCGCCGAGCAGTCGGCCCGCCTGCTGATCGAGTCCCCGGAGATCGTGGTGGCGCTCAGCGCGCGCTGGCTGGCGGAAGGTCCGTTTCTGGTGGATGCCGGACGGCGCCACCGCACGCTGACCGACTATCCAGGATTCGGCGTCGAGGTCCGCTACGACTGCCAGGGCCATCCCGAGCTCGCGCGGGAGCTGGTCGAGGCAGGGAACAAGGCGGGCGTCCGGGTGGCCGCCACGACCCGCGGGGTGGACAGCGGGATCACCGTGCCGCTCCACTTCCTGCTCCCCTCGCCCGCCGCGCCCGTGGTGCCGCTCTCACTGGCCGACCGATCCCCGGCGGAGTGCCGGGCGTGGGGGACTGTCCTGCGCCAGACCCTGGAGGCTCGTCCGGAGCGGATCGCGTTCGTGGTCGGCGGTCTGCTGTCGGACAATCAGCACGCGTGGAACCTGGGTCGCGAGCTACCCGAGGCGCGCGACTTTGACGAGCGGATACTGGCCGCGCTGAAAGTCGGGGCCTGGGAGACGGTGGGTCATCGGGAGCCCGGTGAGGTCGAGCGCGTCCAGCCGCAGGCGGGGCTGCGCCACCTCGACGTGCTGCGCGGATTCCTCGAGCACGACGCTCCGGGGGTGGTCGGCTGCTATGAACCGAGCCACGGCGTCGGCGCGGCGCTGGTCGAGTTCGCGGTCGTGCCGGCCGGCTAGCCCGGCGAGCCCATCGGGAGCCCTCATGCGCGTCCTCCTGGTCAACGCCTTCCACTATCTCCGTGGCGGCGTCGAACGCACCTACCTCGACGAATCGCGCTGGCTTGAGGGTGCCGGGCACGAGGTGCTGCACTTCGCGACCCGCGACCCGCGCAACCTGTTCAGCCCCACGGCCCGGCACTTCGCTCCCGCGGCCGATTTCGGAGAGTCCGCACCGGCCGGCCGGCTCCTGGCCCAACTACCACGCGCGCTCTGGTCAAGGCCGGCCGCCGGGGCGATGGAAGGGCTGCTTCGCGAAACGCAACCGGACATCGCTCATCTACACGCGCCCAGCCGTTACCTGACGCCGGCGTTCCTCCGGCCGCTCGAGCGTGCCGGCGTGCCGGTCGTGATGACCCTGCACGATTTCAAGCCCTGGTGCACGAATCGCATCCTGTTCGCGCACGGCGCGCCCTGTGAACGCTGCCGCGGCGGCCGCCACTGGCACGCGCTCGCCACCGGCTGCGTGCAGGAGTCGAGCGCCAAGAGCGCGGTGGCCATGATCGAGGCGTATGCCCATGGCCTCGTGGGTGCCTACCGAGCGGTGCGGTGTTGGATCGCGCCCTCGCGATTCGTGCTGGAGAAGGCGGTCGAGCACGGGGTCGGGCGCGGCGCCCTTCGGCTGCTGCCGCACGGGGTCGAGGTGGGCGCGGCGACCGGGACATCCGCCGGGGTGGCCCTGCCGCCCGGGCCATACGTTTTCTTCTCCGGTCGCCTCTCGCTGGAGAAGGGCGTCCGTCTGTTGCCCGCGCTCGCGATGCGCCTGGCGCCCACCCCGCTGCTGGTCGCGGGTGAGGGTCCTCTGGGCGGCTGGCTCGAGCGGCAGGCGGGCGCGACGCCGAACCTCAAGCTGCTCGGCCACATCGACGACGCGGCGCTCGCCCACCTGCGATCGGCCGCGACCGTGGTCGTGGTGCCCTCGCTCTTCTACGAGCATTTCTGCTATGCGGTGGCCGAAGCGCTGCTCGACCGGCGCCCGGTGGTGGCGGCGGCCATCGGGGCAATCCCGGAGCTGGTGGAGCACGAGGTCACAGGGCTGCTGGTGCCGCCAGGCGACCCCCACGCGCTGGCCGAGGCGGTGCGGCGCGCGCTGACCGCCGCCGCGGCCCCGGCGTGGGCCGAGGCGGGGCGGGAGCGGGTGGCGCGCCTGGGCGAACCACGACGACACATCGAGGGATTGCTCTCGATCTACCGGGAGACGTTGGACCGGAATTAACGGCGCGCCACGCGCCGAACCGACAGGAGTCCCACATGCTGAGTGTATTCGCCGCGCTGACGCTCGCGCTCGCCGCGAATCCTGAGATGACCCCGGCGGCCACCCTGGTGGTCGTCAACGCGAACATCCATACCGCCGCGACCGGACAGCCGGCGGCGCGGGCGCTCGCGGCGCGCGGGGCCCGCATCGTCGCGGTCGGGGACGATGCCGTCGTGCGGCCATTCATCGGTCCGGGCACGCGCGTGGTGGACCTGGGCGGCAGGACGCTGCTGCCCGGCCTGATCGACTCGCATGGCCACATGCTCGGCTTCGGCACCCGCCTGAGCGAGGTGGATGTGGTGGGAACGACGAGCTATGAGGCGGTCATCGCGCGTGTGGTGGAGTGGGCGAGGACCACCCCCGCCGGCGATTGGATCCTGGGGCGTGGCTGGGACCAGAACGACTGGTCCGAGACCGCGATGCCGTACCACGCCGCGCTTTCGCGGGCGGTCCCCGACCACCCCGTCCGCCTCACCCGCATCGACGGGCACGCGGCCCTGGTCAACCGCAAGGCGCTGGAGCTCGCCCACATCACGCGCGAGACCCGGGATCCGACCGGAGGGGCGGTCCTGCGCGATGGGGACGGCGAGCCCACCGGCGTGCTGGTGGACAACGCCGCCGGCCTCGTGAACTCCATCCTCCCGCCCATCACCCAGGTGGAGCGCGAGCACCGGCTGCTGGAGGCGATGAACGAGTGCGCCCGGATCGGGCTCACGATGGTGCACGATGCGGGCATCGGCGAAGCGGAGTGGGCCGCCTACCAGTCGCTGCTCGCGCGCCGGACGTTTCCGATCCGAATCGCGGCGATGGCGCGCGCCGGCGGCAGCCTCGCCGACAGCCTGTTGCTGCACGGCGGCACGAAGGGCGCCTTGCTCAGCCTGGGAGCTATCAAGGTCGTCGCGGACGGTGCGCTCGGCTCGCGCGGGGCGCTGCTCGGGGCGCCGTACAGCGATGACCCGCACAACCTGGGACTCTCCACCTTCCCGCTCGAGCGCCTGCGGGCGCTCGGCGAGCGGGCGTTCGAAAAGGGCGTTCAGGTGCGCGTTCATGCCATCGGCGACTCCGCCAACCACGGCACGCTCGATGCCTTCGAAACCGTGTTCGGCGGGCGCCCGCAGCGCGAGGCGCGCTGGGCGATCGAGCACGCGCAGATCGTGCGGCCCGAGGACACCGCGCGCTTCGCCATGCTGGGCGTCGTCGCTTCGATGCAGCCCACCCATGCCACATCGGATGGTCCGTGGGCCGAGACACGGCTCGGCCCCGAGCGCGTGCGGTGGGGCTACAGGTGGCGCGATTTCATGGCCGCGGGCGTGCCGTTGGCGAGCGGGAGCGACTTTCCGGTCGAGAGCGCGAACCCGATGCTGGGCCTCTACGCCGCCATCACCCGGCGCGACCTGGACGGAAAGCTGCCGGCGGACGGCTGGTTCCCGGGTCAGCGTATGACGCCGGCCGAGGCGCTCCGGAGCTTCACCGCGACCGGTGCCTGGCTCGCGTTCCGGGAAGCCGACCTCGGCACGCTCGAGGTGGGCAAGCAGGCCGACTTCATCTTCGTGGACCGCGACGTCATCGGCGGGCCGCCGGAGGAGATCCCGAAGGCGAAGGTGGTGTGGACCGTCGTGGCGGGGAAGACGGTGTTTGAGTTGAAGGAGAGGTAGATCGGGCCCATCCGGCCGCCGGCGGGACTCGCGCGATGCGCCGCGAGGTGGGCGGGCCTGTCGCCCGGGCCCCGTCCCCGTTACTTCTGCGCCCCGAACTCCCACGGTGCCACATCGGTCTCGAGCGTCACGCCGAGTCCGCACACGACGCGGTTGACCAGATTGTAGAACGCCGCGATCTCCGTCAACTTTAGAACTGCATCATCGTCGAAGCCGTACTCGCGCAGCCGCTCGACGTCCTCCTGTTTACGCTCGCACGGTTCGCAGGTGAGTGCCACCGCGGCGTCGAGCAGCACTCGGTCGCGCGCGGCCAGGTTCGCTTCGCGATAGTCGCGCGCCACCGCGAGCGCGAGCACCTCATCGCCGAGCGCCTTCGCAAGCTTCGGGCCCAGGTGTGCGACGCAGTAGGCGCAGCCATTGGTGGCCGAGACGACGAGCGCGATCAAATCCGCCTGCGTCCGGGTGAGCGGCGCGGGGTCGTCCATCAGCGCGCGGTAGAGCTCGAACGTGGCCGCGAGCGCCGCCGGGTCGTGCCCCTGTGCCTGCCACACGTGCGCCACCCGGCCGGCGCTCGATCGGGAGCGGATGCGTTCGTAGATGGCGCGGAGCATGTCGGGCGTTTCCGCGGGTGTGGTCAGGGGGATCCAGCTCACCGTCACCTCCGTCGAGAGAAGTGGAGCGGGATGCTAGATGGCTTCCCCTGATTCGGCAATGCTCGGCTGCGGTTCGGGGGGCGCCCTCCGTCGCGGGGACCCCGCTTCGCGGCCCCGCTCGTCGGGCGCCCCCCGAACCGCAGCCTCGGATTCGGCGCCGAGCGGTGCCGGCGCGTGTACACTCACTCCCATGCCGTCGCCCAACCCACAGGCTGGCCGAGCCCCATGGATCGCGCTCGCGGCGTTCGTTGCGCTAGCCGCAGGCGTCGGCATCGCCTGGCAGCGGTCGCGCCCATCGCGGCCCGCCGAGCCCACCGCGATCGGGGAACCCCCCGGCGAGGCGATCGACCAGGCGCTGCAGCTGGCGGCCCCGGTCGACTCGACGGCCTTCAAGCAGCGATGGCTCGACGAGGTGCGCGGCGTGGACGTCTCCGACCTCGACTCAGGGCGCCTCGAGCTATTCCTGCGATTCGCCAACGCCGGGCGGTGCACCTGCGGCTGCGGCTACACGCTTGCCGGCTGTCGCGCGTCCGACATGACATGCGACGTGAGCGGCGAGCGGGTCCAGGCGCTGCTCGATTCCGTCCGAGCGGGACGCATCACGAGCGCGCACGGGATCCGCGCGCGCCCTCGCGACGGCGGTTGACAGGGGCGGGAGCGGGGACTACCTTTTCCGTTCTTCCCCGAGCCAAGACCCATCCGGGCGGTGCCCCACCGCCCTGCGATCTCAGGAGGTTTCCCATGGCATTCCCCAAGCTCGAACCCAAGAAGTTCGCCAGCATCCGCGAGCTGACCGGCATCAGCGCCCGCACCATGGAAGAGCACTACGAGCTCTACAAGGGCTACATCGCCAAGAGCAACGAGATCCAGGAGAAGCTCGGCGCCGTGGACCGCGCGAGCGCCAACCAGATTTACAGCGACCTGCGCGCGCTGCGCGTGGACCTTTCGTTCGCCCTGGGCGGGGTCAAGAACCACGAGGTCTACTTCACGCATCTGGGCGGTAAGGGCGGCGCCCCGGCGGGCCGGCTCATGGACCAGATTAAAAGCGACTTCCCCTCGTACGACGCTTGGCTGGCCGATTTCAAGGCGTCCGGCATCGCCGCGCGCGGCTGGGTGTGGCTCGCCTACGACCACGACTGGAGCTGCCTGACCACCGCCGTGGGCGACGCGCAGAATACGTTCCCGCTCTGGAATGCCACGCCGATCCTGGCGCTCGACGTCTACGAGCACGCCTACTGGATCGATTATGGCCGTGCGCGGGCCAAGTACATCGAGGCGTTCTTCAACAACCTGGATTGGGGCGTGGTGGAGCAGAATCTGGAGCGCGCACTCGCCATGCAGGCGATCCACCGCTAGAGACAAGCACGCAGACGGGACGGGCGACCGTCCCAGCCCGCCGGGCTCCCGAGGGAGCCCGGCGCCGCTTCCCGGAGGGGGCATGGCCACCAGTTTGCAGCCGGTGATTGGGAAACCCGCGCCGGATTTCACCCTGCCCTCGACCACGGGGGAGAACATCTCGCTGCGCCAGTTCAAGGGGAAGAAGACCGTCATCCTCTACTTCTACCCCAAGGACGAGACCCCCGGCTGCACGCGGGAGGCGTGTGATCTTCGCGATCACTCGAGCGAGTTGGAGGCCGTGGGGGCCGTCGTGCTCGGAGTCTCGACCGACGGTCTCGAATCGCACCAGCACTTCCGAGAGAAGCACAAGCTCCCGTTCCCCCTGCTCGCGGACGTGGATACCCTGGTCTCGAAGCTCTACGGCGTCTTCAAGCAGCGCAATCTCTACGGCAAGAAGTACATGGGGATTGAGCGCACGACCTTCGTGATCGACCGCACGGGACGTATCGCGCAGATCTATCCGAAGGTGAAGGTGGACGGACATGTCCAACAGCTGATGGAATTTTTGGGCGAGGACTAGCGACCCGATCCGGGCGCCGCCCCCGACTTCGTCCCGACTCCGCCCCGACTCCGGGCCTCTGGGGCACGGGAGGCGTCATGTCGTTCGATCCGAAGCACCCCATACCGGTCTTCCCGCTCCCCGGGATGGTCCTCTTCCCGGGTGTGCACCTGCCGCTGCACGTATTCGAGCTGCGCTACCGCACCCTGGTGCGCGAGGCGCTCTCGGGCGAGCGCCTAATCGCCCTGGCGATGCTCCTGCCCGGCTGGGAACAGGACTACCACGGAAGCCCGGAGTTCCATCCGCTGGGCTGCCTCGCCCGCATCGACGAGGTGGCCTGGCTCCCCGACGACTGCTATCACCTGCGCCTGCTTGGGCTCTCACGCGCACGCCTCGGGCGACCGGTGCGAGAGTTCCCCTATCGGGCGGTGCGCTCCGAGGTGCTGCCGCAGGAACCGTTCTCGGAGGACGACGCGCTGGTCCAGCTCGAGCGACGCGCGTTGATCGAGGCCGGCACCCGATGTGCGCGCCTGGCCGAGGCCGCCGGGGAACAGCCCTGGCCGATCGACGAGGCGCTCGGCTTCGAGCCGCTCGTCAACACCCTGTGCATGGGGCTCGCCGCGGACTCGGGTGAGAAGCTCGCGCTGCTCGCGATGGACAGTGTGCTCGAGCGGGCCCGGCGCGCGCGTGAGCTCATGGAAGGACAGTTGCTGCACGCCGACCGTGGTCGGGCGGCGGGAGGGGAGCGGAACTAAGTGCCTTCGCCTGATTCGGCCATGTTCGGCTGCGGTTCGGGGGCACCCTCCGTCGCTGGGACCCCGCTTCGCGGCCCCGCTCGTCGGGTGCCCCCGAACCGCAGCCTCGGACCTTTGCCGAATCAGGCGAAGCCACTTAGGCGCCGCGCCGCAAGCGCACGCCGCCGCCTTGTCGGGTGGTCACACGCGCACTAGACTCTCGTCCGCGTGCGATTCGCGACCGACGACCGGATCAGGCCATGGGGAGGACAGGACATGGGGGCGCTCAATCGCGGCTTCGCGCTGACCTGGCTGGGCCACAACACGTTCAAGCTGGTCACCCGCGGCGCCAAGACCGTGCTGCTCGACCCCTGGGTCGAGGGGAATCCGTCCTGCCCGAAAGAGCAGAAGACCTTCGACAAGATCGACGTGATGACCATCTCGCACGGGCACGGCGATCACATGGCCGACGCCGTGACGCTGGGCAAGAAGTTCACCCCCACCATCGTCTGCAACTACGAGATCCACCTGTTCCTGAGCCGCAAGGGCCTGGTGAACACCAGCCCCATGAACAAGGGCGGCACCCAGGAGGCGGCGGGGCTCAAGTTCACCATGGTGCACGCCCTGCATTCGAGCGGGATCGAGGATGGCGGCCGGGTGATCTACGGCGGCGAGGCGTGCGGATTCGTCATCACCCTGGAGGATGGCACCCGCATCTATCATGCCGGCGATACGGCGGTGTTCTCGGACATGGCGCTGATCGGCGAGCTCTACCCGCCCGATATCGCGCTGCTCCCGATCGGCGACCTCTACACCATGTCGCCGCGCGAGGCCGCGGTGGCGGCGCGCATGCTCAAGCCCAGGTGGATCGTCCCCTCGCACTACGGCACCTTTCCCGCCCTCACCGGCACCCCGGACGCGCTGCGCGAGGAGTTGGCGAAGCAGAAGGTGGACGCCGAGGTGGTGGCGCTCCGGCCCGGGGAGACGCTGGCGTAGTTCAGCGCCCGAAGGGTGCCTGGCTTCCCCCTGCACCCCCGCTCGTCACCACCGCGATGATGTCGTAGATCGTGTGCACCAGGATCGCGACCGTGGTGCTCGTCCGCTCGCGTATCACACCCAGCACCACGCCGAGGAGCAGGATGGTAGCCATCCCGATCCACGAGTAGTGCACGTGGAGCGCGGCGAACACGACCGCGGTGAACACCAGGCCGAGGCGCGGCTGGAGCGCTCCGCGCATCGCCAGCTCCTCGCCCACGCCGGCGCTCACGCCCAGCAGAAGTCCGCCGCCCAGGCCGAGTCCGCCCGCCACCATCTGGTTGACACGCTGGTCGTGCTCCCAGAGCCCGGGAAACCACGTGCGCTGCACCGCCTCGACCCCGACGTTGAGCAGGTAGAGCGTGACGACCCCCCCCAGCATGACGCCGTAATGCGCGGGGCGCGGGATACGCAGGCCGAGGCGTTCGATCGTCGCGCGCAGATCCCGGCGCACCAAGAACCCGACCCCGCCCAGCGCCAGCATGGTGAGCCCGACCAGGCTCGCGAGGAGTTGCCCGGTGTCGAGCAGCGGCCGAGGGTTCTCGGCGAGAATATCGAGCAGGCTCGGGAAGGCGGCCCAGCCCGGGATCACGAACAGCAGCACCATCAGCACGAGGCGCCCGCCCAGGCGCAGGGTGTGGGTCTGGTGCAGCGTCCTGAAGACGGCCGAGGCCATCCCGTCCGCGAGCGGGCGCAGGGTGGTCAGTACGCACAGGACAGCGGCGCCACCCGCGATCCCCGCGGCCAGCGGCCGCAGGGGCCCGGCGCCGGTCTGGGACGCCAGCCAGACCGCCAGCGCGGCGAAGGACACGGCCCCGCCCACGACGTAGACGCCGGTGAGAAGGAAGTGGAGCGGCCGAAAGGCCGGGTCGCGATCGGCCGCATGCGCGGCGGCGAACGCGCCGCCGAGGGTCACCATGAGCGCCAGCTCGGCCTGCTCGAACACGAGGCCGACCAGCCCCATGACACCGATCAGCACCAGCCAGATGCGCAGCCCGCGCATGATCGGAGGGCCGTCGGGTGTGGGAGCCGGAGGTCCGGCGGCCGCTTCGCCGGTCGCGTTAAGGACCGGCGGGATGTCGGGCGCGCTCGGGCCCGCGGCGACGGGCACGGGCATCTCGGGCGCTCCGACGGGTGGGGACGGTGGCGCACCCTCCTCACCGGAGCCTTGATTCGTATCGTGCATCCAGCGAGCATAGGGGCTCGATTCCCGAGCGTCCACCCCCCTGGAGGTTTCATGACCATCACCGTTCTGTTCTTCGCCCAGGCGCGCGAGCACGCCGGGCGTTCACGCGAAACGCTTGAGCTTCCCGAGGGGAGCCGGGTCGCCGATGCGCTCGTCCTGCTCGAGCGTGACCACCCCGCGCTCGCTTTGCTGCGGCCCCATCTCGCCGTGGCGGTGGACCAGCGGCTGGTGCGGACCGACGCGGCGCTCGCGCATGGGGCCGAGCTGGCGCTGCTGCCGCCGGTGAGCGGGGGATAGCGCCGCGTCATGAAGGCCCCCACGCCGCCACGAAGGGTGAAGCCGTCCGCTGTCGCGGCGACCCGCTGCGTTCCCGCCACGGCCGCGCGCTGGCGCGACATCGAGCGGTTGTTCGGCGACAAAGGCGCCTGTGCCGGATGCTGGTGCATGTGGCCGCGGCTCTCGAGCGCCGAGTTTGCCCGCGGCCGTGGGGCCGGCAACAAGCGCGCCTTGAGACGCCTGGTCGGATCGGGCGCCCGGCCGGGCCTCATCGCCTACCGGGGCAGCGCGCCGGTGGGCTGGTGCGCGGTCGCGCCGCGCACGGTCTACCCGAGGCTCGAGCGCTCGCGCGTGATGGCGCCGGTCGATGGCCAGCCGGTGTGGTCGGTGGTGTGCTTCTACGTCGACCGCTCCGCCCGCGGCGCGGGCGTGACAACCGCCCTCCTGCGCGCCGCGATCGAGCATGCGACCAGGCGGGGCGCCCGGATCATCGAAGGCTATCCGCTCGACCCCGCCGGGAAGCGCCTGGCCGATGCGTTCGCCTGGCTCGGGCTCGCGACCTCCTTCCGCCGCGCCGGCTTCAAGGAGGTCGCGCGGCGCTCCAAGACGCGCCCTGTGATGCGTTACGTCGTGCGGGAAGCGCGCGCGAGGGGACGGGGAGCCGCATCCCGTGGCTGAGCTCACCCGCGACCGCATCCCGGTCGAACGCCTGTTCGCCGCATCGGCGCGGCCGGACTGCGGTGCGATCGCGATTTTCCTCGGCACCACCCGGGACCACCACGAGGGCCAGCGGGTGACGCGGCTCTCGTACGAGGCCTACGAGCCCATGGCGCTCGCCGCGCTCGAGGCGCTCGAGCGCGAGGCCCTCGCGCGGTTCGACGTCTCGGCCTGCCGGATCGTGCACCGGATCGGCGAGGTGCCGACGGCCGAGGCGAGCGTCGCGGTCATCGTGACCGCGGTCCACCGCAGCCCCGCGTTCGACGCCTGCCGCTGGGCGATGGACGAGCTCAAGCGGACGGTGCCCATCTGGAAGAAGGAGTCCTACGCCGAAGGGGGCGAGGGCTGGGTTGAAGGGACGCGGCTGACGTGAAAGAGGCCCCGCGCCGGACGGGCGGGGGGCCTCGATCTCGAGGGGTGAGTCGAGCGACCGCTACTGCGCCGCCACCGGCTTGCCGTCCGTATCGAGCACGGTGATCGGACCCAGGTTGAGCGCCTCGATTCCGGATCGCACCTTGGCGAGGTCGCCCACCACCACGATCGCGAGGTGCTCCGGCGACACGTACTTGCTCGCCACCCGGGTGGCGTCCTCGGGCTTCACGCGACCGACCTGCGAGAGGAAGTTGCTGATCTCCGAATCCGGCAGGCCGTAGAGCGCCAGATCCGCGAGTACCCCGATGGTCGCCTCGGTGGTCTCGAAGCGTCGCGGGTAGCCGCGGACGATCGCATTGCGCGCCGACTCCGTCTCCTCGGCGGTGAGAGGCCGTGGTCCACGGATGTCCTTCAGCTCGTTTAGGAACTCGACCAGCGAGCTGTCGGTCTTGGCGGTGAACACGCCGGCACTCGCCACGAGCGGCCCGGGGCCGCGCCGATAGCTGATGTTGCTCCGCGCGCCGTAGGTGAAGCCGTGTTTCTCGCGCAGGTTAAGGTTGACGCGCGAGGTGAACTGGCCGCCGAGCGCCGTCATGCACACCTGCAGCGCGTAGAAGTCCGGGTCCACGCTGCGGGCCGCTCCGGGATGCCCGATGCGGATTTCCGACTGCGCGGCGTTCGGCTTGTCCACCAGGTAGACCGCCATCGGCTTCGCCGTCGGGCGGCTGGGCGTGGCGGCGGCCTCGGCGGGGACAGGTTTGGCGGTCCAGCCGGCCAGTGCCTGCTCGAGCTTGGGCAGGAGCTGCTGCGGGGTGACGTCGCCAACCACGATCAGCACCGCGTTGTTCGGCCGGTAGTAACGATCGTAGAAGGACGTGATGTCGTCCCGGGTGATCGCCTCGACGCTGGCGAGGGTTCCCGAACTGGGGCGCCCGTACGGATGGTCCTCGCCGTAGACCACCAGGTTGAACACCTTGTCGGCGATCGCGGTCGCCACGTCCTTCTGCTGCTTGAGTCCCTGCAGACGTGCTTTGCGTTCGCGCTCCAGTTCCTCCGCCTTGAAGGCCGGCTGCACCACCATCTCGCCCATCAGGCCGAGGGCGGCGTCCAAGTGTTTGCTCAGGGTCTGCAGCGAGATCGATGTCTGCTCGGTCCCCGCCGATGCCGACAGGCTGGCGCCCAGGAAATCCAGAGCGATCGCGAAGTCGAGCGACGAACGCTTGCCCGTGCCCTCGTCGAGGAGCCCGGCGGTCATGGCGGCGATCCCGGGCTGGGCGCCGTCCATGGTCGAACCGCTGCGGATCTGGAGCACCGCGTTGACCATCGGGAGCTCGTGGCGCTGGACCACCCAGACGGCGAGCCCGTTCTTCAAGGTCGACTTCTCGATCTTCGGGGTGACCACCGGGGGCGTCGGCCCCGGTGCCGGCTTCCGGTTGCGGTCCAGCTTGTCGGCCGCCCCGGCGCCGCCGCCGAGCATCAGCAGCACTGCCGTGGCCGCGAATGTGAACAGGAGCGACTTCATGGTTGCACCCCCGTCATGGCAGCGGCGAGTTCCTTCTTGCCGTTGGGCACGGATCGGGGCCGCTTATGTGCGCTCCGGCCGCCACGAGGGGACCCGGTGGGCACCCCGCGAGGTGCGGTCTACCTGAACAGCGAGTCGGCTGCCGCCATCTCCGCCGCGTGTACGGCGCCGCGGTCACTGACCTCCAGCGCCCGTCCCACGACCGGGGCGCCCGGTAGGGCCGAGCGGGCGAGAACGCTGTCCCGCTGGCGCTCGGTGAGCGGCGCGCGCGCGGCGGGTTGGGAGCGAGGGGCGCAGCCGGCGCCGAACGAGAGCACGATCACGGCGAGCGCAAGCACGGTTCTCACGAGATCCCCCTTAGGATGGGGACGTGTGGCGCCCCGTGGCGGAGGTTATCGGCCCGGGCGCCGGCGAAGATGAGCGGGGCCGGGCGGTCGCCGACGGGCCGCGGCCGCGGCTCACGCCCGGTCGCCGCGCGCGAGCGCCGCGACCGCTTCGGCGCGCACGTCCTCATCCGCGTCGGTGTGGGCGGCGTAGTCGAGCGTCCACCGGAGCGCCGCCACGGCTGCGACGTCCGGTTCCCCCGCGCGTCTGCCGATCTCGCCCAGCGCCCAGGCGGCATGGCCGCGGACGAGCGGCTCCGGGTCCGCGGCCAACGTGCGGACAAGGGCGGGCACGGCCGCCGGTTCGCCCCGGTTCCCCAGCGCCACGCAGACGTTGCGCAGGAATCCCGCGCGCCGCGCCCGCCGTATCGGGCTGCCCGCGAACAGGACGTCGAACCCTTCCTGGTCGAGGGTCAGGAAGCGTTCGAGCGTCCACCCCTCGAGCGTGCGCGCATGGAGGCGGGCTTCGCGCGCGGGGGGCGCGAAGCGGTTCCACGGGCATACCTCCTGGCAGATGTCGCAGCCGAACACCCAGTCGCCGATGGACGCGCGCAGCTCGACCGGGATCGCGCCACGCAGCTCGATGGTGAGGTAGGAGATGCAGAGCCTGGCGTCGAGCTGGTAGGGCGCGACGATCGCCCGGGTCGGGCACGCGTCGATGCAGCGGCTGCAGGTGCCGCAATGCTCGCGGGCGGGTGGTGGGTCGGGGGCGAGAGCGCGGTTCAGCAGCACCTCGCCCAGCAGGAACCACGAGCCGAAGCGCTCGGAAAGGAGGCCGGCGTGCTTGCCGATCCACCCCAGCCCCGCGCGTTCCGCCCAGCCGCGCTCGAGGATGGCGCCGGTGTCGGAGTACCAGAGGGCGCTCGAGCCCGGCAGCAGGTCGTGCTCGATCTCGCGCTCGAGCGTGCTGAGCTTTTCGCGCATCACGCGGTGGTAATCCTCGCCCGCCGCGTAGCGGGCGATGCGACCCAGCCGGTGGTCGCGTCCCTGGTCGCGCCCGGGCTCGTGGCAGAGTGCGACGCACACGACCGAGCGGATGTCGCGCAGGATGCGCGCGGGGTCGGCGCGGCGCTCGCGGTGGGCCCGGGAGGCGAGGTAGCGCATCTCGCCGTGGCGGTCGGCGGCGAGCCACGCGTCGTAGTGGGCGCTCGCTTCGAGCGGGGCGATGGCGGCGATCCCGACGGCTTCGAATCCCAGCTCGAGGGCGCGCGCCTTGATGCGCCGCGCGGCCTCGACGGGATCTCCGTCCCCCGTCCATGTTCCGGGCGCCCCGCCGGCCATGACGCTGTCGCCCGGCGTCTCTCGCACGTCGCTCACATCGAGCGGCCGGCCCATCGCCCGCTCAGCGCGTGGTATCGGCGGCGGCGTCCCGGCGCGCGGGCGGCCGGGGCCGCTTCGCTCCGCCCGGTTCATCGTCGGTCGGCTTGATCCCCGCGGGTCGTGGCACCGGCAGGCGAGCGGGGCTCGCACCGCCGCGCTGGATCAACGCGCGTGCCTGCTTCGCCGCGGCGATAGCGGCCTCCCGGGTCGCCTCGATCTGGGGCGCGGCCGTCGGCTCGGCGGAGGTTTGCTTGCGCTTGCCCGCCCCCGCGGCAGCCCCGAGCGACTCTTCGATCTTGACCCTTGGGAGCGGGCCACCCCGCGCGCGCTCGACGAACGCAAAGTCGGGGCCGAAGTTGTAGCGCACGCCGTCGCGCTCGACCACGTTCTCGATCGGCCGCGTGCCCTCCGCCGCCGGGCCCAGATCCGCCCGCGTGACGGCGTGCGCGCGGATGTCGGTCGAGCCCAGGCGCTCGATCGGCGCGAAGAGGTAGGCGCCGCCGGGGATGTCGCCGCGGTATCCGCCGCCCCCTGCCGGCCCGAGCGGCGCCCATCCGGCGAATCCCCCGGAGATCTCCCAGCTCACCCACGCAGGTCCCCAGTCCACCCCCGGCCCCCACACCCAGCCCTGGAAGCGATCCCAGGCCCAGAAGCCATAGTGGTAGGTCGCCCAGCCGAACGGCTCGGCCGAGATCCAGACCCAGCCCCAGGGATCGCTCGGCGCCCAGAAGCCGTCCCCGAAGGGGCGAAACGTCGCGAAGTCCACCCGCGGGCGGAACAGGAACCCGTAGGGTTCGATCAGAACCCAGTCGCCGTAGTCCACGAGCGCGTCATAGAAGATCCGGTGCTCCGGGCGGAGCGCCGCGCGCGCCGCAGGCATCGAGGGCGTCTGCGGCACGAAGCCACCGACTGCGCAAGAGCCTATGGAAACGGCGAGGGTGAGCGCGAGCAGGAGCGGAATCGGGCGTCGGTTCATCGTTGGCAAACCCTCAGGCCGTGATTGGATTGCAAATGGCAACACCAGCTTTCGTCGTGCACGGATGGATGTCAAGCGGAGCCTCCCGGATCGACCGTTCCGCTTTTTGTCCTTGAGGCCCGCCATGGCGGGGGACTACGCTCGTCGAGGCAGCATCCTCCACGCAATGGGTGGCCGCGAGGCGGGAGAGGGATCGCATCCCCATTCCTTCCCCGCACGACCCTCGCCGATAGCATCGTGTTCTCGTCCCTGCCGGATGCGATTCCACGCACCCCCGTGATGCACGGCGGCGCGGAATCACGTCCGGAGTTCTCTGGTCCCTTATCCATTTGCGGAGGCGGAGTATGCGTCTGTCCCCACGCGTCGCGAGGTTCACGCTGGCCCTCGCCCTGACGGTCCTTGCTGCGATCCCGGCCGGCGCCACCACCCTGATTCGCTCAGGGCTCGACAAGCTGACCGCCGAGAACGAGGCGGTCATCTACGGCCGGGTGCTCGACATCCACAGTTACTGGAACGCCGAACACAGCATGATCATGACCGACATCCGGGTCCGAGCGTCCCAGGTGCTCAAGGGTGATCGCTCCGCGCGCGAGATCACCTTCACCCTGCTGGGTGGGACGGTGGGCGAGATCACGACGCTGGTCATCGGAGGCCCCGAGCTCGTGCCCGGGTCCGAATACATCCTCTTCCTGAACCGCGAGCGGCTGCACGGCGATCGCCAGGTCCTCACCGTGCGTGATCTCGTGCAGGGCGCCTTCGAAATCGCGGATCTGGGCGGCGGGCGCCGGGTGTACAGCCAGGCGCTCGACCACGTGCTGCTGCCCGACGTCGAGGGGCTCAGCGATCCCCCGGGCGGGAGCGAAGGCCTCACGCTCGACGCCATGTTGACGCAGATCCGTCAGCTCGCCGGTGACCGCTAAGCGCTCGCTCCGGCCCTCGAGGTCGGACGCAGGAATGGAGGATGTCATGAGAAACCACAAGACGGCGGGCGCGATCCTCGCAGCCGCGGTCGTGCTGGCGGTGGGTCTCGCTTCGACGGAGGCCCTGGCCTTCCGCATGATCCAGAACACGGGTGTCGGCCGCTTCTCGGCGGGCGCCGCGGTGAGGTGCGATGCCGCGGCAGGCTTCACGCACTGGAACAACGCCAACATCAACTTCTCGCACAACACCGCCAACCAGGGCTCGGGCAAGGGCACCGCGCTCTCGAACGCGGCGGCGGCGTGGACCGGCGTGTCGGGCGCCAGCCACAACGTCAGCGTCTCGGGGAACACCAACGCCGGCTTTTCCACCGACGGCATCAACACGCTGCTGTGGGCGAACGGCAATGGCTGCACGGGCAACTGTCTCGCCATTACCGCATTGGTGCTGGCGAGCGGTCAGGTCATCACCGAAACCGACGTGTCGTTCAACAACTCGGTGAGCTGGCAGACCAGCGGCAGCGACTACGACACCGAGGCGATCGCAGCGCACGAACTCGGCCATTGCTTGGGCATCCATCACACCGAGGTCAAGAAGCCGTCGAACCGGCCGACCATGTACGCTTACTACTTCGGCACGGCCGGCCGCTCGCTGGCGACCGACGACCAGTCGGCGCTGCAGTGCGCGCAGAACCGTTACCCCCCGGCGGCGGCGCAGTTCGCAGCGCGGCCGGAGGCCTCCACGCTGGCCGGCAGCCGGACGTACGCCGTGGCGCTGGCGGCGCGGCCGCGGCTAGGTGGGGCGATCCTGCGCTTCGCCCTCGCCGAGGGCGCGGATGTGCGGCTCCAGATGTTCGACGTCTCCGGGCGGCTCCTCACCACGCTGGTGGACGGATACCGTCCGGCCGGCGAGCATGAGATCGCCTGGGACGGCAGCACCGCGCACGGCCCGATGCCGAGCGGCGTCTACTTCGCCCGTGTGCAGACTGCGAGCCAGCAGGCGCGGGCGACGGTGATTCTGGCCGAGTAGTCGAAAGCTTCAGAACGCGACGGGCGGGCTCCGCAGGGGGCTCGCCCGTCGTCGTCCTCGCCGCCGCGGGGTTTCCTCGGGCGATCCTCCTGCTGTGCTAGTCTGCCCCGCTCCGCCCGATCCTGCCTGTCAACGGCCAGAGGCCGCTCCATGTCGTTCACCCCCGGCACCGCCCTTGGACCCTACCGGCTCGTCGAAATCCTCGGCGAGGGCGGCATGGGCGTGGTGTGGCGCGCGCACGACGCCTCGCTCGGGCGCGACGTCGCGATCAAGGTGCTGCCCGACCTGCTCGCACGTGACGGGGAGCGGCTCGCCCGCTTCGAGCGTGAGGCCAAGCTCCTCGCCTCGCTCAATCATCCGGGCATCGCGGCGATCTACGGGCTCCACCAGGAAGGCCCCGTGCGCTGTCTGGTCATGGAGCTGGCGGAGGGCGAGACCCTGGCGCAGCGGATCGCCCGCGGCCCGCTCCCGCAGACCGAGGCCCTGCGCATCGCGCTGGCGGTGGCCGAGGCGCTGGAGTCGGCCCACGAACGCGGCATCATCCACCGCGATCTGAAGCCCGCCAACATCATGGTCGCCGGCGAGCCGGGCGGCTCGGAAGCGCGCGCGGGAGGCGTGAAGCTGCTCGACTTCGGCCTCGCCAAGGCGTTCGAAGGCGACGGCCATGGCGGCTCGTCGCCGAACCTCTTGCAGTCGCCGACGATCACCGCGGCCATGACCGGCGCGAACGTGATCCTTGGCACCGCGGCCTACATGAGCCCCGAGCAGGCCCGCGGCCATGCCGCCGATCGCCGCGCGGACGTCTGGTCGTTCGCCGTCGTGCTGTTCGAGATGCTGACCGGCCGCCGGCTGTTCACGGGCGAGACCATCTCGGACACACTGGCGTCGGTGCTCAAGACCGAACCCGACTGGGGCGCGCTGCCGGCCGATCTGCCGCCGCGCGTGCGCACGTTGCTCCGGCGCTGCCTCGATCGCGACCGCAACCGCCGCCTGCGCGACATCGGCGAGGCGCGCATCACCCTGGACGACGAGCTGCGCAGCGCGCCCGATGCGCACCTGGCAGCCGCGCTCGAATCGGGCGCGATCCCCGCCACGTTGGTCCCGGGCGCGGTGCCGGCGCGCGGCCTGCGCCGCTGGCTGCCGCTGGCGGGCGCCGTGCTCGCGGGCGCGCTGCTCATGTTCGGCGCAGTGCGCCTGCTGGCACCCTCGAGGGGCGCGGACGCGCCGCTCCGCAAGCTCGCGCTGGGCAAGGCGAGCAAGGACCAGCGGGCGGGCAGACCCGTGATC
>CAYONG010000219.1:0-8382 GCA_964405235.1 uncultured bacterium | reverse complement strand
CGGACGCGAAGAAACTCACGCCGCACGGCTGGCAGCAGCACTTCGCGGCCGAGGTCGCCGAGCGCCGCCACGCCATCCTTCAGCAGATCCTCGGCGCCGCCTGACCGCCGCCCGTCAAGACGGGCGTGAGCGAACGGTTACCACCATCGTCCAGCCCGTGGCATGGGTCAGGTGCACGTTGGCGGGGCTCTCCGTGGGGCTCTAGCCTCCACTACTTCGCCAGGTTGAACAGGGTCGAGGGCACCCAGCCCTCGTTGCCGAGTTCGTCGGAGACCTTCCACCAGATCCCCTCCTTCTCCCCGGTCGGGTAGAGCAGCATCCCGACGTCGAGATCGCGCACCACGGTGGCCGTCAGATCCGGCTTCGCGTACATGCGCCCCGGCTTCGCCATCGTAACGGACTGCGAGACATTGTTGGCCTTGGCGTCGGGCGTGTTCTTCTTGACCTCCTCGACGAGCTTCATGTAGGCGTCGAGATAGGCCATGGCAACGACCTGGCCGATCTCGGAATTGGCGTAGCTGCTCGCGCCGGCAGCGGCGAATGCACCCGAGAACATTCCGCCCGCGGCGCCCCAACCCAGATCGGTCTTCTTCGCGTGACCCTTGACGATCGCCACCTGCTCGGTCGATCGAACGTCGGTGAGGGTAAGCACCACGTCGGCGGTCTTGCTCTTCAGGCTGATGCCTCCCAGCAACATGCCGGCCCTGCGACCCATCAGTCCGCCCAGGGCCGCGCCGATCTTCTTGCCGCCGGAGTTCGCATTCTGGTTGACGATATCCGGAACCAGGACGTAGTCCGCCGCCTTCATCTGGCCCTTACCGACGTTCGAGCCAACGCGCGTCTCCCCGCTGGAGGCCAGCGCGCGCTCCTTCTGCGCGGCGTCCAGACCCTTACCACGATCCAGCAGGGTGAAGCACTTACTCTCCTGGACGAAGACCTTGATCAGGGCTTCGGGGGATTCGAGGTTGTACTGGAGCCACCACCTATTTTCCGGTTCAACCACCGACAAAGTGCCGATCTTCTTGTCGCAGATGGGCATCGCGGGTTGCTTGTCATCGCCGGCGAGGGCGACGGAGCCGGTCGCCGCCACGATCGCAACCAGTAGAAACGGAGCGCAGGGGCGAAGCGTCGAGCGGAATGCAATCATGCCCGTGACCTCCCTGTGGAACGTGTGAGCTGCGATGGCCGGAGCTTGCACAGGGGACCGATTCAGCCTCCCGGACACCGGTGTCCCGCGAATGCGGCGAGACAACATAGCAGCGCGCGAGCGGGTGGACAATCGTTCACGCCTATCGTCGGATCGCCTACTCGACCACGATGAGCTTCCGCCCACGCGTCGCAAATCCCGCTTCGAGCCGGGCGAAGTAGATCCCTACCGGTGCCCGGTTTCCGGCATCGTCACGACAGTCCCAGCTCACATGTCCGGCGCCCGCCGGCTGAAAGCCGTCGAGGAGCTGCCGCACGCGGCGGCCCCGCAGGTCGTAGACCGCGAGCGTGACGTGCCCATCACGCCCCAGCGTAAAGCCGAGTCGGGTCGCGCCGCGAACCGGGTCCGGCACCGGACTGTGGAGGGTGAACTCCATCGCGCGTGTCGCCGCGCTCACCCCCACGACCGGGGTGATGACCTGGGGCACGAAGCCCGGCAGGTCCTGGGGGTCGATCGCGAAGGCGAAGAACCAGTTGGCGATGCTGGCCTTGAAGTCGTTGTCGGCGCTCACGATCAACACGTGGCGCCCGTCGCCGAGATCGGGCCCGAAAGCGATGCCCTCGAGCTTCTCGGGGAACTGACTGCCCGGGATCCCGGTCGCCGTCAGGACATCGAGGAACAGCACCTTGGATACCGGCGTGACGCCAGCCGGTATCGCCGTGGTGGGCAGGCTCGCCACGCCGGAGATGTCGGTCGCCCCCGCGATGTCGATCCTGAAAATCTGCTTGAACTGGGCGGAGTTGCCGGAGTTGAGCCCTCGGCCATCGCGCTCGAGGATCAGGAACTCGTGGTCGTTGATCGCGAGCAACTCGGTGGCCCCGATCGAAGCGTCGCTCAGCGGATAGAGGAACTCGCGGGTGTTCCCGGTCGCGAGATCCATCTCGAGCAGTCGGCAGTTGGTGCCGACGCGGCTGTTCAAACCGTTGAGCGCTCCGTCC
The DNA here is from genome assembly GCA_964405235.1 of uncultured bacterium. GTDB lineage: Bacteria > Eisenbacteria > RBG-16-71-46 > RBG-16-71-46 > RBG-16-71-46 > WS-11. The sequence goes on along the minus strand of CAYONG010000219.1, from coordinate 6,237 downwards.
TGGAGCATCGGGCTCTGCATGAGACTGTAGAGCTTGGAGCCATCCGGGGCGATCGCCAGGCCCTCCATGCTGCGGTTCGCCTGTCGCCCGGAGGTATTGCCGGGCGGCAACTCGGCGAGATTGTCGGCGTTGGGATTGGCGATGAGGAACTTGGGCGGCAGGACGATCCACCGCAATCGCGTCCCGCTCGCGAGGGCGAACTCGTAGACGAACGGACCGAACTCGTCGCTGACGAACACCGAAGTGCCCGAGCCACCGACGCGCAGACCCTCCGGATCCAACCGCAGGCTCCCGGGCGAATTGGTCGCGTCGAACTCCGAACTCCTCCCGGTGAAGTGGGCGCCGCTCTCGTCGGTGAGAAGGGTTGCGTGCCCGAGCGTCGGCGTGACGGTGAAGCCAGGGCCCGAAGGCGTGATCATCACCTGCATGTCGTACATGCGATCGAGCCAGCTCGTCGTGCCATCGCCGGGGCCGCGATCCGGAACCATATAGTAACGATTACCGACGCCGCTGTAGGCGATCGCCGATCCCATGCCGCCTGCCCGGTCGCCCGGCGTGCCATCCTCGAGGTCGCCCACCAGTCCGGTGTCGTCGTGGCCGTTCCCCGGCAGGGTCCCTGCGCCCAGATAGGTGATGGCGGCAGGGGCAGGCGCGGCGACCGACAGCCCTAAGCAGCAGAGCAGCGCGGTGCGTGGCGGCAGGGTCCTCATTGCCCCCCCTCGATGCGGCCCACGGGCGAATGGCGGTGCAGGCCGCGAGCCTTGCTGCGCGTTAATGGTACGACGGGACATTTCCGCGGTCGAGCCCATTGAGCGGGGCAAGGCGCACTTCCAGGGCCACGCGATGATTAGCACCACGATACAAACGCCCGGGCGGTTCGGAGGTCACTCCGGCTCATGACCCCGTGCTGGGGTCTCCACTCCGGTCTCCACGCCCGAGAAACGTCGTCTCGATCAAGCGATCCACCGCCCGTAGCGCAGCTTCCAGCTCGGAGCGCATCCGGTTCACCTTGGGAGTCGCACCGGCGTCCCCGGCGAGCGCCGCGGCGCACCTCTCCTTGAGCGGGAGCCGGACCTGACGCTCGCCGAGCTGCGCAAGCAGATCCCTCACCCGTTGGATCCGCGCATGCGCTTCGGTGATCCGCTCGGCGGCCCGCACGACCGTCACCGCGCCGAGTTTGGCATCCTGCAGCAACTGGCACTCGAACGTCCGACAACATTTCGGACGATGCGCGTAGATACCGCACCGTCTCCCCTTCAATGCCGCGCACGGCAGCGACAGCAAGCCGCCATCCGTCTCCTCGATCTCAAGGCCCATGGCCTCGAGCCGCGTGGCCTCCGTCCGGCCCAGCTCGACGTCGGCAAACAGGGTGCCGTCGCAACACAACCCGCACTGCGTACACAGTGTGTCCGTCAGGCTCGGCGCCATGGCGTGCACGTCGGCGGAGCGCATCGTTCGAGGAGTGGGGGGAGATCCCATCTTAATCGCCTTCCGCCCGGCGAACTCCGGTGCGGTTCAAGTACGGATGAACAGCGGTCTCAAACCACTCGGCCGCCTTCCGCTCGGCGAAACGCTCGTCCTTGACGTCATCATCGAGTCGCCAGCGCCCCCGGCGCACGCGATGCGCTCGGTCAAATGAATGGGCCACTTCATGTAATAGCGTGTGGAGGAAGCTGGCCTGCATCGTGGCACGCTCGACGGGCGTCGGCCGCGTGCGATGCGCCCTCGCGTAGTAGTGCAGGGTAATCATTCCGGTGCCCGGAAAGAACATCCCGTGCAGTCGTGGGACGAACACCCGGTACGCGAACCATTCACGGAGCTGACCGAACTCGTAGGGGAGCGCCAGGTCCGAAAGGCGAATGAACCGGGCCTGCAATCCGTTCCATTCACGAACATGAACGCCGCGGATGCCTCCGAGGACGTCCTTGGGCAGTCGCGCCAATACTCTTCGAAGGACTCTCGCCCCGACGGGGCTGAAGAGCATCTCATGGCACGGATCCATCGTGATGGGAACGGTTCCCGGCTGCGTTCCCGGTAGCCGTGGCGCGGTCTTCGCGACGAAACGCTCCTCGCGAACCAGTCGTTTGACCCTTCGCTTGGTCGCGATCTCATCCCAGTCGACGTGGTGGAAGCCCTTCCTGGCCCGATTCTCATGGATTGAACGCGACATGCCAATCCCACCCTGATGGACGGTGCACGGGGTAGCTAACCCGCCCATCACACTAGCAGCGTCCGTGCCGATCGCGAGCATCGTTTCCTTCACGCCCGCCCCCCCTGCCCCGCCAGGCGGTGCGTGGTCACGGGGCCGGAGAGCAGTTCCGGGCCGAGGGTCAGGTAGAGCACGCCGTCCGTCACCGACAGGTCGAATGCCATGCGCCGCTCCAGGCGTGCGACGAGAGATCTCACCAGCGCGCGGTCGAGCCCGTACAACTCGAGCGACTCCGCATTGTGGATGCGCGCGCCCGCGAGCGAGGCCCAGTAGCGCCCGGCATCGTGGCGCGTGTACACCGCCACGCGTGGCGCCGCCTTGCTCGCCCGATGGAGCCGCGCGGCGTCAGGCACCCCCACTTCGATCCACGCCAGCAGCGTGCCCGTCATGTCCCGCACTTCGAGCGCCGGCTGGTCGGCCTCGGCCAGACCCTTCGAGAAGGCGAGCCCTTCGCGGTGTTCGAGGCAGAAGGCGAGCACTCGAGCGCACAGGAACTCCTCGCTCTCGGAAGGGTGCCGCGCGACGCGCAGGTCGAGCGACTCGTAGAACCCACGGTCCACATGGGAGAGCTGCACGGTGAAGACGTGCACCACGGCGCCAAGAGCCAACAGGAGCCTCGGGTTCGGTTGGGGTGGACGGAGCGCAGTTCTGGCATAGTCGGCCGCCCCAAGCCCATTGTCGTTCATCCCGTGCCCGGAATCGAGAAGACCCATGCCGTTGATCAGCCTGAACAACGTGAGCCTCACCTTCGCCGGGCCCGCCCTCCTCGAGTCCGTGAGCCTGCAGATCGAGGACGGCGAACGGCTCGGACTCCTGGGCCGCAACGGCGCCGGCAAGTCCACGCTCCTCAAGATCCTCGAAGGCACGCTTCCGCCCGATTCGGGCGACGTGGTTCGTCAGCCCGGACTGCGCGTGGCCAGCCTGCCGCAGGAGGTGCCGCTCGATCTCGCCGGCACGGTGCGGGACTACCTGCACGAGGTCTGCGGCGCGACGCGGAGCGATGCCGCCTGGAAGATCGAAGCGCGCATCGACCAGACCGCGGGAGACCTGACGCTGGACCTGGACGCCACCCTCGAGACGCTGTCGGCCGGTTCCAAGCGCCGCGTCCTCCTGGCCGCGGCGCTGGTGCGCGACCCGGACATCCTGATCCTGGACGAGCCGACCAACCACCTCGACATCGACGCCATCGATCACCTCGAGGATTCGCTGAAACGCCGGCGCGGCACGCTGGTCTTCGTCACGCACGATCGCAACTTCCTCCGCAACCTCGCCACCCGCATCCTCGACCTCGACCGCGGCGTGATCCGCAGCTACACCACGACCTACGACGCCTATCTCGAGCGGCGCGAGGCGGAGCTGAGAGTCGAGGCCGGGCAGGACGCGCTCTTCGACAAGAAGCTGGCGCAGGAAGAGGCCTGGGTGCGGCGAGGCATCAAGGCGCGGCGCACCCGCAACGAGGGCCGGGTCCGCGCGCTCGAGTCGCTGCGCCTCGAGCGCGGCGCGCGCCGCGGCGAGATCGCGCGCGTGAAGGCCGTGCTTCAGGACGCGGAACGGTCGGGCCGCATGGTGCTGCGTTGCAGGGGCGTTGGTTTCTCGCACCCGGGAGCGCCGGTGGTGCGTGACCTCACGACCACGATCCTGCGCGGAGATCGCATCGGGATCCTCGGTCCCAACGGGTGCGGCAAGACCACCCTGATCCGATTGCTGCTCGGGGAACTAGCTCCGCAGGAAGGCACGGTGGCCGTGGGCACCCGGCTCGAGATCGCGCATTTCGAGCAGCTCCACGACACGCTCGATGAGTCGAAGACCGTGGTCGAGAACATCGGCGAGGGCCGCGGGACGGTCTCGGTGGGTGGCGGCGAGCGCCACGTCGTCAGCTACCTGCGCGACTTCCTCTTCACCCGCGAGCAGATCCAGGGTCCGATCGTGAGGCTCTCCGGCGGCGAACGGAAACGGCTGCAGCTCGCCAAGATCCTCTCGCGGCCCTGCAACCTCCTGGTCCTGGACGAGCCGACCAACGATCTCGACCTCGAGACGCTCGAGATGCTCGAAGACCTGCTGCTGGAGTTCCAGGGCACGCTGCTGGTGGTCTCGCACGATCGCGCGTTCCTCGACAATGTCGTCACCTCGACCCTGGTCTTCGAGGGCTCCGGCCAGTGGCGTGAGTACGTCGGCGGCTACACGGACTGGCTGCGCCAGAAGCAGTCCGCCAGGCCTGCGCCCAGCGCGAGGCCGAACCGCGCAAGATCGGAGAGCCCCACGGTGCGGTCGCGGCGGCCCGGCTTCAAGGAGAAGCGGGAGCTGCATGATCTGCCTGGAATGATCGAGAAGCTCGAAGCCAGCAAGCAGGGCCTCTTCACCTTGATGGCATCCCCGAGCTTCTACGCGACGCCGGGCGACGAGATCACGCGCATGCGCGAGCAGCTCGCCGTGATCGAGGCCGAGCTGCACAAATCCTACGCTCGGTGGATGGAGCTGGAGACCCTGAAGGCGAGCGACGTGGATTGAGCGGGAGCTACGTGTCCGCGTGTGGCTCACCCGCCCCTCCCCCCCACTTACCGCCAGCCGCAGCCGTCGTCCGTGCTCCACATGCCGATCGGCGGCCCCGGCGGAAGGTCGGGCGGCGCGCTCAGGGCCGCGCCCGCCGATGTCGCCGCAGCTGCGGGACGCGCCAGGTAGCGTTCGATGTCCGCGGCCAGCATCGCTGCGTTGGCGCGGTCGGCGTGGCCGCCCGCGCTACTCGACCGCCGCAGTTCCGCCGCGAGGCCACGGAGCGCCGCCTCCAGGCTGGCGCGCACGGATGCGGTCAGGGCGACGGAGCCGTGCGTCATCAGCAGGCGGCGCACTGTCGCGCTCTGCACCGTGCGGCGAACCTCCTGAAGCCGCGTCGTCACGGGCGCGGGGGCGCCGAAGACCTGCCGCCTGAGCGCTCCCAGCACCTCGTCCACACCGGGCATGCCCGGATCGCGGCGGTGAAAATCGGCCAGGCGCGCCAGCCGCTCCGGCGGCAGCAGCGTACCGAGCGTGAGGTCGGCGGCGCTCGCGGCGGCGCCCAGGGCATCGAACGCAGGGGCGGTGCGGCCGCCGAAGAACTCGCGGTGCGGCGGATAGCCGACACTCGCCGGCGGCAGGAGGCCGAGGAGCCGTTCCGGCAGATCGAGCTGCGCGGGTTCGAGCGTCGTCAGCACCGCGGCGAGCGCGGCGCGCTGACGCTCGGCCGGCACCGGGCGAGCCGGCGGCGTGCCGTCACCGCGGACGGCGTAGCCATACTCCAGTCCGCCGAGCGATTTGGCCGCCGCATCGAGCGGGTAGCGATGCTGAAAATAGAGCGGCGCCAGCACCGCCGTGAGCGAGCTGAGCGGCGTGCCGGGCGGGATGTTGCGCTCGCCGAACCGGTTGAGCGCGATGCGGCGCACCTCCAGCTCGTGGCGCAGTTGCGCGACCGGATCGGCGCCGTTATCCCACAAGACCGCGAGCGGGTGCGCCGCGCCGGCCGGGCGCGCGTCATCGTCGGAGAGATAGATGTAGCCCTTCGCGCGGTTCTCTTCGAGGATCGCCGCGAGCCCGGCGCGCTCCTCCGCGCCCGGAGCGAACTGGGTGTAGGCGTAGCGCACCGTCTGCACGTCCCAGGCGCCGGCGCCGGCGGCATAGGCCTCCGAGAAGTCGAGCGTGCTGTCGGCGCGGATCTTCACCAGCGGCGCCGGATAATCCATCACCGAGGCGCGGCCGGCGTAGGTGCTGGCCGCGAAGTTGTGATTGAAGCCGAGCGTGTGCCCGACCTCGTGAGCCGAGAGTTGTCGGATGCGCGCCAGGCTCAACTCCACCGGGTCGTCGGGTGCCCCGCTGCCGCTCTTTTCCGTGCCCGCGAGCCCCTCGAAGATCATCCGGTCCTGACGCACCCGGAGCGAGCCCAGGTTGACGTGCCCCTTGATCATCTCGCCGGTGCGCGGGTCGATGACGCCGCCGCCATAGGACCAGCCGCGCGTCGCGCGATGCACCCATTCGATGACGTTGTATCGCACGTCGAG
>CAYONG010000218.1:0-48382 GCA_964405235.1 uncultured bacterium | reverse complement strand
GCCGAGCTGCTCGCCGACTCCCGGGTCGAGCTTTGCCACCCCGAGCTGGCACGCAGGATCCAGCGCCGCCGCGCCTTCCCGCAGCAGTGGCATCTGAAGAAGACGATCATCAACGGCCAGGTGATCGACGAACACGCCAACGTCGAAGCCGCGTGGGCCCTGAGCCTTGGCGAGGGCACGGTCATCGCCGTGATCGACGACGGCGTGGACATCGACCACGAGGAATTCGCCGGCTCGTACAAGGTCGTTGCCCCGCGTGACACCACGCGCGCCGGCGACGACCCGCGCCCCGGGAGCCGCGACGACCACGGCACCGCCTGCGCCGGGGTCGCGTGCGCGAACGGGCTCATCGGCGCTTCCGGTGTGGCGCCCAGGGCAAGGCTGATGCCCATCCGCTGCGTCTCGGCACTGGGATCGCAGGCCGAGGCCGACTCGTTCCACTGGGCCGCCCAGCACGGCGCCGACGTCATCTCGTGCAGCTGGGGACCGCCCGACAACGAGGGCCCCGCCCCGCTCCCCGACTCGACCCGTCTCGCCATGGACTGGGCCATCGCCCAGGGGCGCAACGGAAAGGGCTGTGTCATCACCTTCGCCGCCGGCAACGGCGACGAGAGCGTGGACGAGGACAAATACGCCAGCTATCCCAAGGTGATCGCCGTCGCCGCCTGCAATGACAGCGGGAAGAAGAGCGATTACAGCGACTACGGCCGCGCCATCCACTGCGCCTTCCCCAGTAACGAGCTCACCGCGCCGAGGACGCCCGGCATCTGGACCACCGATCGCACGGGCGCCGCCGGCTACAACGCCGGCCGTCTTTCGTTGGGGGATGCCGTCGGGAACTACACCAGCCGGTTTGGTGGCACCTCCAGCGCCTGCCCCGGCGTGGCGGGCGTGGCGGCGCTGGTGCTGGCGCGCAATTCATCGCTGAGGTGGGATCAGGTTAAGGACGTGATCCGGCGCTCGTGCGACCGCATCGACCCGGCGGGGGGCAAGTACAACGCGAACGGGCACAGCCGCAAGTACGGCTACGGGCGGGTGAACGCGAAGCGGGCGGTTGAGCTGGCGGTGCCGGAGGTGGCGGGTGAGGTGACCTCACACTCCACGAGACGGACCGTGCCCATTCCGGACCTGGGGGCGGCCCGGGTCGAACTCGATATCGCCGGGTCGAAGAGGATCAAGTCGCTGAGGGTGGGCGTGGACATCGAGCACACCTGGATCGGGGACCTGGTGGTGCGCGTGATCCCGCCCACGGGGAGCGCGATCGTGGTGCATGATCGGGAAGGAGGCGGGACGGAGAACCTGCGAAGGACGTACGACGAGGTCTCGACGCCGGAACTGAAGACCCTGCGTGGGAAGAGCGCGCGGGGGAGGTGGGTGTTGCAGGTGGAGGATCGAGAGAGGAAGGACAGCGGGAGGGTGAAGAGATTCGCGGTGGAGGTGGGGGGATGAGGGGCGGCGAGCGAGGGAGAGCCTTTCGCCGGCTCCCCGCCGCTCGCCGTCATCCCGGACAGCAGTGCTCGCCCACGAACATCAAACCAACCCTTACTTCGTGTAGCGGCTCTTGACCTCGCCCCAGGTCGACCGGACGGTCGGCGTGACTCCGAGGTTCTCGAGGATCAGGTCGTCAACGTAGAAGGGGATGTTCCCGAGATCGAACCGGAAGTTGTAGACGCCCACCCAGCCGACAGGGATCGTCGCGTCCACGATCGGAGTTGTGGTGAGTTCGTAGCCGTCCCAATAGCAACGAAACGTGCTGCCGACCGCCGTCACCTTCATGTGGTGCCAGGTGTTGACCTGCGGCGATCCGCCCGGGAATGTGTTCGAGAACCAGGTCCCGAGCGTGGCCGGCGCGCTGTTCACCAGTCGGCGGAAGTTGAACTGCAGCAGGCCGGACTGGACGACGAACTGGTAGCACGTCGAAAAGTCGTTCGCGGGGTCAGCGTCGGCCAGGGTAACTGGGTCGGCGCGCACGACCAGCCCGCGGCGCGAGTTGCCGTCACCGGTGAACACCCAGGCCTCCCAGGAGTAGTCGCTGAGTATGCCCGGATTGATGCAGGTGAGGCTGATGCCGCCGCTGTCGGGGGTCGTCGTGGTCAGCGCGAGCCCGACGGTGCCGTCGCCGGAGGGATTCGGATACGCCGGGTGGCCCGAAGAGATCGTGAGCGGCTTTAGGTTGCTGGAGACGCCGAATCCGTTCAGCCAGCCCAGGTCGAGGACCCCTCCGGTCACGTGCTCCTCGAACACGCCGGCCGCGGCAGCCATCGGCAGCGCGAGGGTGAGCAGCAGCGCGAGTCCGAGTGACAGGGCGCGCAACCGGGAAGTCGTAGCGAGTTTCATACGGCGCTCCTTTCGTTTCGTGCATCCCGCCGGGCGGGCGGCGGGATGGGGTGGTGGATCGCGTCGCACGCGGATCGCGAGACGCCGGGCATCAGTTCAACCACATGAACCTCGTGGCGGCCGAGCGGTCGCCCTCCAGTCGCGCGAGGTAGATTCCTGAAGGCACAAGGCGGCCGCGCATGTCGCGTCCGTCCCACGTCGCACCTCCCCGTTCGAGCGGCAGCCGCGAGACGCGACGGCCGTCCACGGCGAACACCAGCACCGCGCCTGCGGCGTCCAACGCGCCGGCCGCGAAGTGCACGGCCCCGCGCGCGGGGTTGGGGTGCGCGGCGAGCGCCGCGCGCGGCGTGGCCGCCGGGCGCTCATCGTCGACCGAGACCACGCTCGCGCTCACGTGCTTCTCGAGCCAGGCGATGCGGCGCACGTAGAGCGTGGGTGTGGTGCCGCGGTCCTGCGATTCGGCGATGCCGGCCTGGTTGGTGGCGGAGGCCTGGACCAGGATCCCGACGTTGCCGCCGGAGTTCTTCGGCGAGATCGCGACGAAGCGCTCGTCGGTCTGCGGCGTCTGCGTGAGGTTCTGGGCCGGCGACCACGCGCCGCCCGCGCTCGAGACGCTCACCTCGATGTCGCCGAAGCCGAGCCCGGTCGAGCCGGGGATGCCCCCGTTGGCGGTCGGATCCACCTGGCTGTCCACGCAGCGCACCCACACCACGTAGGTCTCGCTGCCGTCCGCAGAGAACCCGACCTGCGGCCAGTCGTTCGAGATGTGGTTGAGGCCCACCACCGGCCCGGACTGGCCGTTGTCCACGTTGTCGTAACTGCCGGTCTCGGGTCCGCCCTGCTTCACCAACGCCAGGCCACCAGTCGGGCTCCAGTGCATGATGCGGCTGTGCCAGTCGGCGTAGAAGATCTGCGCGCCGCTCTTGCGCGCCTGCAGTTCCGACCACACCACGTGCGGCGTGGTGTCCTGGTAGGCGAGGTGTGCGTTGATGTACGGCCGCCATTCGGTCGAGGTCGAGTCGGCCTTGATGATGCTCGCATCGATGTAGTTGGTGAGCTTGCGCACGGTCACGGTGCCGGCGCCGAACGTCCCGTTGCTCGACTCGATGAGGTAGACGTTCTGGCCAAAGTCGGTCATCGCCACGCCGACCCGACCGTTGGAGGACGCGGCCAGGCTCGGGTAGCCGCCGCCGCCATCCGGGAACGTGCCGGCCGGCACTACCGAGGTCCACGCGCCGCCCTGCCAACCGGTCGGGCACACGAACGCGGTGCCGGCCGACGTGAAGCGGCTGATACGCACCTCGGCGGTCTCGAGGTACGAGTAGGGCGGATTGGTGGTATTGAGCCGCTCCCCCAGCACCACGAACGAGCCGTTGGGGAGGGCCGCGACCTGACCGAACAGGTAGCTCGGGCTCTCGATCGGTGTGAGGTAGCCGCTGAACGTGCTCCCGCTCGGCGTGTCGAGATAGTAGAAGACGCTGCGCAGGTCGCAGCCGTCCTCGTTCATGTGCTCGGAAATGGCGACCCGGTTGGCGGGCGAGAGCGCGAGGCCGCCGAGCCCGCCCATGAGATCCGGCACGCAGAACGTGGGGCAGCGGATGCGGGAGTCGCCCACCCGGCCCCGGTTGGTCCACACGCCGGCGGCGTCGCGCACCGCGTACGCCATGCCGCGCACGGGGTGGGGCACCGGTGCCGAGAGGTTCGGGGGACAGCCGTTGGGGGACACGTTGCAGTGGTCGTCCTGCCAGGTGACGTGCACCCGACCGTCGCTCCCGACCGCGACCCGGGTCGCGAGCGAGCCGATATCTTGAAGGTCGTAGTAGGTCGAATCGAGCTGGATCGCGCCAACCGGGAGTGGGACCCCGATGACCTGTGCCGCCTGCGCCGCCGCCGTGCGCCCGGGGAGCCGAGGGAATGCCGTGCGACCGTCGGGATTGGGTCCGCGCCGGGCGTGAGCTGGATCCAAGGCGGTTACGAGCAGCAAGCCGGCCGAAGCGGCGATGGCGAGCACGGCGTGGAGGCGGGCCATGGGAGTTCTCCTCTAGAAGGGCCAGCCGGGGTGGAACTCGCGGCGCAGCGAGAACCCAATCGTCTGCCCGGGCTCGGGGATGAGACTCTGGGGTTCGAAATAGAAATGATTGAAGACGTTCTGGACGGCGATCACGGCGTAAACGCCGTGTACGACGAACGAGGCCTCGATCGAGGTGGTCGAGAACGCGCGACGTCGCAGCGTCTCGGTCACGTCGCTCAGCGCGTCGTTCCATCGCACGCGCGTGCTGACCTTGCCGTAGGGAAGCAGCTTGGTCATCGGGCACACGATCTCGAGCGAGGCGCTCGGGGCGCCGACGTCCTCGAGGCGCTTCCCGGTCGTCACGTCCTTGCCGACCGGGACGCTGCCGCTCGCCTCGACCATGATCGAACCGAACCTGAGCTGGGTCACCGCCTCGACGCCCTCGAGACGCGCGCGTTGCACGTTGAAATACTGGAAGCGCGGCTCCAGGTAGAGCATCCCGATGTAGCGGAACGTGATGAGGTCGTTCACGTCGGAGCGGTAGGCCGAGATCCGGGCGCTGTGCAGCCACTCGGGCAGCCCGCCCGCGGTGCGCAAGCCCAGCTCATACGAGAGGCTCCGCTCGCTCCGGAGGTCCGGGTTGCCGAACAGGCGCATGCCGCCGTGGATGTTGTTGTTGAAGTAGCGCTCGTCGAGGTTGGGCGCGCGGAATCCCGACGCCAGGTGCGTGTAGGGCTCGACCATGCCGATTGCCCGCGACACGCCGATCTCGGCGCTCGTCCGACGGTCGAGGACGTCCAGCTTCGCCGTCGGGCTATTGGCCAGCGAATCGGCCCGTGAGCGCATGCGGTCGTAGCGAATACCGGATTCGAACTTGAACCCGCCCAGGGTGTGGGAGGCCGCTGCGCCGGCGGCCCATGCGGTGCGGTCGGCGGGCGGGACGCTCACCTCCTCCGCATGGGCGGAGGCCGTGACGTCGCCCGCGAGGTTGCGGGTCACCTGATCGTGGAGGACCGGCCCATCGGCCTGCTCGAGGCGGTACTCGCCGAACAGCCGCACCGCACCAGGGCCGCGGAAGCGCAAGGTGGGCTGCACGCTCGTGTAGTCGGTCGTGACCCGGTCGCTCGAAGCGAGCTCCGTGGTCCCCACCACGCGCCCGCGCAGGGAGATGTACTCGGTCACGGTTTCGTCGAAGCGCGTGTAGTACTTCTGCCGCACGCCGAGGACGCGCATGTCCGGCTGCCAGCCGCGGCCCAGGAGCGCCAGCTCGAGACGCTGGGCCTCGCGCCGCTGGAGCGGGTAGGAGCCGACGCTGCCGGCGAACGTGAACTGGCCACCGGCAGCGAACTGCGATCCGAACGCGGGCAGCCCGGCATCGTGCACGGCATGGTACGCGTGCTCGAGGTCCAGGCTCGCGCGGCCCAGCCGGGTGACCCCGCGCACCGCGAAGTCCTCGTCCCGATATCCGCTGTTGGCCACCGCGCCGAGCGGGGTGCGCAGCTGGTCGAGTCCGCCGATGCCTCCCGAGAGCTCGAGGCCCGCGCGCGGTCCGGAGAGCCGCGCGCGGGCGGAGTTCGCCCACGATTGCCCAGGCTCCGAGGCGCGCGTCTGGAGGATGTACGTGGTGGTCGGCAGGTCCGCGAACAGGCTGCGCTGCGTGACGATGTTCACGACGCCGCCCAGCGCGTCGGACCCGTACTGCGCGCTGCTTGCGCCCGGCATCAGCTCGACGGCGTCGAGCCGGTCGAGCGAGACCAGCGACGATTGCACGCCGTGGCCGCGCACCGAGTTCATGCGCACGCCGTCCACCATCAACAGCACGCGGTCGCCCGATAGACCGCGCAAGGAAAGCTGCGACGCCCACGGCCCGGTCTTCACCAGGTTCACGCCGGGCACCGACGCCAGCGCATCGGCGATCGTGGCCGGCAGGAAACGGTTGGCTTTGCTGCGCTCGACCCGCACCGAGGTCGCGGTCGTCCGATCCGCCACCAGCCCGCGCAGGCCGCGCACGTCGAGCGGTTGAAGCACGGTCACCGTGTCGGCCACCGAGCGCGTGCCCGGGATGAGCGTGATCGGCCGCGCAGGCCGCGATGCGGCGGACGGTGGCGGCGGGACCACGACAGTCGCGCTCTCGGGCGCCGCAGGGGTGAGGGAGACGTCCGGGATGCTCGTCGAGTCGCTCGCAACCGGGACGCTCGTGGAATCGCTCGCAACCGGGGCGGCGGGATCCGTGGGATCGGCGGTGGCGGGGGAGAGGACGGCGAGGAGCAGTGCCGCGACGATCGCTGCGATGCACTCGATCCGCCGGACGTGCTTCGCCATGCGACTGACGGGGTGGACACACCCGGGCGAGAGGTTGGTGGTCACCTGCATGCACAGACAACATCGCCCCAAAGCGCCCGCGAAACCATTCGAAGTGTTGCGGAGTCGGCCTCGGTAGTTCTACGGAGGGCGGGCCGGGGGCCCGGGCGCTACCCCTGCTCGATCAGCCCCTCGCGCAGAGCGAACTGGGTGAGCAGCGCCACGGAGCGCAGTTCGAGCTTGCGCATGATGTTCGCGCGGTGGGTCTCGATCGTCCGGGCGCTGATGTCGAAGCGGGCCGCGATCTCCTTGGTGGAGAGCCCGCGGGCCACGAGCTTGAGCACCTCCAGCTCGCGTTCGGTGAGGCGGTCCACGGGGCGGGTCGTGGCGCCGGAGCGCACCAGCTCTGACAGCGCCCGCTGCACCGGCTCGCTGTAGAAGGGACGCCCGCTCGTCACCGCCCGCACGCCGGCCACCAGGTCGTCGGCCGCGGAGTCCTTGAGCAGGTACCCGTCGGCGCCTTCGCGCACCGCGCGCGAGGCGTGCTCCGCATCGGCGTGCATGGTGAGCACCAGGAGGGGCAGCTCGGGCCACCGGGCGCGGGAGCGCCGCAACAGCTCGAAGCCGTCCAGCCCCGGCATGGTGAGATCGAGCACCACCACGTCCACCGGCTGACGCTCGAGGAACTCGAGCGCGGCCGCTCCGTCGCCGACCTCACCCACCACGAGCAGGTCGTCGTTTTGCTCGAGGATCTTGCGCAGTCCCGCCCGCACCAGCGTGTGATCGTCGGCCAGCAGCACGCGAATGGGCGTGGTCATGAGGATCCCTCCAGCGGGATGCGGGCCGCGATGCGGAACCCGCGGTCGTTGCCCTGGCCCACCGCCAGCGTGCCCCCGAGCGCGGCGACGCGCTCGCGCATGCCGAGCAGCCCGAGATGCGGTCGCAGCTCGCCCGAGGGGCCGCGGCCATCGTCCTCGACCGTGAGGGCGACGTGGTTGTCCTCGCGGTCGAGGACGATGCGCACACGACTCGCGCCGGCATGGCGGGCCACGTTGGTGAGCGCCTCCTGCGCGATGCGATAGATGGCCACCTGTCGCTCGGGCGGGATGCCGGGCAACGACTCGGGCAGGCTCAGGATCGTGCGCACCTGGGTGCGCGCAGAGAAGTCGTCGGTCAGCGAGCGGATCGCGGGCAGCAGCCCCAGGTCCAGCACCTGCGGCCGCAGCAGGTTGCTCAGGTTGCGCATCTGCGCGATCGCGCGGCCCACCAGCTCGGCCGACTCCTTGCGGCCGCCGAGATCGAGATCGATCTTGACCGCGGTGAGGATCTGGCCCGCCTCGTCGTGCAGCTCGCGCGCGATGCGCCGACGTTCCTCCTCCTGCGCGGTGAGCAGCAACCCCGTGAGCTGCTCGAGCTGCTGGTTGCGCGATTCGAGCATGCTCTGCTCGCGGCCCAGCACCAGGTAGAGCGCCCCGATCGCGGTCGCCACGATGAATACGATGTCGATGTAGACGCCGAGCAGGACGCCGGTGCCGAGGGCGCGGATCAGGGGGTAGTCGAGGTGGTGCAGACCCCACAGCGAGAAGTTCCACGCGAGGATGGTGGCGCCGACCGACGGTACCCGACGACGGTAGCGCCAGAAAACAATACCCGTCCACAGCGTGACCCCCGACAAGAGGATCGCCGACGACAGGCCGCCGATCATGAAGTCGTGAATGACGAATACCGCAAAGTAAGCCCACAGCACGACCAGCGCGCCGAGCGCGTAGTAGCGCCGCCGTCCCGGCACGTTCTGCGAGAACTGAAGCGCGGCGTAGAGCAGCAGCAGCGCCGACAGGCCGGTCGCGGTCTGGTGCAGGAACAGCCACACGTCCCGGCGGGTGACGATGTAGGCGGAGATGAAGCCGAGCCGCAGGGCGTAGATCCCCCAAGCGCCCGCCCACGTCAGGTCATAGGGGCGTCGGCGCTGGAGCCACAGTCCGTAGTAGACGAGCAGCAGCAGCAATGCCACGATGCCCTGGAAGGCCAGGGCGGACAGTTCGACGCTCATGCGGTCCAGAGGTGCCATGCCGGGGGGCCAGCTCCAGTGGTTGCGAGGCTCAGCGGGCGGTCGACAGACGCCCTGGACGGGGGAGTCTAGCACGGTGGGGCGGGGCTTCGACGCCAGCAGCCCCCGGCCGAACTGGCGAAACCCACGTAACGGACTCTCTAGAACCCGGGACGGTTCACCACGCGAAGAAGGGGATGACCGGGACGCTCGTGGTCGTGCCATGACGCCGCGCCTGGTGGCGCTCGCCACCGCCGTGCCGCCGTACGAGGTGGCTCAGGACCGCGTGAAGGAGTTCGCGCGGAACCTGTTCCGCGAGGTGCTTCGCGAGGGTGACGACCGCCTGCTGGCGGTGTTCGACCACGCCGGGATCCAGGGCCGCAACCTGTGCGCGCCACTCGAGTGGTTCGGCGAGGACCACGGCTTCGCCGAGAAGAACGCGCTCTACATCGAACACGCGGTGCGGCTCGCGCAGGAGGTCGCCGAGCGCGCCATGGCCCAGGCTGGGCTGACGCCGCGCGACATCGACCATCTGGTGTTCGTCTCCTCGACCGGCATCGCGGCGCCGACGGTGGACGCCCGCCTCGCGAACGCGCTCGGGCTGCGCTCCGACTTCCGCCGCACACCCATCTGGGGCCTGGGTTGCGCGGGCGGTGTGGCCGGGCTCGCGCGTGCGCGCGAGTTCGCGCTGGCCGCCCCGGGCTCGCGTGTGCTGCTCATCGCCCTCGAGCTGTGCAGCCTCACCTTCCAGCGCAACGACCTCTCCAAGCGCAACCTTGTCGCCGCCTCGCTCTTCGGCGACGGCGCCGCAGCCGCGCTGGTGGTGGCCGACGACGCCCCGGTGGTGAACGGTCATCGCCCGCTCGAGCTGGTCGCCTCATCGAGCACCTTCTGGCCCGACACTCTCGATGTCATGGGCTGGGACGTGGACGGCGCCGGGCTTCACGTCATCTTCGCGCGCGACATCCCGACCATCGTGCACGAGCGCGTGCGACCCGGGCTCTCGGAGTTCCTCGGGCGTAACGGCCTGACGCTCGAATCCCTCGACCACGTCGTCGCGCACCCGGGGGGCATGAAGGTGCTCGCCGCCTATCAGGAGGCGCTTGGGCTCGAGCCCCACGCCCTGTGCCACGCGCGCGCGGTGCTGCGCGACCACGGGAACATGTCGTCGCCCACCTGCCTGTTCGTGCTCGAGCGGTTCCTCGAGGGGCAGACCATCGCCCCGGGCCAGACCGCGGTGCTCACCGCGCTCGGCCCCGGCTTCTGCGCTGAGTACGTCTTGTTGCGCAGCGCCGAGGCATGAGCCCCGTCGGCGGTGCGCCGGCGCCCGTCGCCGCGCTCGTCGGTTTCCTCGTGTTTTTCGCGGCGCAGCGGGCCTTCGAGCTCGCCCTGTCCGCGCACAGCGCGCGCCGTCTGCTCGCGCGCGGCGGCCAGGAGCGCGGACGCGGGCACTTCCCGATGCTGGTCGTGCTGCACACGCTGTTCCCGCTTGCGCTTGCGGCCGAGGTGCTCGCTCTCGGCGCGCGCCCCGACTGGCTTGCACCGCTGTGGGTGATGCTGTGGGGCGCGGCGCAGGTGCTGCGGTGGGCAGCGATGCGGGCGCTGGGCGAGCGCTGGAACACGCGGGTCATCGTGGTGCCGGGCGAGCCCCTCGTGAGGCGTGGACCCTACCGCTGGCTTCGGCACCCGAACTATCTCGCCGTGGTGGTCGAGTTCCTCGCCGCGCCGCTCATGTTCGGGGCGTGGGGCACGGCGTTCGCATTCTCGGCCGCAAATCTCATGGCACTGCGCGTGCGCATTCGCTGCGAGGAGCGGGCGCTGGCGGAGGCGGCGGTCAGGCCCTCTCCACCGAAGCGCGAACCGCAGCGACGGGCGTAGCCACCCGAGGTTGGCACTCTTGCCGGTGTGCGCGGGCCGGAGTCGCGTTGCAGCGCAAATGGCGCCCGACTAGCATGGCGACTGGTACGACCACCCGGGGCAGGACAGGCGCCCGACCAACATGATGGCTGGTACGACCACCGGGTTCAGCTCAGGGCCACATTCGCCGGTCGAGCTGATGCCTACAACTCCGAGGGGTCGTCCGGAGCTCCCGCCCGCCGGGCGAGAACCAATGCGAGGAGTCATGATGCGAGTCCTGTGCTGCGTGATCGCACTGGCAACAGCCACGATGATCCAGATCGCGCAGGGGGCTCCGAATCCACCGCCACGCAATGGAAGCACGCCTGCCGTCTCGCCCGACGGCAGGCGGATCGCGTTCGCGTCCGAGCGCGATCAGGGCCTTTGGAGCCTCTACGTGGTGGATGCGGACGGCTCCAGGACCAGAAGGCTCACGCGTTCACCGGGCATCGATGGACCGCCGGCGTGGAGCGAAGGTGGCAGCCGGATTGCTTACAAGATGACGCGGAGTGATACAGCAAGTTTGACGAGTGTTGGTCTCGACGGCAAGGGAACGCGGACCTTCGTGACATTGGTGGCCAAGGCCATCGCGCAGTCGCACGACGGTCGGCACGTGGCGTACAGCGTGGGGTCGTGAAGCCGTAATCGGCTCATGCACGCGGACCCGGATGGATCGAATGCCCGGGCGCTTACGGACAGCCTGGGGGCCTCCTACAATCTCTCTTGGTCGTCCGATGACCGTCGGATCGCTTACACGCACGTCGACACCTTGCGTGACATGCAGGTCTGGGTGGTCAATGCTGACGGCAGTGGGGCTCATCCGGTGACGCGGTTCCCCGCAAGCGACGGCCGACCGCAATGGCCCGCGTGGTCTCCGGACGATCAGAATATTGCGGTCCAGGCGAGAGTCTACGACCGCCAGAATCCCACGAACAGTACCGGGCACATCTGGCTGATCGATTTATCGACCGGCGCGGCAACGAAACTGGCGGCGCACGACGAACCCTATGTGGACGAGACGCCGTCGTGGTTTCCGGACGGAAAGCACCTGGCGTTCCAGAGCAATCGCACCGGCCGGATGGAGATCTGGGTGATGGGCGCCGATGGGACCGGGGCGCGCCGGGTCACGAAGTAGCGCTCCGACGACGAGAGCGGGTCGGCGCAGCAGCCCGGATCGAGACTGCCCATTCGGCAGACAACACGGCACACCCGCCTTGCGCCGCACCGGCTAAGTCGTGTAAACACGGCCTCGGAGAGGTGGCCGAGTGGTTGAAGGTGGCGGTCTCGAAAACCGTTAAGGGCGTAAGCCCTTCGAGGGTTCGAATCCCTCCCTCTCCGCCAGTGCCTTTACGGCCCGCGAACCCCGCCCGCCGCCATCTCACCGACGACCGGGGCCACCCCGGCACGCCGAGGTAGCCGTGCTCTACCTGGCACTCAAGACCCTCCACATCGTCGCGGTCGTCATGTTCCTCGGGAACATCACCACCGGGATCTTCTGGAAGGAGCACGCCGACCGCACGCGCGACGCGCGCCTCATCGCCCACGCGCTCGCCGGGATCATCCGCAGCGACCGACTGTTCACCATCCCGGGCGTGGTGCTCATCACCGTCGCCGGGCTCGTCGCCGCGATCATCGGCCACATCCCGCTGTTGCGCACCGGCTGGGTGTTCTGGGGGATCGTGCTCTTCTCCTTGTCGGGCGTGGCGTTCAGCGTGTGGGTGGTGCCACTTCAGAGGCGGATGATGAAGCTCATGCAGGCGGGGGCGGAGAGCGGCACCCCTGACTGGGCGGCCTACCAAGCGCTCTCGCGCATCTGGGCGTTTTGGGGCGCGGTGGCACTGCTCCTTCCCGCGGCGGCGCTGATCCTCATGGTGTTCAAGCCGCCGATTCCGGGACTCTGAGGATCGTGGGCGGAGCGCTCGCCTTGCGGGCAAGCCACCCGCCGCGCCTCGTCGCCCTCGCACGCCGCCCAGACCGCCTGCGGCGCACCACCCACACGGCCACCGCACGCTTTGCCCGCGCCCGTGGCGCATGGTATCCGTTCCCACCCGGCTCGAGCTTCGACCGGGCACCAGTGTTGCGGAGAGATGTCCGAGCGGTTGAAGGAGCACGATTGGAAATCGTGTAGGCGCTAATACCGCCTCGTGGGTTCGAATCCCACTCTCTCCGCCATCCTTCACCCTGTAGCCCCGACCCGGAGCCGCCCATGACGCCGCCGCCCAGCACCGTCGCCCGCTGCACCGCCGTCGCCTGTGCCGCCGCCCTCCTGATCGCCGCGCCCACGTTCGCGGCCGATCCGGCGCCCGCCGCCAAGGCCAAGGCGGACTCCACCGAAGCCCCCATCGTCACCCGCCACCAGATCTCGATCGCGGGCAAGCCGCTCGCCTACACCGTCACCACCGGCAAGCTGCCGCTCAAGAACGAACTGGGGGAGACCGAGGCCGACGTCTTTTTCATGGCCTACACGCTCGATGGGGTGGCGGACCGCGCCTCGCGGCCGCTCATGTTCTCGTTCAACGGGGGCCCGGGCTCCTCCTCGGTGTGGCTCCACCTGGGGGCGCTGGGCCCGAGGCGCGTCAAAATGCGGCCGGATGGGGCGATGCCGCCGCCGCCCTACCAGCTGGTGGACAATCCGCACACCTGGCTCGACCAGACCGATCTCGTCTTCATCGACCCGGTGGGAACGGGCTACAGCCGCCCGAGTAAGCCGGACCTGGGGAAGAAGTTCTGGGGCGTACAGGGCGATCTCGAATCGGTGGGCGAGTTCATCCGGCTCTACCTGACCCGCTACCAGCGCTGGTCCTCGCCGCTGTTCCTCGTGGGCGAGAGCTACGGCACCACGCGCGCGGCGGGGCTCTCGGGCTACCTCGTGGACAAGGGTATCGCCTTCAACGGCATCCTGCTGGTCTCCTCGATCTTGAACTTCGAGACCGCCCGCTTCGCGCGTGGCAACGAGCTGCCCTACAGCCTCTATCTGCCCACCTACACGGCGACCGCCTGGTATCACAAGCGGCTTCCGGCCGACCTCCAGTCGCGCGACTTGAAGTCGGTCCTGGATGAGGCCGAGGTGTGGAGCGGTGGCGACTACGCCCGGTTCCTGGCGCTGGGGGGTGACGCGACCCGCGAACAACGCACCGCCGCGCTCGATCGGCTCGCGCGCTACACGGGGCTCGAGCGGCGCTACCTCGACCTCTCCGACCTGCGCGTCCCGATCCAGAACTTCTGCAAGGAGCTGATGCGCTCCGAGCGTCGCACGGTGGGCCGGCTCGACAGCCGCTTCACCGGCGTGGACGATCGAGTGGTCTCGGAGACGCCGGAGTTCGACCCGAGCATGGCGGCGATCCGCCCACCCTACACGGCGATGTTCAACCAGTACGTGCGCGCCGAGCTGGGCTACAAAACCGATCTTACGTATCACATTCTGGGCGGCGGCATCGGGCCCTGGGACTGGGGCTCGGCGGGCAGCGGCTTCGCCGACGTGAGCGGGGCGCTGCGCGCGGCGTTTTCGCGCAACCCCGACATGCGGCTGTTCGTGGCGTCGGGCTACTACGACCTGGCGACCCCCTACTTCGCCACCGACTACACGCTCGCCCACCTCATGCTGGAGCCGGCCGAGCGCGCCCGGGTGATGACGCGCGAGTACGAGGCGGGCCATATGATGTATATCCACGAGGGCGAGCTGGCGCGGCTCAAGCGCGACGTGGTGGAGTTCATCCGCGGGGCGCTGGCGACGAAGTAGGCGGCGGGCGGCAACGCCGCCCGACTCAATGGATGAGCGCGAATCTCCTCGTCATCACGCGCCCTTCCACGTTGAACCGCGCGAAGTAGAGCCCGACGCCGGGCCGCGGCCCCGCGCTCTTCGCCGCGTCCCAGGCCAGCGTGGCGGTCCCGGCCCCGCAGCCCTCCGCACCGCTCCAGACCGTCCGGCCCATGAGATCATGCACGCTCCACTCCACGCGGGCGGAGCGGGCCAGCCGGAGCGTGAACGCCACCGCACCGCGGTTCGGATTGGGGAAGGCGGCCGAGACGGAGAACCCCTCGGGATCCGGTGAGGGCACCACCCCGACCGCTGCGCCGGGCAGCGTGCGCTCGAAGAAGCCGCTGCCGGGGGAGCCGAGGATGAGCCGGTTCCGGTTCGAGGGATCGATGGCGATCCGCGCGGCGAACGGCCAGGCGAGGCCGTCGTTGAGCGATGTCCAAGTCTGTCCGCCGTCAGCCGAGCGCACGATCCCCTCAGAGCCCGTGACGCTGCTGCCGGTCTTGAATGCGCGCGAGGCGGCGGCGTACAGGATGTCCGGGTCGACCGGATCGGGCGCCACATCCCGCATGTAGGTCGCGTTTCTGAGCTTCGTCCAGGTGACGCCGCGGTCCGTGGTGCGGTAGAGACCCCGGCCGGGTCCGTGGGCCGCGACGTAGGCCCATCCCGGTCTGCCCGGATCGGGGACGATCTGATGCAGTCCGTCCCATCGTTCCTCAGCGAGTGTTTTCAGGTTCTCGCCGGACATTTCTGGCGGGCCGATCCGGGACCACGAGCCCGGGGCGCCGCCAGCGAGTGAGCGCCAGAGACCCCCCTCGCCGCCGGCATACACGAGCGTGCGGTCGAATCGGTCCACGGCGGTGGCGCGACAGCTGTCGCGATCGAGGACCAGCGTCCAGGCCGCCCCATCATCCTGGCTGCGATAGACATCGCCGTTGGCGGTGATGAAAAGGGTCCGGTTGGCGGCGGGCGCGCCGCGGTCGAGGGACAGCCCCCGCAGGTTTCCATGCGGGAGTCCGGTGGCCAGGACCCAGCTGTCCGACGCTCCGGCCAGCGCACTGCGCGCGAGCGTGAGCGAGTCCGCCTGTCCGCCAAAAGTCGCCCACACGACGGCCGGGCGCGAGGGATCGGCGAGGATGGTGCTCGTGTTCCCGCCATGGCCCGCCCAGGTCCCGGTGAGTGTCGGCGGGTTTCCCGACTGCCAGCTCGCCCCGCCGTCCAGGCTGCGCCACAGCCCGATGTCGTGGAAGCCGAGGTAAACCTGAGCGGGAGCGGCCTCGCTGAAGGCCACCGAGGTGAGCGTGATGTTGTCAAGCCCGCGCGAGCGCCAGCGGCCGGGCAGGACCTGCGTCGTGTTCAGGTCCGCGAAGCTCGCGCCACCATTGAGCGAGGCGAAAGCGAACTGCCAGCTCACCCAGAAGATCGCGTTGGGATCGGAGAGGTCCTCGCCCAATACCTTCGGCATGCCGTAGGCGCTGCCGCCGTAGGCCCAGTCGATTTCCTGCCAGCCGGCATCCCAACCGGCCATTGTGCTCTTGCGCAGCCAGGTCTCGCCGCCATCCAGCGACTCCCACACGCCCGATTCGGACTCGAACGACTTGCGTCGCACGTCGATGACCCGCAGGACCTGGGGCTGGTCGCGCTTCACCATGATCGCCCCGGTGTGGGCGGCCTTCTGGACCCAGGTGTCGCCGCCGTCGGTGCTCTTGTAGATGGAGCCCGACCAGTTGGTCGGCGGCGCGCCGGTGTAGCCGGTGACGTAGAGCGTCCCGGGCGTGACCGGGTCCACGCCCAGATCCCACAGGTTGCCGAGGCTCCCGCCGATGCGGCTCCAGCTCACGCCGCCGTTAGTGCTGCGGTAGACGGCCGGGGTCCCGGAGACGAACAGGTCCTCGCCCGATACGGCGTAGAGCGTATTGGGGTCGAGGGGGCTCACGATCAGCTTGAGGAGCCGGAGCCCGGCCGGGAGAGCGGATGCGACCGGAGCCCAGCTCTGGCCGCGGTCGGTGCTCTTATAGATGTCCGACGCGGGGGTATTCCAGAGCGGGTGGTAGGTCGCGTAAACGATGGCTGGGTCGGAGCGCGCCGCGGCGATCGCGCCGATGTACCCCGACGCGAGTACCTGCTGGAAGGTCGCGCCACCGTCCCCGCTCCGATAAATGCCCACCTCGGTCCCCAGATGGATGACCTGGGGATCAAGCGGGTCGAAACTCACCACGCAGACATGCGTCCGCTTGAGGCCGCGGTCGGCGCCGATGCGATCCCAGGTGAGGCCTCGGTCGAGGCTGCGGTAGGCTCCGCTCAAGTCGGCTCCACAGATGAGGGTCCCGGTGGGCCCGGCGCCGATGGTGGTGAAGGCCCCGCCGCCTCCGGGGCTGATACCGGTCCACGGGCCGGCCAGGGCGGGCGCGGCAACGAGGAGACCGATAAAGACGAGCATCCGGGCATGGGTGGGCCGCAGGGGCGCCGGGAGGCTCAGCAACGCGACTCCTTCGTTGCCGGGGAATCTGCGCTCGTTGGGGCAGGAAGATACGGACATCGCGCTCTAAAGAACCCTGGGCGGACTATGCACGCCGGGGTCTTAGGGACGTCCCCGGGGATGGGAATATGGACGACGCTCGATTCTAGCCACGGCCGCATGCGTTTGTATAGTCATATGATACAAATATCCGCTTCCCCCTTCCCGGACCTGGCCTACAATCACCGCAACCGCCCGCGCTGAGTCCACCCCACGCCGGAGAGGGCCGCGATGCTCCTTGCCGTCACGATCGCAGTCGCCGTTCTGGGCCCGGCCGTCGTGGCCGCGGCCTCAGGGGCGCCCAACCACGAGCCTGCGGCTCCTGCGCGGGTCCAGGCTGACCCCATCCCGGTCGTGCGCGTGTCCGACGCGAACCTGATGGGCGTGGCCGTGACGAACTACGGCTCCATCGGTAACAACTTCATCACTCGCTCGCCCTCGATGGAGTACCCGCTCGGCTCGGGATATGAGCACCTGGTGCTTGGGGGGCTGTGGATCGGTGCCCATTCGGCGGATGCGGCGGGCGCTTTCACGGGCGTCACGGTGGGCTGCTACGACTACTCTCTGGGGAGCCCCTCCGCTGCGGTGAGCGAGTTCAGCCCGGTGAGCCCGACGGTGTCCGCCCGCTCGAGACTCCCTTCCAGCCCCCTATTCGATCCGGCCGCCGTCAGCGACCTGGATCTCATCGCGGAATACGACGATCTGACCCCGCGGATCACCGCGTCCGGCGAGGTCCACCGCCCGCTGCGATTGCGGGTGAGCCAGCGGACCTTTGCCTGGACCGCGGGCCGACTGTCGCACGTCCTCTTCTTCCGGTTCGTGATCACGACCGCCGGCCCCACGCTCACCGGCCTGCGGGTGGGTCTTTACACCGAGCTGGCGAGCGGGTCGAAAAACCTGTACGCGACCTGGCCGCCATCCAGCAGTGGGGGGCCAGGCTCGTG
Source organism: uncultured bacterium (assembly GCA_964405235.1). Taxonomy (GTDB): domain Bacteria; phylum Eisenbacteria; class RBG-16-71-46; order RBG-16-71-46; family RBG-16-71-46; genus WS-11. The sequence continues at coordinate 30,571 of CAYONG010000218.1, read as the reverse complement.
GTTTCGCAAGGCGTGGCTCCAGTACGACGACGCGCTGGCGCTGCTGCGCGAGCACTACTGTGCGGCCCTCCCCGTTCCGGCGGGATGCAATCTTGGTCTGGTACCCGACTGGGCGGGCGTGAAGCTGCTGACGCCCCCGAACGGTACGCTCGGCCAACAGGTGACTCTGGCCGCGTGGGAGTGGTCCCCGGGGAACCCCTCCAGGGACGAGGACGTCGAGCGCTACTCCCTGATGGGCGCGGGGACCATCGCCGACCTGACGCAGCCCGAGCTCATGCCCCAATCGGGCGACCCGGTCGAGGTGCTGAGCGTCGGGCCGTTCGCCTCCCTGGCGGCAGGGGATAGCATCGTCGTGGGGTTCGCCCTGGTCGGCGGAGCGGATGTCGCCGACATTCAGGAGAACGCGCGTGCCGCGCAAAGCGCGTGGGACAGCGGTTTCACCGACCTGCCGACGCCGGTCCTGCTCTCGCTGGTCTCGGTGGACGCACGGCCGGGGCGGGTGGCGATCGCGTGGCAGAATCCCGAGCCTGGCGTGGCGTGCACGGTCGAGCGGCACGCGCCCGATGCGGACTGGGCCGAGATCGCCCGGCTCACCGCCGACGGCACTGGGCGCATCGCCCTCGAGGATCGGGATGTGCTCGCCGGGACGCGCTACGGGTACCGCGTCCTGATCGTCGAGGAGGGTGCGCCGGTTGTGCTGGATGAGGTGTGGGTGAACGTCCCGGGCGAGGCGCGACTCGCCCTGCACGGCTGGAGTCCGAATCCTTCGTCGGGCGTGCGCGCTCGAGTGGCCCTCTCCCTCGCGAGCGAGGCGCATGCGACCCTCGAGCTGCTGGATATCGGCGGCAGGAGGGTCCACCTCCAGGATCTCGACGGTCTCGGGCCAGGTCGGCACGAGATCGATCTCGACACCACGCCTCCCCTGGGGTCGGGCGTCTATTTCCTGCGCCTCGTGCAGGACGGTCGTGCTGCGACTCGCCGGGTCGCGGTCGTGCAATGACGACGCGCCCCCCCAGCTTGCTTTCGACTTGCCCGCTGCTATTATCCGCGCTCTCGGTTCCCCGCGCGGCCCCTTGGCGCGCGGGCTCAACCTCAAGCGTCGTGGGGATGTAGCTCAGCTGGGAGAGCACCTCGTTCGCAACGAGGGGGTCGGCGGTTCGAGCCCGCTCATCTCCACCATTTTTGTTGGGCCAGGCCCAGCGCAACCCGAACTTGTGAACCCCGTCAGGACCGGAAGGTAGCAGCGGTAAGCAATCCCTCGGGAGTGCCGCTGGTCCCCTGGCCCTTTTCTTCAGGCCGGCGGATGCCATCGTCCGCAGGGGATCGGAATCCATGGCCCATCGCGCCCTCGCGCTCAAGTACCGGCCCCAGGTCTTCAGCGACCTGGTGGGGCAGGAGCATGTCAGCCAGGTGGTGACGCGGGCGCTCGAGAGCGGTCGCATCGCCCACGCCTACCTGTTCACCGGCGCCCGCGGGGTGGGCAAGACCACCTCGGCGCGCGTGCTGGCCAAGGCCCTCAACTGCGAACGCCGGGTGTCCGGCACGCTCAAGGGCGGCGAGCCCTGCAACGCGTGCACCTCGTGCACCGAGATCACCAGCGGGATCTCCCTCGATGTGGCCGAGATCGACGGGGCGTCCAACCGCGGCATCGCCGATGTGCAGGCGCTACGCGAGAAGGTGCGCTTCGCCCCGACCGGCGGTCGCTACCGGGTGGTCATCATCGACGAAGTCCACCAGCTATCGAACGACGCCTTCGCCGCGCTCCTCAAGACGCTCGAGGAGCCGCCGCCGCACCTGGTGTTCATCTTCGCCACCACCGATCCGCAAAAGCTCCCCGACACCATCCGCTCGCGCTGCCAGCGGTTCGATTTCGCGCGCGTGCCGCTGCGCAAGGTCGCCGATCGGTTGCATGAGATCGCCGAGCGGGAGCGAGGCGTCCACGACGGGGTCAAATTCACGCTTAGCGAAAGCGCCGCGCTCCTCATCGCCCACAAGTCCGAGGGCTCGATGCGCGACGCGGTGAGCGCGCTCGACCAGGTGATCTCGGCGGGCGAGAGCGAGGTCACCGATGAGGTCGTGCGCCGGGTGCTCGGGCTCGCCGATCGCGAGGCGTTCTATGCGCTCGCCCAGGCGATCGTGGATCGGAACCCGGCGGCCGCCTTGAAGGCGCTGCACGAGGGGTTCGCCAAGGGCATGGACCCGCGCGAGCTCGCCGAGGGCCTGGCCGAGCACATCCGCCACCTGCTGATCCTCAAGGTGGATCCCGACGCCGGTGACCTGGTGGCGGTGGGCGCCGACGAGCTGAAGCGTCTGCGCGCCCAGTGCGAGGGCTGGGCCGAGCACGACCTGCTGCGCCTACTCAAGCTGGTGGCCGACGTGTCGTGGCCGATGCGCGACAGCCCGCAGCCGCTCATCCATCTCGAGGCCGCGGTGGTGCAGATGGCGACCCTCGAGCCCGGCGAGCGCCTGGGGGCGATTCTGGCGAGGCTGGAGGCGCTCGAGCAGCGGTTGGGAGGCGCGGCCGGCGCCAGTGCCGCCCCGACACCGCGCGCGGCGACCTCGCCCGGCGTAACGCCGCCGGCGCGGCCTGTGATCGGGGGGGCGGGGCCGGCGCAGACCGTGGCGAGCGTGGCGAAGCCCGCCGCTCCGGCCGGCACGCTCGGCGCCGGAGCCGGGGGGCCCAGGCCCGCGAGCCCGTCCAAGGCTGCGGGCGCGGCGGGTTCGGGGGGCGCGCCCGAGTTGATTGCAGGCCCTGCGACCGCGACGCTCGATGAGCCGGCGCAGGCCAACGATCCAGGTGCCGCCGCAGCCTGGGAGGCGGCGGTCGCCGGTGTGAACGAGAAGAAGCGCATGCTGGGTGCCTTCCTCCAGGCCTGCCGGCTGGACGGGGTAACCGAGACCCACCTGGTGCTGGCGATGGACGACCTCCACCGGGCCGTGGTGGACGAGAAGGAGAACCGGGCGATCATCGCCGGCGAGGCCACACGCGTGTTCGGACGTCCGCTGGTGATCCGCTGCGTGCCGCTCGTGGGGGGTCCGCCGGCCCGGTCATCCGCGCAGGACGTCGAGCCCCTGATCGAACGCGCCATCGCCTGGTGCGAGGGCGAGATCATCGAACCCAGACCACCACAGCCCGGGAGAGCTCGCACATGAAGAGTTTCGGCGACCTGGTCAAGCAGGCGCAGAAGATGCAGAAGCAGGTGGCCGAGCTCCAGGAGAAGGCCGCCGATGAACGCTACGAATCCAGCGCCGGCGGCGGCATGGTGCGCGCGGTGGTGGACGGGCGGCAGATGCTCAAGGAACTGACCTTGAGCCCCGAGGCGCTCAAGGAAGGCGACGCCACGCTGCTCGAAGACCTCATCCTCACCGCGGTCGGCGAAGCGCAACGCACCTCCCAGACGCGCATGCAGGAGACCCTCGGCAAGCTCACCGGCGGCATAAACCTTCCATTCTGACCGCGCCGGCGCCCGGGCCCCCCAACCTCCCATGTACAGCTCGAAATATCTCGAACTCCTGGTCGAAGAACTCTCGAAACTGCCCAGCATCGGGCATAAGACCGCCCAGCGCCTGGCGCTCCACATCCTCAAGGCGCCGAAGGAGGACAGCCTGCGGCTAGCGGACGCGATCCGCGCGGTCAAGGAGCGGGTGGGGCTGTGCGGAACGTGCGGGAACTTCAGCGACGATGATCCCTGCCGCCTGTGCTCCGACGCGCAGCGCGATGGCAGCCTGATCTGCGTGGTCGAGCAGCCGGGTGACGTGATCGCCTTCGAGCGCACCGGTCAGTACCGGGGGCGCTACCATGTGCTGGGCGGGGCGCTCTCACCGCTCGACGGCACCCATCCCGAGGACCTGCGCATCAAGCCGCTGCTCGAGCGCCTGCGCGGCGACGTCGTGACCGAGATCATCCTGGCGACCAATCCGAACGTGGCGGGGGAGGCCACCGCGCTCTACCTGTCGAAGCTGCTGGCGCCGCTGGGCGTGCGCGTGACGCGCATCGCCCGCGGTGTTCCCATGGGCTCCGATCTCGAATACTCGGACCAGGTCACCCTGGCGCGCGCGCTCGAGGGGCGGCGCGAGGTCGAGTAGCCGGCGCCCGATAGCCCGCCGACATCCCATGCTCACCACCATCCTCGACTTTCTCGGACTCCTCGCAGTCCCCCTCCTCGTGGCGATGAACGCCTTCTTCGTCGCCGCGGAGTTCTCGCTGGTCACGGTGCGGTGGACCCGGGTGGAGGAGCTGGTCGAGCAGAGGAAGTTCGGTTCCCTGGCGGTCCGTTACGCGGTCGAGAATCTCGACGACTCGATCGCCGCTACCCAGCTGGGCATCACGTTCGCGAGTCTTGCCCTGGGATGGGTCGGTGAGCCGACGGTGGCGCACCTCATCCAACCGCTGTTCGCCGGGATGCCGGCCTGGTGGAGCGATGCCGCCACCCACGCAACCGCGATCGGCATCGCGTTCCTCGGCATCACGTTCATGCATGTGGTGCTCGGCGAGCTGGCGCCCAAGGCGATCGCCCTCGAGCGCGCGGAGGACGTGGCGCTGCTGGTCGCCGCCCCGGTGCTGGCATTCGGACGTGTGTTCAGGCCCTTCATCCGGGTCATGAACGGGGCCGGCAACTGGGTGGTGAAGGCGCTCCGCCTGCCGCCGGTGAGCCAGCGCCATCTCGTCCACTCGGTCGACGAGCTGACCATGCTGCTGGAGGAGACCAAGGCGGCGGGCGCGATCACCCCGGACGAGGCGAGCTACGCGCGCAACGTGTTCGAACTGTCCGAAAAGACCGTCCGGGAGATCATGGTGCCGCGCGAGAAGGTCGTGATGCTCTCGGTGTTCGCCTCCGAGGACGAGGTGCTCGCCACCGCCCGCGACTCGGCGCATACCCGAATGCCGGTGTGGGAGGGCGCGCCGGACAACATCGTCGGCATCGTCAACACCAAGGACCTGTTCCATCTTTTCAGTCTCAAGGGTCTGGTGATCCTGGTGGACGCGATGTACCCTCCGGTCTTCGTCGGTCCCGAGGTTTCGCTGGCCCGGCTCTTGCTTATCTTCAGACGTGAGAAGCGCCCGATGGCTGTGGTTCGCGATCCGCACGGGAAATTCCTGGGCATCGTCACGCTCGAGGACATCCTGGAAGAGATCGTGGGCGAGATCGAGGACGAGCACGACGTGGCCATGGCGCACGGGGGACTCCAGCAACCGGCCGCCACCACGTTGCCGGGCGTCGAAGGGAGTTGAGTCGATGCAGCAGCGAGGTAGCCTGGCCAGTTGGATCCGTACGTATCTCGTCCTGGGATTGCTCTGGTGCTTCATTACCAACGTTCATGCGGCGGTGACCGGGGCGCCCTCGGCGCTGGTCGCCGCCTCCGGTCCCTCGACCGGGATGGCGAAGGCGATCGACGTCGCCCAGGTGCTGGCGCGCCAGATCGGGCTCTGGCCGCTCGAGATCTGGGAGAAGATCCTGCGCCCGATCTTCGGCTGAGCGGGCGCACGCGGCCGCCACGCCTCGCCTGTGCGCCGCCGCGCTCCTTGCCTCCCCCCGAGATTGTAGTTGCCAGCCAAGTCACAGCATGGTAACGATTCCCGCCGGAACACGGACGTGCCACGGAGTCTGACCCCTGACCCTCGCCGTTGCGGCGAGCGGGAGGTGTCGTGCCACAATGGACTCTGTTTGAGAATGACTTTCAGGCCATCGATCAGGTGCTCGAGCGGCTGCTCGAGAAGACCAACGCACTCTCGATCCACCTGATCGACCGCTCGGGGCAGTTGATCACCACCTCGGGGCGGAGCGCCGACTTCGACGCCACCGCGTTCGCCAGCCTGGTCGCGGCCGATTTCACGGCCAACGCCGAGGTCTCCCAGTTGCTTGGCGACGCATCCATCGAGGCGGTGGTGAACGAGGGCAAATCCCGGTCCGTTTACTCCTGCCTGCTCGCGGACCGCGTCATCATGTGCACGGTCTTCGACCGGCGCAGCACGCTGGGTCTGGTGCGCCTGCGCGCCGGGCGCGCCGCGCGCGAGCTGGACGGGGTGTTCAAGCAGCTGTTCGAAAAGGTGGGGCTGGTGGATGCAGGTCGCGGCACCAGCGACTTTGCGGCCGCCGCGGGGCGCGAAGTGGACGCCCTGTTCGGCGACTAGCGCCGCCCCCGATTCCGCCGCATTCGACCAGGGGACGGCATGGCGCTCATCAATCATCGAGCGCGCGAGGTCCACTTCAAGATCGTCTACTACGGCCCGGGCTTGTGCGGCAAGACCACCAACCTCAGGCGTCTGCACGACCGCCTGCCGCCTGAGCGCCGCGGGCGCCTCATCTCCATCGCCACCGACCACGAACGCACGCTTTTCTTCGATTTCCTCCCCATCGAGCTGGGGCAGATCGGCGGCCTGACCACCCGCTTCCATCTCTATACCGTCCCCGGCCAGGTTTACTACCGACTCTCGCGCCGGGCGGTGCTCCAGGGCCTGGACGGCATCGTGTTCGTCGCCGACTCGCATCCTGCGCGCGAGGACGCCAACCGCGAATCGCTGGCCGACCTCGGCACACATCTCGTCACGCTCGGTCTATCGCCCGCGCAGTTGCGCCGGCTGCCGTGGGTGTTCCAGTACAACAAGCGGGACGTCGCCGCGGCGGTCCCGGTCGAGCGTCTGCGCGCCGCGCTCAATCCCGCTGGCGCGCCCGAGTTCGAATCGATCGCCAGTGAGGGCAGGGGGGTCGCCGAGACGTTGCGCGCCATCTGCAAGGCGGTGCTCGCGCGGCTGGCTAGCGAGACCGGCGTCGGGACGCCGGCTCCGGCGGGCGGGGCGCCCGTCGGCGCCGGGTCCACCTCGCAGGGACCGGTGCTCCAGAGCGCTCCCGCCAGAGTCGCCCTCAGCTCGTGAAAGGGCTGCTGCGCGTCCTCGCGACCTTCGGTCCGGTCGGCTACACGCCGATCGCGCCGGCGACCGCCGGCAGCGCGGTGGTGGCGCTGATCGCGTGGTTCATCCCCGCGATCGCCCTGCCCGAGCGGCTGGCGCTCCTCGCGGTGGGCACGATCGCTGCGGCGTGGATCGCGGGCGAGGCCGAGGAGGACCTCGGTCACGACGCCAAGCCGATCGTCGTGGACGAGGCGGTCGGACAGTGCCTGGCGCTCCTGTTCGTGCCGCACACGATCGTGGCGTTCATCCTGTCGTTCCTGCTGTTCCGCGTGTTCGACGTGTGGAAGCCGCTGGGCGCGCGCGAGGTGCAGAAGCTCTCGGGCGGTATGGGTGTGGTCGCCGACGACGTCATCGCCGGGCTCACCGCGTGCGGGGTGTTTCATCTCGGCTGGTGGGTGCTGCGGGCGGTGGGGTCCGGAGGATGAGCACGCGATCAGGCCAGCGGGGCACAGGCCGACCCGCAAACGCCCGGGGGCAGTCCTGACCGCCACAGGGTCGCCGCCGCCACAATTGTAGGCAAGGTGGAGCAGTCCTTCGATCCGCTCGGCCACCGGGCTCATCGAGCTCGAGGTCATCACCTGAGCGCCGGGTGGCGCTCCCTCAGCCACTCGTCAACGAGCTCCCCAAAGGTCGGCACTTCCCGGAGCAGCTCCCCCAGCTCGGACTCGGTCACGGCGCCCGCGAGCTCATAGCTCAGGTCATTGCGCTTCTCCCGGCAGCTGTTGAAGTAGGCCGAATGCCGAGTGAAACGCCTCGGGTCGGCGGCTTCGAGCGCCCGGAACGTGCTGTAGTGAGCCCCTCCGGCTGGCTTCACGCGGTACCCAGACGCCCGGACCACGATCGTCGCAAGAGCCCGAGCGGCTTCGTAGGCATGGGCGAATCTGCCATCCGTGGAGAGCGCTTCAATCCTCGCGTCGGCGAGGTCTCGCGCTGCGACCGCCCTCAGATGCGCGAGCTCTTCCTTGCGGGGCGCCTGGCGTCCGATGCGCCGCTCTTCCAAGAGCTTCTTCCAAGTCATGCTCTCCTCCTACAACGAATAGCCTTCCCGTGTCGAGGAGTGTCGCCACGAAACTCTCCCCCGCCGAGGCTTTCCGCCTGAACTCATCACGACTGTACACGGTGGGGTTCACCTCACGGGAGAGCCTCTCGCTGGCCCTCCTGAGTGGGAGTGCAAGGTCAGCGAGCCCAACCGTCCCGACGACGAGGATGTCCACGTCGCTCGTCGCGACTTCCTCCGCTCGAGCGACGGACCCGTAGATGAAGGCAAAGTCAATGTGCTTCGCCAGCGGTCGAAGCGCATCCCGGATCACATCCACAAGCCCCGCCGTCTTCGCCATGAGGCCGCGAAGCTCCGGGAAAAGCGGATGGTCACGGTCAGCCTGGTAGTAGACGTGCTTCCCCTCGACCCGCCTGTCGATGATCCCGGCCGAGTGGAGGTTCTTGAGCTCGCGCTGGAGGCTCGTCTTGGGCGCCCGGAGATGCCGTGCCAGGTCGCTCGCGAACCATTCGCGGCCGGGTTGCATGAGTAGGGCCGCGAGGATCTGCTTTCGGATCCGGGGGAAGAGGGCATCGGCGCCCTGCCGTGTACGCGTCATGCGTACATATGTACGCAAAAAGAGAACGAATGTCAATCGGATTCCTCGCCGCACGGTGCCATGGAAGTTCGAGGGGCTTTCCCTGGCGCCGCCGGTCCGTTTCGCCCCGTACCGTGCGCGTTGGCGTGAGCTCGTCGGTGATCCCGGAGTGGTCGAGACGGGAGGCTGCCCGCTCCTCGCGCAGGAAGCGCTCATGTGCCCTCCGAGCCGAGCAGGTGAGGGGCGAGAAGCTTGAGGGCGATCGGGCGTCCCAGAAAGGTGTCGTGCGCCTTGCACACCAAGCCCCGCCGTCGTCGCCCGGCCGGGCTATCACCTCGTAGCGGCCGATTCGGCAGCTGATCATACCCGCCGTCACTGGGGGGTCGCCGAGACGGTGCGCGCCATCTGCAAGGCGGTGCTCGCGCGGCTGCCCAGCGAGCCCGGCCGCGCGGCGCCGGGTCCACGCCGCCAGGCCCGATCGCGCATCCCGCCGGCGCCGAGCTCGGCCCGCAGGGCCCGATCCCGCCTACCGTCCCGTCCAGGGTTCTCCTTCGCGCGTGTGAGCGGTGCTGCACGTCCTCGCGACCTTCGGTCCGGTCGGCTACGCGCCGATCGCGCCCGCGACCGCCGGCAGCGCGGTGGTGGCGCTGATCGCGTGGTTCATCCCCGCGATCGCCCTGCCCGAGCGGCTGGCGCTCCTCGCGGTGGGCACCGTCGCCGCGGCGTGGATCGCGGGCGAGGCCGAGCAGGACCTCGGTCACGACGCCAAACCGATCGTCGTGGACGAGGCGGTCGGACAGTGCCTGGCGCTCCTGTTCGTGCCGCACACGATCGTGGCGTTCATCCTGTCGTTCCTGCTGTTCCGCGTGTTCGACGTGTGGAAGCCGCTGGGCGCGCGCGAGGTGCAGAAACTCTCGGGCGGGGTCGGTGTGGTCGCCGACGATGTCATCGCCGGGTTGACCGCGTGCGGCGTGTTCCATCTCGGCTGGTGGGCGGCGCGCGCGCTGGGCTGGATGGCGTAGCGCCACCCGCGCCCGGAACCGACTCCGTCGGACGGCGCGGCCCGCGGCGCCACCTTCCGTCCGGACGAAATATTCGCGGGCCGGGACGTGCGGTCCCCGGCCCGCCGGTCCTCCCCCCCGGAGGAGGATCCGTTCACCCACCCGCCTTGCTGTCGACTGCGATGGCGTATTCCGAGGACGTGGCGCCGCAGCGCCCGCGCCGTGATCGTCTCGGGATTCACCATCGACGTCGGCACACGGCCGAGCCTGCCCGGTACCATCGCAGCGGGCGTGCCGTCGGCGCGGGAGAGGACACTTCGCAATGTGAGAAAGGGCGGGTCCGCGGGGCGCTTGTGCGCGTCGGAGTTCCGGCCCCGCATCGCGGACCGCACGAGCGGGCGCTGCATCGTGCACGGGCCGGGGCGGGTCAAGGGGCGGGGCGTGTGGGGGAAGACCCGCGACTCGTGGGTGAGGACACGCAGGCACGCCGGTCCCATCGACAAGTGGTTCCTGCGACCCTGACAGCCCTGGCCTGCCTCGGCACCATCCTCGCGATCCTCGCCTACGCGGGGGCCGGGCAGACAGAGGGAGACGGCGGGGGATCGCGTGGCCGCGCGCCCCTCAATGAGCGACGCCGCAGTGCGGAGCGCTCTGCGGCGTCGCCAGGGGACGTGCGAAGCGTCACCGGTGGAAGGGTGTCGCGAAGTTCCAGGTTGGGGTGATCGTGAAGGAACGTGAATCGTGAGTATTCGCGCCGTCGAAAGTGCTCATGTAGGAGAGTCTCAGCCCCAGCCCGCGCGACAGGGAGACGCTCAAGAAGCCCCCGGCTCGCAGCGCCTTCACCTTTGCGGCGGTGTCGTGGTCGTGCCAGTTCTGCTCCGTCCCCTCGGATAGCATCCAGTCGACCCCGTCCACCGTGTTCATGTACTGGAACAACCCACCGAAAGAGAACCTCCTGCCGAGGAAGTAGCCTGCACTTGCCCCGAAGCGATTCTGGTCGAGGCTGTGCTCATGGTGATTCTCGACGATGGCGCGCTGGTAGGTCATTTGCACGAAGGCGCTTGGCGCGAGGGGTTCGAGCGAGCGACCGACGGCCAGTCCGACCGCCAGCTCCTTCTTCCCCCGCCCGACAGCGGAATGTCCAAAAGTCGAATAGTCCTTCGCGGGGATACTCGTGATCAACATCGGGGTGATGGCAATGCTCTGCCAGGCGACCAAGTAGCGGACACCGAATGCGAAGTCCTGCAGGTCGCCGTGGTACCTGCCGTCATCCAAAGGGCCTTCAGGACCCGATCCCACGTATTTCGAACTCAAGTATGCGACGCTGGCGCTGGCTGCGAGCCCGGGCAGCACTCCATAGTCGGCCGAGAACTCGGCGGTTCGGCCGAAGATTCTCCCCCAGTCCCATCGCTTGCTCCCGTCCAGGGGAACCGAGAGGAGATGTTCCCTGACCGTCGTGTACTGATACCCGGCCGAGACGCTTCCCTCGCCGGGGGCAGGGACCCACGCCTGGGCGTGAGATGAAGTCGGCGAGACGAGCGCGCTCGCTGCGAGCGCCGAAACCAGCCAGAATGCGGATCTTCTGTTTGGCATATTCGACCTCCCGTCACCGTTGGGCTGCCCGACGTACCTAGCGGCTGCCCTTGGTGGCGCTGTTGAGCACCGACAGCAGGCGCAGGCTCCCGCGCGACGCGTCGAAGGCCTGCCCGAACTCGGCCTTGGCGGCCCCGAGGACGTCCTTGGATGGCTTGAGCATCACGGGCACGACCGCCGGCCCGCCCGACGCGCTTCCGGACTTGAGACTGGCGGCATCACTCGGATCCGCCAGGACGACCTGGAACTGACCGGCGCTCAGTGCCTTCGAGCAACTCGTCGGACCATCGCACATCGTCACCTTGTGGCCGACCGTCTCGAGGGTCTCGCGAAAGTCCTTGTTGGAGACGGCCGCGACCGCCGATGAGGAGGCGTTGCCGTAGATCAGGATCTCGAGCGCCTTGGGCGGGCGGTGCAGACTTGCCAGGCTCGTTCCCCGACCGGGAACCAGGAACTTGTCGCCTCAGGTGTGACCGGCCTGGGGAATTGCGGTCAGGGCGATTGAAGCGAGGAAGAGTGCGGCCAGCGTGCGGCGCATGGGGAGCCTCCTTAGGATAGATGACCCTTAGGGGAACGCACCAAGGTTACTCCTCGTACCCTCGCGGTCAACTCCAAATGTGCCGGGGGCGCAAGGCCAACCGCCCCAGTGCGTTAGTAGCGGGCGGCCAGCTCGGCGAGGCGCTGCTGGACGGCGCCGACGAGCGCCTTGAACTCGGGGCTCGCGCGAGAGACTCCTGCGCCATTTCCGCGGAATCCGACCATCGCCCATGGCCTGGCGATGCTGCTCGCCGATGCGAGCTCCCCTGACTGCATCAACGAACAAACCGCAGCGACCCGATCGGTACTTCCTACGCTCGCCAGAAAGCCGGGGAACAGGAACAGCATTCCGCTCGGAAAATCACGCCGCCCCGATACCTGGCCCAGGAATTGATCGACCGTGCGTTCGACGTCCGCACGGCGGCCGAGGATGGCGTAGAGGCCAGCGAGCCATGCTCGCATCCGGAAGTTGTCGGGATAGACGTCGAGCTTCGACTCGAGGATCGCGACCCACCGGGTGGCCAGTTCGCGCATACGGTCTTGCTCGCCGAGCTGCCCGTAGAGGTTCGCAGTGAAGAACGCGACGTACATGTTCGACAGTTCGTCCCCGAACAACTCGAGTGCCCGCTCGAAGCAGAGTCGGGCCTCGGTCGTCTTGCCCTCGGCGTGCCAGCTCACCCCGAGCCAGGTGTAGACCTCGGCATCGTCACCGTATCTCCGCAGGTAGGCCCTGGCGTGGTCGATCGCCTGCGGGTACCGCTCAGCCCAGGCCTCGGCGACCACCCGATACCAGGCCGCTCCCTGATTCGCCGGGTCGAGTTCGAGGACTCGGTCGAAGATGGGGATCGCCTTCTCCGGCAGACCGCCGAGCGTGTAGGCCCATCCCCGCACCTGGAGCGCCTCGATATCGTCCGGCCCCCGCCGGGCCGCGGTGGCTCCGACTTTGAGTATCTCCTCCGCCTCGCCGCGCTCGAAGTGGACGCGCACCATGCCGCGCTCGGCGGCCGCATGCCCGGGGTGCAGCTCCAGGGCCCTGCGGTAGCAGCGCTCGGCTTCCTTGAGCTCCGCGTCACCTCCGTCTCCCCTGAAGTACCGGTCCGTGTTTATCGCGCCCAGGCCGACCCAGGCCTCCTCGAGCGCCGGGTCCAGCTCGATCGCCTTCTTGAAGAAGAGCTCCGCAGACGCAATTGACAGCGGGTCGTATGTGCGCAGCTTGTTGGCGCCCTGGATGAAATGGTCGTAGGCGTCCGCGCTCGTCGAAGGCGCGACAGCGAGCTTCTCGCGCTCCTCGGCGGTGAGTGAAGGCTTGAACTGGGACGCCAGCCCAAAGGCCACGCTCTTCTGCAACTCGAACAGGTTCTCCACGCTCTCTTCGTACGACTGGGACCAGCGCTGGACGTCTCGCCGTCCGTCCACCACCGTGACCGTCACACGGATGCGCTCGCCGTCACTGCGGTAGCTGCCCACCACCAGCGCGTCGGCCTGGAGCTCTTGGGCGACCTTCGAGAGCGGTTGCGAGGGATCGGTGAAGCGCTGGGTGGTGAGCCAGGGGATCAGCTGCAGCCCGGAGATCTCGGCCAGGCGCGAGGCGATCTCCTCGCCCAGCCCCTCGGCGAGGTAGGCGGTCTCCTCGGTGTCGGCGCTCAGGTTGCGGGCCGGCAGGATGGCCACCCGCGGGATGCGGGGCGCGGCTCCCGGTCGCCAGCCGCGCTGCCAGGCGATGGCGGCGATCCCGACCAGTACCGTGAGGGCTACCGCGGCCGCCAGCCCCCGCCCCCCGGCGCGAGTGCGCAGCCAGCGGCGCAGGGCGAACAGCCGCCGGCGGAGGGCCTGGCCCGGCGTGGGTACCACCTTCGCGACGCCGGTCTTGAGCGCGGGGAGGCCCTGGAGCCGATTCAGCTCCGCGGCCAGCGCCTTCGCGCTCCCGGGACGATCGCCTGGGCGCTTCTGCAGCAGGCGCAGCACGAGATCGTCCACCTCCGGTGGGATCTCAGGCCGCAGCGTCGAGGGCAGCGACGGCGGTTCGTGCTGGACCTGATACTCCAGCGCCGCGATCGAGTCGGCCTGGAAGGGCTCCCGGCCCGTCACCATGCGGTAGAGCACCACGCCGAGCCCGTAGAGATCCGAGCGTGCGTCAGCCTTTTCGCCCCGCCACACCTCGGGGGCCAGGTAGGGCAGCGTGCCCTGGGTGGTGCCGGTGCGGGTGAGCTGGGTATGAGCCCCGGTGTGGGCGAGGCCGAAGTCCACCAGCACGCCGCGGCCCTCGCGGTCCACCATCACGTTGCCGGCCGAGACGTCCCGATGGAGCACGCCACGCGCGTGCGCGTGGGCGAGCGCCTCGGCGGCGTCGGCGGCGATCGCCACCGCCTCGGAGAGGATCAAGGGCCCAGCGGCGGTCTTCCTGGCCACGGTATCGCCGTCGATGAACTGGAAGGCGATCGCGAGTCGACCCTCGATGTACTCGGCGTCGTAGAGGGCAGCGATCCCGCGCTGGGTGTCCAGCCGGGAGACCGCCATGGCCTCACGCAGGAAGCGCTGGCGGGCGTCCTCGGATGACCAGAGGGACTCGGCGAGCAGCTTCAAAGCGACGATGCGGTCGGGCAGCAGGGTGTGCTGGGCCTTCCAGACCGTGCCCATGCCGCCCTCGCCCAGCTTGGCGAGGATCGCGTAGTGACCGATCGTGGTGCCGATCATCGGCGTCCCTCGTACCGGGCGCGCAACGCAGCGCTCTGCGCCCGCGCCTCCGCGAGGAAGCGTTGGAATTCCGGATGGCTCGTCACTTTCTCCAGACGATAGGTCTCATAGATCTGGAGCCCGCCGACATATCCGGCGATGCTGCCACGGCGCAGATAGTCGAATACCCGAGTGGCCTGCCGGTCCTCGCCCGCGAACAGCAAGGCCACCGCGACGTCGATGGCAGCCTGTTCTCGGAAGCCAGGACGGGCGATGATCGGGACCAGGATCTCGATTTCGCGCGAAAGCTCCGCCCTGCGACCGAGCAGAGCGTAGGCCCACGCGAGGTCGGTGCGCACACGGAAGCTCTCCGGAAACGCCAACAGAGCCTGCTGGTCGTGCTCCACCTGCTGGTGGAGCAGTTCGCGAGCACGTTTCTCGTTTGCCGTGGCCAGGTAGAAGAGAGCCGCAAAGCCATGGGCCCGAACGTCACCGCCTTCCAGCCCCATCGCCACCGCGCGCTCGAGCAGCCTGGCGGTCGTATCGCGTGAGCCGGTAAGGAACGACGACCCAGCCATCACCAGATAGACTTCGGCGTCCTCGCCAAAACGTCGCAGGTAGCCGGCCCCCGTCTCGAACGCCTTCCGGTGATGGCCTGCCCCGCCCGCTACTCGCACCCGATGCCATAACGCCGCCTCGTTGGCGGGATCCATCGCGATGACCCGCTCCAAGAGCCCCATCGCCTTGTCGAGCATGTCCCCGAACAAATACGCCTCCGCCAGAAGCAGGAGTCCCTCCGCGTCCCGAGGCTGGATCGTCTCCAGCTGTCGCGCGATCTCCAGGCACTCTTTCGGGTCGCTTCGGTAGAAGTGGAGCCGGAGCAAGCCCCTGGTGGCGGAGAAATAACCCGGCTTCAGTTCAAGAGCCTTCCGGTAGCTCTGCTCCGCGAGTTCGAGGTTCCGGTCGCCGCCCTCCAGACCGAGAAAATAGCGAGCGGCGTGTACGGCGCCGAGGGCGACCCACGCCTTCTCGAGGCCGGGATCGATCTCCAGCGCCCTCGCCAGGTACGGTTCGGCCTGTCGGAGCGAGTTGGGGACCCCCAGGCGAAGCTGATCCGCTCCCAGGAGGAAGAACTCATAGGCCTCCGTGCTCTTCGACGGCGGGGTAGCCAGGCGCCTCTGCTCTTCGTCGGAGACCGGCCCCTTGAGGCTCGTGGCGACCCCGAGGGCGATGCTGCGCTGGATGTTGAACAGGTCCTCGGCACCCTCCTCGTAACTTTGTGACCAGCGCTGCAGCCCGGTGTGGCCCTCCACCAAGGTGGCGGTCACCCGAATGCGGTCTCCGTCACTCTTGTATCCAGAGACCAGCAGCAGGTCGGCGCGCATCTCTCTCGCGACCTCCTTCAATGGCCGCGAGGGATCGCCGAACCGCTCCGAGGTGATCCATGGGACCAGCCGGAGGCCGGAGACCTGGTTCAGGCGATCGGCGATCTCCGCTCCCAGCCCCTCTGCCAGATACGCGGTTCCTTCGGCGTCGGCACTCGTGTTGCGGGCAGGCAGGACCGCCACGATGGGAATGCTGGTCATGAAAGCGGGGCGCCAGCCGCGCAGCCAGGCAATCCCGGCCACGGCGAGCAGCCCCAGCGCCAGCGCCGCCACGCCCAGCACCGGGCGGGCGCTGCGGCGCCGCAGCACCCGCAGGACGTCGCGCCACCAACCCCGCAGCCGCTCGCCCGGCCCCACAACCACTGTCTGCTCGGCCTGAATGGCCGGCAGCTCGGCGATCGCGCTCAGCTCGCGCGCGAGCTTCTCCGCGCTCGCGGGGCGATCGGCGGGGTTCTTCTCCAGCAGCCGCAGGATCAGGTCATCGAGCGCTGGGGGAGCGCCGGGGCGAAGCTCCGAAGGAGCCCGGGGCTGTTCGTTCAGCACCTTGAACTGCAGCGTCTCCGTGGAATCGGCTTCGAAGAGCGGCCGCCCGGTCACCATCCGGTAGAGCACCGCACCCAGACCGTAGAGGTCCGAGCGGGCATCGGCGGGCTCGCCTTTGAGGACCTCGGGCGCCATGTAGGCCAACGTGCCCAGGGTGGTCCCGGTGCGGGTGAGCTGAGTGTCCGCGCCGCTGCGGGCGAGGCCGAAGTCCACCAGCACGCCGAGGCCCTTGCGGTCGATCATGATGTTGCCGGCGCTCACGTCGCGGTGGAGGACGCCGTGGGCGTGGGCGTGGGCGAGGGCCGCGGCGGCGTCGGCGGCGACCGTGAGCGCCTCGGCGAGCGGAAGCGGCCCGGCATCGGTCTGCCGCGCGACGGTGGCACCCTCGATGAATTGGAAGGCGATGTAGAAGAGATCGCCGATCTCTTCTGCGTCGTAGAGGGTGGCGATGCCGCGGTGGTTGAGCTTGGAGGCGGCGATCGCCTCGCGCAGGAAGCGCTGGCGGGCCTCGTTCGAGTCCCACAGGTGCGCAGAGGGGAGCTTGAGGGCGACGATGCGATCGGGCAGCAGGGTGTGCTGCGCCTTCCACACCGTGCCCATGCCTCCCTCGCCCAGCTTGGCGAGGATGCGGTAGCGGCCGATCGTGGTGCCGATCATGCGCGACTTCCCAATGGTCTCAGTTGTCCCTAGTACTTCGCGGCCAGCTCGTCGAGCCGCTTCCGCATCGTGGCGACGAAGGACTGCAGTCCCGGGTCCGACTGGAAGGCGCTCGGCCACTTCTGGCACGGCGAGAGGTACGACTGCGAGATCGCATTTCGGGGGTCGTGCATGAGCCCCAGGGTCTCGCTGGCCATCTCGAGGCTGCCGACGCGGGCCAGACTCTCGAAGACGGGCATCAGGCCATTGGCCGCGAACTTGCCTTCGCGGGCGTCGGCCATCGCCCGCGCGGCCCACCGTTCAACTTCCTCTTTCCGATTCAGTAACGAGTTCAAGGCCGCAAGCCAGTCCTGGGCGCGCGCATTATCCGGGGATGCCGCTACCCGCCGATCGAGAATGTCCACCCATCGCGAGGCCAGATCGCGCGCGCGATCCCGCTCGCCGATCCGAAGATAGAAGTCGACCACCATGGGAACGACGTAGAGGTTCGATTGTTCCTCGCCAAATAGCTGAAGCGCACGCTCGTAGTACAATCTCGCTTCACGAAGCTTGCCTTGACAGTCGCATGCCGCCGCCGCCCATGTGTACACCTCGGGGTCCTCACCAAACCGCCGCACGTATGTCTTGGCGTACTCCACCGCCTCCTCCTCCTGGCCTGACCACTGAGCGGCGATGACCCGATAGAAGGCTGCCGGCTGATTCGCGGGGTCGAGCTCCAGGATGCGGGCGAGAACCGGCAAGGCCTTCTTGGGCAGGCCGCCGAGCGTGTAGGCCCAGGACTGCGCCATCAGGGCCTCTACGTCGTCCGGGGCCCGGCGTGCCGCGGCCACCCCGACCTCGAACGCATCCTCATTCTGCCCTCGCTCGCTGTAGATCTGGATCAACCCGATCTCCGCTGTGGCCAGCCCGGGCCGCAACGCCAGCGCCCGACGGAAGAAACGCTCGCCTTCCGCCAACTCCGCGTCGCCGGCGACGCCTCTGAACTGCCGATCGATATGGATGGCGCCGATCCCCACCCATGCTTCCGCCAGGTTGGGGTCCAGCTCCAGGGCCTTCTTGAAGAAGAGCTCGGCCGACTGTTGCTCCTGCGCGTGAACGTAGTTCGCGCCCCGGATGAAGAAGTCGTACGCCTCGGGGCTCGGAGATGGTGCGTTGGCCAGCATCTGCCGCTCCTCGCCGCTGAGCTGACGTTTGAGCGCCGATGCCACGCCCAGGGCCACGTTTCTCTGGACCGCAAAGAGATCCTCGACGTTTTCCTCGAAGACGTTCGACCAGCGCTGAGTTCCATTACGTCCATCCACCAGGGCCACGTTCACTCGGATCCGCTCGCCATCGCTTCGGTAGGTGCATGCCAGCAAGACGTTCGCTCGCAACTCCTGCGCGATTTGGGTGAGCGACCGTGCGGAGTCTGGCACGAAGCGCTGGGTGGTGATCCACGGCAGCACACGAATCCCATCCAACCTGCCCAGGCGTGAACCCAGCTCCTCGCCGAGCCCCTCGGCCAGATAGCCCGTTTCCTCCAAATCTCTGCTCGTGTTCCTGGGCGGTAGCACCGCCAGCACCGGCACCTCTGGTGTCATGAACCCCGGCCGCCAGCCCCGCACCCAGGCGACCCCGGTCCCGAGGGCCACCAGCGCGACCAATCCACCCACGCCCAGCGCCCAGCGGGAACGCCGCCGTCGCACCATCCGCCGCCATGTCCGGGGCCAGCGCAGCCACCAGTGCGCCGGGACCGCATCGGTCCGCTCGGCCCGGATCGCCGACAGCTGCTGCACGTTTCGAACGGCCGCGAGCAGCGCCTCGGCGCTTGGGTAGCGGTCGCCCGGCTGTTTCTCGAGCAACTTTAGGATCAGGCCGTCGAGCGCCGGGGGAGTGCCGGGGCGAAACTGCGAAGGAGCCCGGGGCTCTTCGTTCAGCACCTTGAACTGTAGCGTCTCGGTGGAATCGGCCTCGAAGAGCGGCCGCCCGGTCACCATGCGGTAAAGCACGGCGCCCAGACCGTAGAGATCCGCGCGGGCATCGGCAGACTCGCCGCGCAGAACCTCGGGGGCCATGTAGGCCAGGGTGCCCTGGGTGGTGCCGGTGCGGGTCATGGTGGCGTCGGTGGCACTGCGGGCGAGGCCAAAGTCCACCAGCACCCCGCGGCCCTCGCGGTCGACCATGATGTTGCCGGCGCTGACGTCGCGATGCAGCACCCCGCGCGCGTGGGCGTGGGCGAGTGCGGCGGCGGCATCGGCGGCGATCGCGAGCGCCTCGGAGAGCATCAGCGGGCCGCTGGCGGTCTTCTGGGCCACGGTATCGCCGTCGATGAACTTGAAGGCGATATGGAGGCGACCGTCGGCGTGCTCGGCGTCGTAGAGGGTGGCGATCATGGGGTGGTCGAGCCTGGAGACGGCGATCGCCTCGCGCAGGAAGCGCTGGCGCGCCTCATCCGACTCCCAGAGGCCCTCGGAGAGGAGCTTGAGGGCGACGATGCGATCGGGCAGCAGGGTGTGCTGCGCCTTCCACACCGTGCCCATGCCGCCCTCGCCCAGCTTGGCGAGAATGCGGTAGCGGCCGATCGAGGTGCCGATCATCAGAGGTCCTCTGCTGGCTGAAGATTCATGTGGTCCGGCGTCCTCTCGAGCCCCGGGAGCATCACCCGCCGACGGAGGCTCCGGTGCCCCTTCCACTCAATACTTGGCGCGGAGCCTCGCCCGCTTCGGCGCAGCGTAGGCAAGGAAATCCCGAGTCAACGGGTGGTTCGCCGCCCGATCCAGTCTGGCGTAGAACCAGCCCATGGAAATCTCTCCCGCGTAGCCGACGACCGCCGCTTCGTCCTTGCGCATGATCTGGAAGATTCGCTCGGCTTGAGCGTCCATCCCGGCGTACAGCAGGGCCAGCGCCAGATCGGCGATCCACACGTTTCTGTACCCGGGGCTCTCGATGGCGGGCATCAAGATCTTGAGCTGCTTGACGACATCGGCATCGCGCTCGAGGAAGGCCTGAGTGGTCGCGAGCAGGACACGGTCGCCGACGTTGTCAGGATAGCCCTCGAGCCTCCGTTCGAGACTGTCCGCGGTTTGGGAAAGGATCTGACGTGCCCTGCCCACGGATCCGGACGACAGATAGACGACTGCAGCGTAGTAGTCTGCGCGACGGTTGATCCCTCCAATGGCTCGCGCCCGCTCGAGGAGGACGCCCGCACTGTCAGGGGTTCCCATCTCGAGGGCGGCGTCCGCCATCCAGATATAGACCTCGACCGCCTCGTCCTCACCGAAGCGGCGCAGGTACGTGGCCCCCGCCTTGTACGCTTTCTCGTGCTGCCCGGCCCAGTCGGCCGCGATCACCAGGTGCCAGTGGGCGGCGGGATTGGCTTCGTCGAGAGCGATGGCCCGCTCCAGGGGAGCGATCGCCTTCTCGGGTAGCTGAGCATACGTGTAGGCCTCACCGATCAGGAGCAACTCCTCGAGCGAGGGAGCGGGCGACCGGACAGCGGCCCGGGCCAGCTCAAGGCACTCCTCCGCCTCGCCCCGATAGAGACCCAACCGCAGCAAGCCGCGGCGGGCGGAGATCAGTTCGGGTTCCAGCTCAAGAGCCTTCCGGTAGTGCTGCTCCGCCAAACCGACGGCTCGCTCGGAGGGATCGAGCCCGAGAAAAACCTGTGTGGAATAGATCGCCCCCAGCCCCACGCACGCCTGCGCCAGTCCCGGGTCCAGCTCCAGCGCCCGCTTGAACAGGAGTTCCGCCTGCGCCATCGCCTCGGGACCACCCGCATGGAGAAGGCTGGAGCCGCGGAGATACAGCTCGTAGGCATCGGGGCTTCCGGATGGTGCCGCGACCAGCCGCTCGCGCTCGGGCGCCGCGATCGCGCGCTTGAGCCGGGAGGCGACGCCGACCGAGATCTCGCGCTGGATGGTGAAGAGGTCCTCGACGTTCTCCTCGAACGTCTGGGACCAGCGATGGTGCCCGCTCTTCCCTTCCACCAGGGTGGCCGTCACGCGCAGGCGCTCGCCGTCGCTCCGGTAGCTGTTCACCAGCAGCAGGTCGGCGCGAAGCTCGCGCGCCACCTTCTGCACCGACACGGATGGGTCGGCGTACCGCTGCGACGAGAGCCACGAGACCAGGTGCAGCCCGGAGACCTGGCTCAGGCGGGAGACCATCTCCTCGCCGAATCCCTCGGCGAGGAACGCGGTCTCCTGCAAGTCCTCGCTCGCGTTGCGCGCGGGCAGCACGGCCACCGTCGGCACGCGCGTCATGAAGCCCGGCCGCCAGCCGGCAAGCCATGCGCCGAGTGCAGCAAGCGCCACCAGCCCGGCCGCGGCGCCGATCAGCAGCCCGCGCCGCGCCCCGCGCCGGCGGAGCGTCCGCTGCCACGCGCGCAGCCAGGCTCGCGGGCCACGCGATCCTTCGGCGACGGTGGTCGCATCGGCCTCAATGGCCGGGAGCTGCCGGATCCGCCGCAGCTCATCGAGAAGCTGCGACGCGTCCTGGAACCGGTCGGCCGGGTCCTTTTCGAGCAGCCGGAGGATCACGTCGTCCAAGTCCGGCGGGATGCCGGGGCGCAGAGAGGAGGGAGGCCTGGGCTCCTCGTTAAGCACCTTGAAGAGCAGCGCTTCCTCGCCCTGGGCCTCGAACGGCAGGCGCCCGGTCACCATTCGGTAGAGCACGATGCCCAGCCCGTAGAGGTCGGAGCGCGGATCCGCTTCCTCGCTGCGGACTACTTCGGGCGCCATGTAGGCGATCGTGCCCTGGGTGGTGCCGGTGCGGGTCAGCGTGGCGTCGGTGGCGCTGCGGGCGAGGCCGAAATCCACCAGAACCCCGTGGCCTTCGCGGTCGATCATGATGTTGCCGCCGGTGACGTCGCGGTGGAGCACGCCACGGGCGTGGGCGTGAGCGAGCGCCTCGGCGGCGTCCGCGGTGACCGAGACGGCGTCCGCCAGCGGGAGCGGCCCCGCCGCCGTCCTGCGCGCCACCGTGTCGCCGTCGATGTACTTGAACGCGATCTGGAGGTTCCCCTCGATCTGCTCGGCGTCGTGCAGGGTGGCGATGCGGGGGTGGTCGAGCTTGGAGACCGCCATGGCCTCGCGCAGGAACCGCTGCCGGGCCTCCTCCGAGCCCCAGAGGTTGGGGGAGAGGAGTTTGAGCGCCACGATTCGATCGGGAAGCAGGGTGTGGCGGGCCTTCCACACCGCACCCATGCCGCCCTCGCCCAGCTTGGCGAGGATCTCGTAGTGGCCGAGGGTGGTACCGATCATCGTGGGCTCCCGCAGGTCGCTAGTACCGCGCCGCCAGATCGGCACGCCAGCGTGCGACTTCTTTCAGGAACGCCTGAACCTCGGGATGCGCCTGGAATTCCTTCTGGGCGCCGCCGGCGAAGACACCTTCGTAGGCCAGGCAGACGCCCCATGTGCCAGGGTCGGTGTCGCGGAATGCTCGGAAGGCGGTGAGGGCTCCCTCGAGATCTCCGGCCTGGGCCATGCAAAGAGGGATGTCGGGAAGTTCACCTCCCGATGCAGCCCCCGGCTCCTTCAGCGCCGCGGTGATGCGCGCGAGTTGTTCGGCGAGACCCACCCGATCGCGCAGGAGGGCGAGGTAGGCGGCGAGCTGGCATCGGAGGCTCAGATTGTCGGGGAAGCGCTCGAGCCGCTGCCGCAGGCTGGCCGCCGCCCGGGAGCAGATCACGTGCATGCTGTCCTCCCGACCCTGTTGCAGGTAGAGGCAGCCTAGGAACAGCGCGGTATACGTCACGTCACCGCCCATAAGCTCGAGGGCTCGGTGGTAGAAAAGAAGGGCCTCGTCCATGCGGCCGGTGACGTGAGCGGCAACCCCCATCCAGGTGTAGACCTCAGCATCCTCGCCGAACTTGCGAACGTATTCCTTTCCCGCCTCGATGCATTCCTCGTGTCGCCGCGCCCAGCAGAGCGAGATAACCCGGCGCCACGCCGCATCGGCGTTCGCAGGATCCAACTCGAGCACGCGATCGAAGAGTGGAACCGCCTTCTCCGGGGCCATCCCAAAGTAGGCCCAACCCCGTGTCAGGAGGGCCCCCACGTCATCCGGACCGCGCAGTACGGCCTGCCTGCCGATCATGAGGCGCGCCTCGCGCTGTCCTTGCTCTCCGTACACCCTCATCAGCCCACGCTCGGCCACGTCCAGTCGAGGGTTTAACCGGAGCGCGCGACGGAAGTAGCGTTCGGCCAGCGCCAGATCACGCGCGCCCCCGGCGCCCCGGAAGTACATCATGTTGCGGAGGGCGCCGAGCCCCACGTAGGCCTCCGCCAGGGTCGAGTCGAGCTCGACCGCTTTGGCGAAGAACGGCTCGGCGAGATCCCGCGACTCGGGGTCGTCCGCGTGCAGGTAGCTCGCACCGCGGATGAAGTGATCGTACGCCTCGGGGCTATTCGACGGCGCGACGGCGAGCTTCTCGCGCTCCTCGCCGCTGAGCGAGGACTTGATCTGAAGGGCCAGACCGAGGGCCACGTCCTTTTGCAGCGCGAATAAGTTCTCCACGCTCTCCTCGTACGATTGGGACCAGCGCTGGACCGCTTTCCGTCCGTCCACCACCGTGACCGTCACTCGGATGCGCTCGCCGTCGCTAGTGAAGCTTCCCACCACCAGCGCGTCGGCGTGGAGCTCCTCGGCGACCTTCGAGAGCGGTTGTGAGGCATCGGTGAACCGCTGGGTGGTCATCCAGGGGATCAGGTGCAGCCCGGATAGTTCGCCCAGGCGCGAGGCGATCTCCTCGCCCAGTCCCTCGGCGAGGTAGGCGGTCTCCTCGGTGTCGGTGCTCAGGTTGCGGGCCGGGAGGATGGCCACCCGTGGGATGCTGGGCGCGGCTCCCGGCCGCCAGCCCCGCTGCCAGGCGATCGCCCCCGCCACGACCAGCACCGCCGTCACCGCGATCGCGATCAGGGCGCGCCGCCCAGCCCGACTGCGCAGCGCCCGGCGCAGGGCGTACAGCCGGCGACGCAGCGTGCCGCCCGTGGTGGGAGTGCCGGTCGTCACGTTGGCCTGAAGCGCGGGATGACTCTGTAACCGGCGCAGCGCCTCCCCCAGCTCCTCCGCGCTCGCAGGACGATCCCCCGCGCTCTTCTCCAAGAGGCGCAGCACCAGGTCGTCCAACTCGGGCGGGATCTCCGCTCGCAGCGCCGAGGGCGCCACCGGGCGCTGGTGGAGGATGTGGTAGAGCACCGCCTCGGCGGGTCCGGTCTCGAAGGGCAGGTGCCCGGTCAGCATGCGGTAGAGCACCGCGCCCAGCCCGTAGAGATCCGAACGCGCGTCGGCGGCCTCGCCCTTGACCACCTCCGGCGGCAGATAGGGGAGCGTGCCCTGGGTGGTGCCGGTGCGGGTCATGGTGGTGTCGGTGGCGCTGCGGGCGAGGCCAAAGTCCACCAGCACCCCACGGCCCTGGCGGTCGATCATGATGTTGCCGGCCGTGACGTCGCGGTGGAGGACGCCGTGGGCGTGGGCGTGGGCGAGCGCCTCGGCGGCATCGACGGCGACCGCGACCGCCTCGGCGAGCGCGAGCGGCCCGCCCTCGGTGCGGCGCGCGACGGTCTCGCCGTCGATGAACTTGAAGGCGAGGAAGAAGCGGCCGTCCGCCTGTTCGGCGTGATACAGGGTGGCGATACCGGGATGATCGAGCCTCGAGACCGCCATCGCCTCGCGGCGGAAGCGCTGACGGGCCTCCTCGGAGCTCCACAGGTGCTCGGCCAGGAGCTTGAGGGCGACCAGCCGATCCGGCAGCTCGATGTGCTGCGCCTTCCACACCGTGCCCATACCGCCCTCGCCCAGCTTGGTGAGGATGCGATAGGGACCGATTGTCTGTCCGATCATCGCGGCTCCGCGGCGAGGGGCGGCCACGAAGGTGGGCCGCCGCGCTCCAGGTGGCGCGAGCAGTCTAGCCACGGATGGAATGCGTTGCCACCGATCCCGATCCGGAGCCAGCATCCCAGCACCACCATTGCGCCCCCGACTCGCATGCGGCACATTGCCCTACGGGCCACCCGCAGCCCTCCATCCCAACACAGAGACGCCCATGCAGGTCGAGATCATCACCATCGGCAACGAAGTCCTCTCCGGCCGCACGCTCGACACCAACTTCGCCTTCCTCGCGCGTGCGCTCGAGGAGGCGAGCGTGCAGGTGGGCTGGCACAGCACGGTGGGCGACACCGCCGAGCGGATCGCCGAGGCGCTGCGCCGGGCGCTGGTGCGCGCCGACGGCGTGGTGGTGACCGGCGGCCTGGGACCCACCCCCGACGACATCACCCGCAAGGCGGTCGCCACGGTGCTCTCCCGGCCGTTGCAGCTCGACGACGAGGTGCTGAGCCGCATCCGAGAGCGGGGCAAGCGCGCGGGGCGCAAGCTTCCGGTCTCGGTCGAGAGCCAGGCGCTGCTGCCGCGCGGGGCGACCGTGTGGCCCAATCCGCTCGGCACCGCCCCGGGCCTGCTGATGCTCGAGGACGACAAGCCCGTCATCCTGCTGCCGGGTGTTCCGCAGGAGATGGAGTCCCTGGCGACGGACTTCGTGGTGCCCTACCTGCGCGGACGCACCGGGCTCGCGGTCGAGTCGTTCACGCTCAGGACCGCCGGCGTGTTCGAGAGCCAGCTCCACGAGCGGATCGCCCAGCTCCCGCAGGGCTGGCCCATGGCGACCCTGGCCTACCTGCCCAGCTTTTTCGGGGTCGATCTGCGGGTCACCGTGACCGGACCGCTTGCTTCGCAGGTGCGGGAGACGGCGGCGCGCGCGTACGCCGAGCTCAAGGAGCGCGTGGCATCCGTCATCTACGCCGAGGGGACGCGCGTCATCGAGGAGGTCGTGGGCGCGGCGCTGGTCGACAAGGGCTGGCGGGTCGCCACTGCCGAGTCGTGCACCGGCGGCCTCCTGGCGCGGCGCATCACCGACGTGCCGGGCTCTTCGCGCTACTTCGAGCGCGGCTACATCACCTACTCCAACGACTCGAAGATGGATCTCGTGGGTGTGAGCGCCGCCGATCTCGAGGCGCACGGCGCGGTGAGCGCCGCGGTCGCCGAGCGGCTCGCAGAAGGGGCGCGCGAGCGGGCCCACGTCGAGATGGGCGTCGGGATCACCGGCATCGCCGGGCCCGACGGCGGGAGCGAAGAGAAGCCGGTCGGGCTGGTGTTCATCGGCATCGCCTCGCCGGGGGGCAGGGCGGTACGCCGGTACCGCTTCGCCGGCACGCGCAAGACCATCCGCGAGCGCGCGGCCCAGACCGCGCTCGACCTCATGCGGCGCGACCTGATGGGGCTGCCCCTGGATGCGAGCCTCGGCGAGTGAGCCGCACACCCGGGCCCGATGCGAATCTTCCTCGCGCTCTTCCCGTCGCCGGCGGCGCAGGAGGCCGCCTTCCGGGTGATCGCGCGGCTGCGGCGGCCCAATGACGATGTCTCATGGGTCAAGCGGGAGAACCTCCACTACACCCTGCGTTTCATGGGCGAGCTGGACGAGGACGGCGTGTCGCGGGTGATCGCGGCCGGGCGTCTGGGGGTGGCGGAGCGGCCGCCGTTCGCGGCCACGCTGGGCGAGGTGGGGGCATTCCCGAGCGCGCACCGCGCGCGGGTGCTGTGGCTGGGGCTCTCGCAAGGGGCCGACGCGCTGGTGTCGCTCGCCCGTGCGCTGGAGCAGGCCCTGCGCGACCACGGGTTCGAAGCCGCCGAACGCCCGTTCAGCCCGCATCTCACACTCGGGCGAGTCCGCCGGCGCGAAGGGGACTGGAGCACCCGGCTGGCCGGGGTCGCCGCCGAGCTCGAGAGCGGGTGGGCGCCCGCGTTCACGGTGGACCGGGTGGCGATCGTCGAGAGCACGCTCTCGCCCGGCGGGTCCATCTACCGGGTGCGCGCCCAAGCGGCGCTCGCCGCCTGAGCCATGGGGAACCGCATGCAAGACGCAGCCCTGCCGCCACCCGGTCCCGGCTATCCGCGCATGCTGCTGGCGTTCGCGCTCGCCAAGATCGCGCTTCACATCGCCGCCATCACCCGGTACGGCTACTTCCGGGACGAGCTTTACTACCTGGCGAGCACCGCGCACCTCGACTGGGGCTACGTGGATCATCCGCCGCTTTCGATCGCGTTGCTGGCGCTGATCCGCTTCACGCTCGGGGATTCGCTGGTCGCGCTGCGCGCGCTCCCGGCGCTGGCGGGCGCGGCGACCGTCGTGCTGACCGGGATGATCGCGCGCCGGCTCGGCGGCGGGCGGTTCGCGCAGGGCCTCGCCTGCCTCGCGGCGCTGCTCGCCCCGGTGTTCCTCGGCATCAACCACTCCTACTCGATGAACACGTTCGACCTGCTCTTCTGGACGCTGGCGGTCTGGCTCCTGCTGGTCACCCTGCGCGAGGCCACCACCACGCGGTGGGCGTGGCTCGGGGTGGTGCTGGGGCTCGGGCTGCTCAACAAGCTCAGCATGCTGTGGCTGGGATTCGGTCTCGGCGTGGGGCTTCTGCTCACGCCGCACCGGCGCGTGCTCCAGACCGGGGGGCCCTATCTCGCGGCCGCCATCGCCGGGGCGCTGTTCCTGCCCAATCTATTGTGGCAGGTCGCGAACGACTGGCCGACGCTGGAGTTCATGCGCAACGCCACTTCGCAGAAGATGGCGGAGGTCGGATGGAGAGGATTCGTGGTCGGGCAGTTGCTCACGATCGGGCCCGGCAACGCCGCGGTGTGGCTGGCCGGGCTCGGCTTCGCCCTGGTCGCGCGGGCCGCCCGGCCGTTGCGGATCCTGGCGTGGATCTACCTGGCGATCGCGGCGCTTCTGCTGGTCGGCGGCCGCAGCCGGGCAAGCTACCTCGCGGTCGCCTACCCGATGCTGTTCGCGCTCGGCGGGCTCGCCTGGGAGCGCGCCAGCGCCGCAGCGCCCCGGCGGTGGGTCCGGGTGCCGGTGACGGCGCTGGTTATCGCCGGCGGGCTCGTGGCGGCGCCGCTGGCGCTGCCGCTGCTGCCGGTCGAGACCTTCATCCGCTATCAGGCCGCGCTCGGCATGCAGCCCTCGACCGAGGAGCGGCACGAGGTCGGTCCGCTCCCGCAGCACTATGCCGACATGTTCGGCTGGGATGAGCTCGTCGCCCTGGTGGACAGCGCCTACCAGCGGCTGACGCCCAAGGAGCAGGCCCGGTGCCGGGTGTTCGGGCAGAACTACGGCGAGGCGGGCGCCATCGACGTTCTGGGGCGCAAGCGGGGACTGCCGCGCGCCTTGAGCGGCCACAACAGTTACTGGCTGTGGGGGCCGGGCGCTGTCGAGCCCACGGTGCTCATCATCGTCGGCGGGGACCGCGAGGACAACGCCCGCTTCTTCGGGGAGATCGAGATCGTCGGACAGACCAGCTCTCCTTACGCCATGCCCTACGAGCGCGGGGTGGATGTCTCGATCGGGCGCCGTCCCCGGGCCAGCCTGCGAGAGGCGTGGCCGATGCTCAAGCACTTCGAGTGAAAGCGGTGGCCCGGGTCGGGCTCCGCGGGCGGCCCCGTTCGGCCCTCCGGACAAGCCCGATCGGCTCCGATTGACCCCTTTCGCCCGGCCCGAATCGGCCCTTTGTCTTTACTGCCCAAATGTGTAGTATGCGTTCCGACTCGCTGGTAGTGGCCTGCCGCCGCTATCATGGCGCCTGGTCGGAGCCCCGCCCGTCCCGCGCCCCTCATGAACGGCAGCCCCTGCGAAGGAGACGCAGACCATGATTCCGAACACGCCGTCGACCAAAGAGAAGTTGAAGGCGCTGGACCTGGCGCTACAGCAGATCGAGAAGCAGTTCGGCAAGGGCGCCATCATGAAGCTGGGCGAGGAATCGGCGCAGGTCGCGATCGAGATCATCCCGTCCGGCTCGATCGCCCTCGACATGGCCCTGGGCATCGGCGGCATCCCGCGCGGCCGCGTGGTCGAGATCTACGGTCCCGAGTCCTCGGGCAAGACCACGCTCGCGCTCACCATCATCGCCAACGCTCAGAAGCAGGGGGGCGACGCGGTGTTCATCGACGCCGAGCACGCGCTCGATGCCGCCTACGCGCAGAAGTTGGGCGTGGACATCACCAACCTGCACGTCGCCCAGCCCGGCACCGGTGAGGAGGCGCTCGAGATCGCCGACCACCTGGTGCGCTCGGGGGCGGTGGACGTGGTGGTCATCGACTCGGTGGCGGCGCTGGTGCCGCGCGCCGAGATCGAGGGCGAGATGGGCGATTCGCACGTGGGGCTCCAGGCACGGCTCATGTCGCAGGCCCTGCGCAAGCTCACCGGGTCGATCTCCAAGAGCCGGACCACCGTCATCTTCATCAATCAGATCCGCATGATGATCGGCGTGATGTTCGGATCGCCCGAGACCACGTCCGGCGGGCGCGCGCTCAAGTTCTACGCCTCGGTACGCCTGGACATCCGCCGCATCGCCACCCTCAAGGAGGGCGACCAGGCGGTCGGCAACCGCACCAAGGTCAAGGTGGTCAAGAACAAGGTCGCCGCACCCTTCCGCGAGGCGGAGTTCGACATCATCTACAACGAAGGGATCTCGCGCGAGGGCGAGTTGATCGACTACGCGGTCGACAAGGGCGTCATCCAGAAGAGCGGCACCTGGTTCTCGTTCGGCGAGGAGCGCCTCGGTCAGGGGCGCGAGAACGCGCGCCTGTTCCTCAAGGAGCATCGTGACGTCCGCACCCAGCTCGAGGCAAAGTTGCTGCCGCTGCTGGGGCTCAAGGTGCCGGGCGCGGCCGCCGCCGCCAACCCGGCGGATGCCGAGGCGTCGGCGCCGAAGCCGGCGGCAGGTGCCGTGCCGGCCGCGAAACCCGCGCCGGGAGCGGCTTCCACGCGACCCCAGCCGGCGATGGTGGCGAGCGGGGACCGCAAACGCTAGGCTGCGCGACTCTTCAGCCCCGCGCGTGTCATGCGCGCGGGGTACTTTGACCCCGGACCGGGAGACGTCCATGCGTAAACGATCCTCACGTCTGATCATGCCACTAATGTTTATCGCCCTCGCCGCGGGGTGCGCCTCGCCACCGCCCGCGGCACCCCCGGTGGACGCGGTCGCGATCAAGGCCGAGATCGTGAAGATCGACGAGGTATTCATGGCGGCGGTCGCCGCCCGCGACACCGTGGCGCTCCGCAACTACTATGCGGCGGACGCGCGGATGCTCCCCCCGAACGCGCCGCGCGCCGATGGGATCGATGCGGTCATGGCCTCGTGGAGCGGGTTCCTCGCCATGCCCGGGCTCGAGATGACCGGCGAGTGCAAGGACGTGATCGTGTCGCAGGCGGGTGACATCGCCATCGATCTCGGCTCCTTTCACATGAAGTTCACCGGTCCCGGCGGAGCTCCCATGGAAGACACGGGCAAATACATGTCCGTGTTCAAGAAGACCGATGCCGGCTGGAAGTGCATCATCGACACGTTCAGCAGCGACGTCCCGCTTCCCGGGATGGGCAAGTAGGCGTCGCGTGATCTGCCGGAGAGGCCCGGGCCCGCGAAGCATCGTGGGCCCGGGCCCGCTTGGCCGGCCCGCATCCGAGGCGGGGGGGCCACCCCCCCGGGCGACCGGCCGCACATGAGCGATCGAGTGCATCGACCGAGCGTCCGACAGTTGTTCGGCATCCCGCTCAACGTCCTCCTGTTCCTGCTCCTCATGATCATGGGGTGGGGGAGCTGGGAGGGCTTCTTCGCGCATCCCGTGCGCATGGGCGTGGTGGTGCTGCACTTCCTCATGATCCCGGTGATGACCTGGAGC
>CAYONG010000217.1:0-7797 GCA_964405235.1 uncultured bacterium | reverse complement strand
GTTGATCGCGTTCGGCAACGTCGTCCCGACCGGGCTGGCCGTCTCGGGCAACTCGATCTACGTCGCCCAGGCCGGACCCATCCCCCACGAGCCGGAGGACGGCAAGGTAGTCGTGTTCGGACCGGAGTCGACGACCGCCACCGAAGTCGCCGCCGGAGCCAGGCTGGCCGTTGACGTGGAGTTCGGCCCCGGGCGCACGCTCTTCGCCCTCTCGCAAGGCTTCTGGGACGGCCCGTTCGAGGGGACTCCGGCGCAGCCGAACACCGGCGCGCTCATGGAGGTAAACGGGGACGGCACCCTCACGACCGTCGTCGGCGGGCTGGACCGGCCGACCTCAGTCGAGATCATCAATAACACTGCCTACGTCGTCACGCTCTCCGGCGAGGTCTGGAAGATCGAGGCTATCTCGGCTCCGCCCTACGGCGATTGAGGTTGACCATGGATCACAGGTCGTCAGATTTCAGTTGTGCAGAGAACGAGCCAGCGGTTCCGCCTCCCATGAAGAGCATTTGGTTGGGGTCAGTCGTATCGAGCAGCATGCCCGGAACGCCGGCGTATCCGTTGCTGATGGCGACCTGTATTGGGGCCAGGCGTGCCGCACGAAGCTGGGCATCGCCGAACGAACCATCGTACTTAGACGGCAACTCGGGGTGCGTCGGCCTTGGGCGCCACGTACGCGAGTTGACCAACGTCCGGCCGAAAGGGGTGAGGAGATAGGTATTCATTGAGCCACCAGAACAATGGTCCGTATGTTCAACACTAACCAAGGAGAGGAGCACAAGAATGCGGAAGTATATTTTGTCAGCAGTCGTAGCAGGTAGCTTGTTCGCGAGCACAGTCGCCGGAGCTTTCGCCGCCCAACCAGCAAGCGACCGCGTGAACGGCACACCTGGCGACGCGAACTGCCTCGGTCAGAGGATGGCCTGGGCTGCGCAATATGTTAAGGGTATGGGCGGCATATACCCGAACCCGGGAATCGGTACCTGGGCTGAATTCGCCGGAAAGAGCAATCAGGAGCTCAAGGCGGAGGCCGAGGCGTACTGCAACCCCTAACCTAGGCCTGTAGGCCCTTCGTCGCCCGGGGCAACGATTAAGCTCGCTACACCCCGGGCGACCTTCGTTCTGCCACGAGGACGCCATCGGGAGGCTGCTCGACCAGGTTGGCTCCCTGAGCGATCACACGATCACCCAGGCCGTCGGTCGGTATCACGATCGTCCGGCTGAGATCGATCGGGCGTCGCTGGCGAGGATCGGCCGCGATCGCGAGGAGGCCGGACGCCGACTCGCGCGGACCCGGGAGGGCCGGCCTGGCAGCGGGAGATGGCGCAGCTCGATACCGAGGAACAGGCGGCGCGAGGAGCGGTCGAGCCAGAGCGGCTCTCGTCCGCAGAGGTCGTTGCCGACATGAGCTCGCGGCCCTCGCTCTGGGCCGATGCTGGTCCCGAGGGACGCCAGGCGCTGGCGACCGCATTGTTCGGGCGCACCGACGTGCTGGGGTTCCAGCGGATGG
The DNA here is from genome assembly GCA_964405235.1 of uncultured bacterium. GTDB lineage: Bacteria > Eisenbacteria > RBG-16-71-46 > RBG-16-71-46 > RBG-16-71-46 > WS-11. Next base: position 6,287 of record CAYONG010000217.1, on the reverse strand, counting down.
AATACGAACTCACGCCCGATGCCATTGAGATTGGCCTCGGCGCGGCGCTTGCCGCCGTGTTCGAGATGCGGCCCCGCAAGATCGGTGAGTTTGGTCGGGGCGAGAGGGATAGCCCCGCCACCAACGACCTTCCGATCACGATGCGCCTCGCTGAGCCGCCAGAGCCATTCGACTGGCTCCGGAGCGCATGACGCGCCGGTCGTCCCGCCCCTCGGCGCGCGCCACGGACCGTGAGGTCGGGGTGGTCGCGGCTGTCCTCGTCGCCGGATCGGAGAAGGCGGCCGCCCACCGCCTTGGCTTGGCGCACTCGACCGTCAAGCACCATCTGGCGAACGCGCGGTCAAAGGTCGGGGCGGCGACGACGGCGCAGCTCGTTTGGATCCTGGCGCCTCGACTGCCAGAGCCCGGTGGCCTGGCCCCAACCGACGAATTGCAGGAGTGCCCCCCGGCGGGACGCGTGGTGCATGACAGCGCGGCCTGATCCGCCCCGATTCCCCGGTGCTCAAGCGTGTGCGTGCAGTCAAGCCTGCGTGGCCTCGGGACGCCAGGCGTCGCTCAGAGCTCGCCTGCCTCGATCATCCGCTTGAGGTTCGCGAGGCCGCGGTCCCATCCGCGCTCGTAGCTGCCGGCGAACGCGGGGCCGACCAACCGCACCCAGCCGCGGAAATGGAGGGTCGAGTCGACGACCACGTGCGTTCCGCCTGCGATTGGCTGGGAGTCGAGCGTGACCTCGAACGGAGCCGTCGAGGAAAGGCCTTTCATTGCTGCGCGGCGCGGCGGCTCGTACTCCGTGACGACGGCGTCGTTCTCGGTGGCTCGTCCCATCGCTGTGACGCGCGCCCGCCGGATTGACCCGACGCCATGCGGTGGCGGCGTCGTCCACCACTCCTCGACCTTGGCCGGGCACCAACGGCCGGTACGGCTTGTCGTTCCAAGCCTCGAAATCCGATTGATCATCGCTCGTCATTCTTGCTCGCTTTCAGCGACCGTCCTCGGCGCTGCTCGAGGCCGTCCAGGATCAGATCGAGCGCAAACTCGAACTCCGCGTCGTTGTTGCAGGTGCCCTGGCCTCCGTCGAGGCTGACCGCCTGCACAAGCTCCGCGACGTGCGGGTGCGTTGCGGCCAGCTGATCCACCAGCGCTGCCGTCGCGGCCGCGTCAAGGTCCCCCGAGTCGTCGTACAGGTCCTGGGTGAAGCCCAGCAGGCGGCTACCCATGACGTGGAGGGCGTGGTGAGTGAGCTCGACTGAGAGCCCGCCTCCGCGGAGGATTCCCAGCACCCCATCCAGGTAGCGCATCGTCACGGGTCCGGGCGTGACCCTCGTCTCGATGATGGGCGGCGCCCATGGATGGCGCAGGACCACGTCGCGGGCGGCGAGGACCATACGACGGAGTGACGCCTTCCAGTCGCGTCCGTCGCCGCCGATCGGGATCTCACCGACCACGACGTCGACCATGCCGTCGAGGAGGTCGTCCTTGCCACGCACGTGCGTGTAGAGCGACATCGCCTCGATCCCCAGCTCCTGGCCGAGCCTGCGCATGCTGACCGAACCGATGCCATCCCGATCGGCGAGGCGTACGGCCGCCTCGAGCACACGCTCCCTGTTGAGCGGGGGACGTCGTTCAGCGCTGTGCTCCGACGCAACGATCTTCATCTGGCCTCCGTTCGTACGCTCCCCACGTCGGTCGTTGGACATGCTGCTTGACATCCTTACACCGTATGGACTATGGTACGCGACACGGCATCCCTTACGCCGTATGGATTGCCCGAGGATACCACTCGGAGGACCTGTCCCCGAAGGGAGGCACTGTCATCACGACCAACGCTCCGCTCGTGTCGACTGAGAGGCAGTCCAGGCTCTCGACGCTCTGGATCTTCGTCTTGCTCAACGTCCTCTTCCGGGACGTTCACGAGCTGTTTCGCCCGGGGTTCCTCCAGGAGATCATGGCGGGGACCGTCAGTGAGGAGCTCCTCCTGTTGGCCGGAGTGCTGCTGGAGATCCCGATCGCGATGGTCGTCCTCTCGCGGGTCTTGAGGTATCGACTGAATCGATGGGCGAATGTCATCGCGGGCGTGGCCACGATCGCATTCGTCCTGAGCAACGGGGCGAACGACCTGGACGACGTGTTCTTCCTGGCGGTCGAGATCGTCGCCCTGTTGGCGATCGTCTGGTACGCGTGGACGTGGTCCGAGCGAGGCGGATCCCAGGGCTAGCGTGGTCGACGCCTGCGATACCGCTGAACGGGATCTCCCGACAGCTCCGCGTGAGACAACGATGTCCGGTGGCCGCTGCCTTAGAGGCTGGTCGCCAGCACCATGCAGAACGCGGCGACGAGGCCGAGCCCGCCCTCGTCGCGGAGTACTCTCTCGCCTTGTGGCTGTTGATCAAGGGCGGCACGGGCGAGCAGCGGGCGCAGCGTGCGCCTGAGGGTGCCTGATATGCGTGATGCCAGGGATGCGATCGATGCCGAAGCCAACGAGCACGATCGATCCGGGTCCGCAGAGCCCGAGCAGGCGCCGCGACTTCCTCCCCGCTGGTTCATTCAAGCCGCCTGGGCAGTGCATCGCGCCATACTTCGGCTGACCGGCGGTCGCGCGGGACTTGCCCGTCCGACGCCCGGCGGCAGGTTCGGGACGCTGCGCCTCACGACGGTCGGGCGCAGCTCCGGCAAGGTGCGGACCGCGATCCTCGGCTACTACGAGGACGGACCGAATCTGGTCACGCTGGCCATGAACGGCTGGGGCGAGGCCGAGCCGGCCTGGTGGCTGAATCTCCAGGCGCATCCCGATGCCGTCGTCGACCTGAAGAACGGTTCGCGCACGGTCCACGGACGCGCGGCCGAGGGGGAGGAACGGGCGCGCCTGTGGGCCCGATCGCGCGACTACGGCGGCTGGGGCGACGACCTCGACGCCTACGCCAACCTGCGGTCAGGCCAGACGGCGGTCGTCATCCTGGAGTCCCGGCCCGCGCCGCTTTCGGGGAATCGTCGTCCGTCATAGGGACCAGGCCCAGCTGCCCTCGCGCGGCGGGCCACCGAACAGGTTCGACCGAATGACGGGTCCCCTGTTCAAGGAACGTGGGTCGGTCGATGGGTTAGCTACGCAGAAGAGAAGAACAGTGAGTCCGGCACGATGTTCGGCCGCGAGCCCGCGATGGTACTGGCCCTCGTCCAGGCGGTGCTCGCCCTGGTCGTCGCGTTCGGTCTATCCCTCGCGCCCGACCAGATCGGCGCGATCCTCGCCGTCACGGCGGTGGTCCTGGGGCTCATCACGCGCAGCCGGGTGAGCCCGGCGTGACCCACTCACCATGAGAGACGGCTACCAGCGCGGCTCGCTCCCGCGGACGCCGACCATCCGCCAGGTCGACGTCCTCGCGGCCTTCGTCGCCGCAGGGGGTTCCGTTGCCGATGCGGCCGCGCGTGTGGGCGTCCGGCCGAGCACCGCGAAGCGCCACCTGGCGGACCTGTGGGCGCGCTCGGGGCTCACCATCGAGCAGCTGATCTACCGCGGACGGGCCGAGGGGTGGCTGATGGTGCCGAGTCTGGAGCCTCTCTGATCCGACGTTGCCCTGGGGAGCGAGCGCAACGAGTTCCGAGCGCCGGTGGCGGGTTCGCGTCGGCCGGGCCGTCACGCGCCACGGTTCAGCTCCCCCGAGACGCCTCCACCTCTGCCCTGGAACCGCCGAGCCGTCGCGCCTGCGGGCTCAGCCGTGAACCCCCTCGCTGACGAGTGCCTCCAGCCCGCCCGGGCCGCTGATCCAGAGGAGTACGTGGTGGCCGTCCGAGACGAGCGTCACGTTGGATTCGCTGCCGAGATCCACGCCCGCGACGGGTACCCAGCTCGTCCTGTTCGTCGAGCTCCAGAGGTGCTCCGTCGCATCAAGACCGATGGTCCCGACTGCCAGGTAGCCGCCGGGAGCACCGACGATCGAGGCATAGGCACCGAAGAGGGCCGGGCTCGCTGAATCGGCGTGCCAGGTGAGTCCGTCCGAGGAGGTCCATGGCGTCACCTCGCGGATCGCGGCGCGGCAGCTGCTCCATCCGCCGCACGCTCAGAGGGAGGGTCCGACCGCTCGTCAGCCGGGTTCGGGCATGACCCGCCGAAGCAGGTCCCTCAGCGTCGCCGACTCGGCCTCGGAGAGGTAGGCGCCGAAGTGCTGGTCGATCCCACGGCGGTGGATGGGCCAGGCTCTGCGAAGCTCATCGCGGCCGAGGTCGGTGATGGCAGCCCGCACCGTCCTGCGGTCCGCAGGAACGGCGATCCGCTCCACCGTGCCGCCCGCCACCATCCGGTCGACGAGCCGAGTCACCCCGCTCCTGGTCAGGTGGACTTCCGAGCAGAGCGCACCGAGCGGCAGACTCTCGCCGGGTGCATAGCGAAGCGTGAGCAGGACGACGTACTCGCTCAACGACAGGGCCCGCTCATCCATGAGCTCCCGATCGAGCACTCGGCTGAGTGCATCCTGAGCTCGCATGAGTTCTGTGAATGCCTCCATCTGCAGGGTATCGACCCCCGCATTCGTCCTCCGCGTCATGGAAGGATGGTACCGCAGACATTGTTGACAGAGCAAGTATCGCGGACCTATCGTTCAGCGCGCAACAGTTGACTAAGCAACAGATGCGTGTGCGAAGGAGAGGAACCATGACGGACCAGAAGGTGATCGCAGTCGTCGGATCGACCGGCCAACAAGGAGGCGGCCTGGCGCGGGCGATCCTCGACGACCCGGCGGGTGGATTCAAGCTCCGGGCCTTGACCCGCAACCCTGGCTCGGAGACCGCGAAGGCCCTTGCCGACCGGGGGGCCGAGGTCGTCGCCGCCGATCTCGACGACCAGGCCAGCCTGGAGCGGGCCTTCGATGGCGCATACGGCGTCTACGGGGTGACCAACTACTGGGAGCTCTTCTCGGTGGAACGTGAGCAGGCCCAGGCGGCCAACATCGCCCGAGCCAGCGCCGAGGCGAAGGTCCACCACGTGATCTGGTCCACGCTCGAGGACACCCGCGTTCACATCCCCCTCGACGACGACCGGATGCCGACGCTGATGGGCAGCTACAAGGTCCCGCACTTCGACGGCAAGGGCGAGGCGGACCGCTTCTTCGCCGAGGCTGGCACCCCCACCACCTACCTCGCGCTTTCCTTCTACTGGGAGTCGCTCTTCGACATGGTCCAGCGAGGCGAGGATGGCGTGCTCGCCATCACGCTCCCGATGGGCGATGCGCGCCTGCCTGGCATCGCGGCCAAGGACATCGGGCCGACGGCCTATCGGATCTTCGGTCGGGGCGACGAGTTCATCGGCTCACGCATCGGGATCGCGGGTGAGCATCTCCGCATCGCGGAGATGGCGGCGACGCTGTCGGGTGTCCTCGGCGAAGAGGTCCGATACGTGGATGTGCCGCCGTCCGTCTACCGGACGTTCGGGTTCCCCGGTGCCGACGACGTGGGCAACATGTTCCAGTTCAAGCACGATTTCGAGGACGCCTACGTCGGTGCCCGCGACATCACCCTGGTCCGGTCCATCAACCCGGACCTGTCCACGTTCGAAGACTGGGCCGTGGCGAACAAGGACCGGTTCAAGATCCGAGTGGTCGCGGAGCTGGCGACGGTATGACGTGTAGCAGCCCGTGACGACCATGCGGGCCATCGTCCTCGATGCGCCAGGGCCCCCGACGGCCCTGCACATCCGGGAGGTACCCAAGCCCGAGCCACGCGCGGGCTGGGTCCTCTTGCGGGTAGAAGCGTTCGGTCTCAATCGCTCTGAGCTGCATACCCGCCTGGGGCTCGCAGGACCGGACGTGACCTTCCCGCGCGTGTTGGGTATCGAAGCGGCTGGGGTTGTCGAGGCCGCGCCAGGCACCGATCTCGAGGTCGGTTCCAAGGCGGTCGCGATGATGGGGGGCATGGGGCGCTCGTTCGACGGCGGCTACGCCGACTACACCCTGGTTCCCGCTGCGTCCGTCATCCCCGTGGAAACGGACCTCGACTGGGCCCGCCTGGGGGCACTCCCGGAGGTCCTTCAAACGGCCTGGGGTTCACTCACGGTCGGTGTCGGACTGCAGATGGGCGACTCCCTGCTGGTTCGGGGAGGGACATCGTCGGTCGGGTTGATGGCAGCGATCCTGGCCAAGCGTCAGGGCGCCACCGTGGTCTCCACGACCAGGCGACCCGAACGCGCTGACCAGCTCCGTGCGCTCGGAGTCGATCACGTTCTCGTAGACGATGGCCACATCGCGGAGGCGGTTCGGGAGATCTTCCCCGGGGGCGTCGATGGCGCCATCGAACTGGTGGGC
>CAYONG010000216.1:0-28909 GCA_964405235.1 uncultured bacterium | reverse complement strand
AGCGAGCTGCGCGAGAAGATCGCGCTGTTCTGCAACCTGCCGACCGAGGCGGTCATTGACGCCAATGACGTGAGCTCGATCTACCAGGTGCCGCAGATCTTCCACCGTGGCGGGCTCGACTCTCTGGTGGTGCGCGAGCTGGGCCTCGAGGCGGGCGAACCCGACCTGAAGGCCTGGGACGCGTTCGTCGACCGGGTGATGCACCCAACCAAGCGCGCGGTGGTCGGCATCGTCGGCAAGTACACCCACGTCCGCGACGCTTATAAGAGCATCATCGAGGCGTTCGTCCACGCGGGGGCGGCCAACCGCGCGCGCGTCGATCTGCGCTGGATCGAGGGCGAGGACATTGAGCAACAGGGCGCGGCCGCCTTCCTCCATGACCTGGATGGCATCGTCGTCCCGGGCGGGTTCGGCGAGCGCGGCATCGAGGGCAAGATCATGGCCGCCCAGTTCGCGCGCGAGCGCGGCGTCCCGTACCTGGGCCTGTGCCTTGGGATGCAGGTGGCGACCATCGAGTTCGCGCGCAACGTGGTGGGCTGGGCGCAGGCCAACTCGAGCGAGTTCGATTCCTCGACGACGCAAAAGGTCATCGATCTGCTGAGCGAGCAGTCCGACGTGACCGACAAGGGCGCCACCATGCGGCTCGGCTCCTATCGCTGCGCGCTGAAGGAAGGGAGCCTCGCCGCCCGCGCCTACGGCAAGCTGGAGGTGGAAGAGCGCCACCGGCACCGCTACGAATTCAACAACAAGTATGCCGCCCAGCTCCAGTCGCGCGGGCTGGTGCTGTCGGGCAAGTGCGTGGGGCGCGAGCTGGTCGAGATCATCGAGCTGCCGGACCATCCCTGGTTCCTGGCGGTCCAGTTCCATCCCGAGCTCAAGTCGCGCCCGCACGAGCCGCATCCGCTCTTCACCGACTTCGTGCGCGCCGCGCTCGAGCGCCGTCGCGCCCGACTGGGGGACGACGACTTTGCCCCCGAGCCACGGCACGAGATGATCGATTCGCCGCTCCCCGGGTCGGACGATGCCGAGGGTATGGGGTTGCGCACGGCGGCCACCGGCGCCCTGGGTGCCCTTGGTGCTGTGGGCGCGCCCCCCGGCACGCCGCGCAACGCATGAAGCGATTCACCATCGGCGCCGCCGAGGTGGGGGGCCCGAGGCTCCTGATCATCGCCGGGCCATGCGTGGTCGAGAATCCCGATCTGTGCCTCAAGGTGGCGGCCCACCTCAAGGCGGCCTGCGCCGCGCGCGACCTGCCGTTCGTGTTCAAAGCGTCCTACCGCAAGGCCAACCGCTCGAGCGCCCGCTCGTTCGCGGGCCTGCCGCCCGACCAGGCGCTGAGCGCGCTCGAGCGCGTGCGCCGCGAGCTCGGAGTCCCGGTGCTCACCGACGTGCACGAAGTGGATGAGGTCGCCGCGGCGGCCGAAGTGGCCGACGCGCTCCAGATCCCGGCCTTCCTATGCCGCCAGACCGCGCTGCTCGAGGCGGCGGCACGCACCGGCAGGGCGGTCAACGTCAAGAAGGGACAGTTCCTCGCCCCCGAGGACATGGCGCAGGCGGTCGAGAAGCTCACCCGCGCGGGTGGCGAGCGGGTCATGCTCACCGAGCGCGGCACCAGCTTCGGCTACCACGACCTGGTCGTGGACATGCGCGGCCTGGTCGCCATGCGCGCGCTCGGCTGGCCGGTGGTCTACGACGCGACCCACAGCCTGCAGAAGCCGGGCGGTGTCGAGACCGGCGGCGACCGGCGCTACGCGTTCCCGCTCATGCGCGCCGCGATCGCCTGCGGGGTGGACGCGCTGTTCTTCGAGGCACACCCCGAGCCCGAGCGGGCCCTCTCCGATGCCGGTACCCAGTTGCCGCTCGCCGAGGCCGAGGCGTTCCTCGATGAGGCGCGTCGGGTCCACGATGCGGTGGCCGAGCGCGCCCATGCCTAGCCCGCCCGCCGGCAAGGTCCGCCTGCTGTTCCTCGACGTGGACGGCACGCTCACCGACGGCGTGATCGGCTGGGACACCCGCGGCGACCAGCGCAACTTCTTCGTCCGCGACGGGATCGCCCTCGACTGGGCCCGCGATCTGGGCCTGCTGCCGGTGATCATCTCGGGCCGCGATTCGGCCGCCGTCAAGGGCCGCATGGTGGATCTCAAGCTGGAGCACTACCTCGGCATCAAGGACAAGGTGGCGGTGGCGGAGGAGGTACGCGCCCGCGAGGAAGTGCTCTGGGCCGCCTGCGCCGCCGTCGGCGACGACCTGCCCGACGTGCCGTTGCTCAAGCGCGTGGGATGGCCCATCGCCGTCGCAGATGCCGTGCAACAGGTGAAGCACGTGGCGAAGACCACCACCGTCCATGACGCCGGCCGCGGCGCCGTCCGCGAGGCCGTCGAGCTGATCCTGCGTCACAACGGCACCTGGGACGAAGTGCTCAGGAAGTACGAGGTGATGTGAAGCCAATGCCCAAGTCCAAGCCCAAGCCCAATAAGGGCAAGGCGATGGGCCGCGCAGCTCAGGCAGAGCGCAAGCTCCGGGCCGGGGCCCCCAAGACGAGCGGGGCTGGAGCGAAGCGACGGGCCCCCGCCAGGAGTGGGGCGCCCCGGCCCGGAGCCGGTCGAGCACCCGGAGCCGGCCGGGCACCCGGAGCCGGCCGGGCACCCGGAGCGGGAACCGATCTCCTAGCCCTCGCAAGACAGGTCATCCGGATCGAGGCCGCCGCCATCGCCGCGCTCGAATCCCGTCTCGGCCCCGAGTTCCTGCGCGCCGTCGAGATCTTCGCCGCCTGCCGCGGCAAGGTGATCGTCTCGGGCGTCGGCAAATCGGGCCTGGTCGGTCACAAACTCGCCGCCACCCTCACCAGCACCGGGACGCCGGCCGTGTTCCTCCACCCGACCGACGCGCTGCATGGCGATGCCGGGCTCTTCATGCCGGGCGACGCCGCGCTCTTCATCTCGAAGAGCGGCGGCAGCGAGGAGCTGCTGGCGCTGCTCCAATACCTCGAGCGCCACGGCATTCCTCTGGTGAGCATCATCGCCACGAAGCACTCGGCCCTCGCCGCCCGCAGCCAGGTGACCCTGCTTACCGGGCCGGCACGCGAGGCGTGCCCGATGGACCTGACGCCGACGACCAGCATCACGCTTGCCCAGGTCATGGGCGACTGTCTCGCGGTGGCGCTGCTCGAGCGGCGTGGCTTCCGCCCCGAGGACTTTCGCTTCCTCCATCCGGGTGGTGTGATCGGCGGGGTCGCCTCTCGCCGGGTGGCGGAATTGATGCATGCCGGGGAGGCCCTGCCTCAGGTGCGGGAGCGCACCCGGCTGCGTGCCGTGATGCTCGAGATCATGGACAAGCGCCTCGGCATCACGACCGTGGTGGACGGGAAGGGCCGGCTCGCCGGGGTCATCTCTGACGGCGACTTCAAGCGCATCCTGGTCAAGCACTCTGATCCCTGGCACCTGACCGCCGCCGACGTGATGACCTGCTCGCCCAGCACCATCGGCGGAGACACGCTGGTCGCCGCGGCGGTACGGATGATGGAGGAGCACGCCCCGGGGCCCATCACGGCGCTGGTCGTTGTGGACGGGGAGCGCCACCCGATCGGTGTGCTGCACCTGCACGACTGCCTGCGGGCCGGTGCGTAGAGGCGCAGGCACTCGCCGCGAAACGCGGACACTCGGGCCGGGGGCACCGGTAGCCCCGCCCTTTCCTTTCCGACGCGTCCGGATCTCGACGCGCGCCCCGGCTTCGCCGTCAAGTCCAAGCCACGACGACCCGATAACAGATGCTGAAGCTGCTGGCACAGACCGTGCTTGCGACGCCGCGGGGTGTTTGCTAGCGTGGCCATCCAGCTACATGACCGGGCATCGGAGCCCAGCCGGGATCCTCTCCATGCGTTCACTCGCGACATACCGACTCCCGTCGTTCGCCGTCGCGCTCGCCTGGGTCGTGCTGATCGGTATCCCGGGCTGCGGTGAGAGCCCCCGCGTGAGCTCGGTGCCCGCCGCCAGTGAGCTGCCAGATCAGGAAGTCAGCGACTTCGAGGCGACCGAGACCGATCTGGGCGCCATCCAGTGGAAGATGTACGCCCGCTCGGCCGCCACCTATCGGGCTCGCAACACGGTGCTCGCGCGCGGGCTGCGCATCGACTTCTTTGATGACAAGGGCGAGCGCGCCTCGACGCTCACCTCGCCCGAGGGCGAGATGAACGACCTCTCGCGCGACATGACCGCCCGCGGTGGCGTGGTCATCCAGACCACCGAAGGCACGCGGATGACCACCGATCAACTCCAGTTCCGCAACAAGCAGCAGCGTATCCAGACCGAGTCGTTCGTGCGCGTGGACCGCCGCGGAGACGTGCTCACGGGCTGGGGCTTCGAGAGCGACCCTCAGCTCAAGGACTTCCAGTTCAAGCGCGAGGTCAAGGCCACAGTACACACCCGCTCGGGCGGCACCGTCGAGCAGCGTGGCGGCACCCGGTGACCCACGCTCCTGGCCCGGCGATCGTTGCGGACGCCCCGGTGCCGGTGGTGCGCGGCGAGGGGTTGGTCGCCGAGAACCTGGTGCACTTCTACGGCAAGTGGCGCGTGGTGAGCGACGTTACGATCCAGGTGCGCAAAGGCGAGGTCGTCGGTCTGCTGGGCCCGAACGGGGCGGGCAAGACCACCTCCTTCTACATGATCGTCGGGTTGCTGACGCCCAAAAAGGGGCGCATCCTCCTCGAGGGACGCGACATCACCGACGAGCCGGTCTACCGGCGCGCTCGCGCGGGGCTCGGCTACCTCGCGCAGGAGCCCAGCATCTTTCGCCGGCTCTCGGTGCGCGACAACCTGATGGCGGTGCTCGAGACCATGGACATGACGCGGGCGGCCCGCCAGGCCCGCTTGAAGGTGCTGCTCGAGGACCTCAACCTCACGCATCTGGCCGACCGCCAGGCGCACAAGTTGTCCGGCGGCGAGCGGCGGCGGGTGGAGATCACCCGTGCGCTGGTGCGCGAGCCGTCGTTCATGCTGCTCGACGAGCCGTTCGTGGGCATCGATCCGATCGCGGTCGGGGAGATCCAGGACATCGTACGGCGCCTGCGCGCTCGGGGACTCGGAGTGCTGATCACCGACCACAACGTGCGGGAGACCTTGAGCATCACCGACCGCGCATACATCATGTACGAGGGGCGCATCCTGCTGCAGGGTTCGGCCGAAGATCTGGCCAACGACCCGCGGGCACGCGAAATCTACCTCGGCGAGCGTTTCCGACTGTGATAGGGAGCCATCCACGATGGAAATGAGACACTCGCTAATTCTGACGCAGAAGCAGGGGCTGATCATGACCCAGCGCCTGCAGCAGGCATTGAAGCTGCTCCAGGTCCCGACCCTCGAGCTGCAGCAGATCCTCAAGCACGAGATCATGCAGAACCCCCTGCTCGAGGAGGTAGACGAGGTCACCGAGAGCGAGGACATCGCCAAGGAGGATTCCCCCGAGGAGACCGCCAACGAGGAGGCCGAGGAGAAGCCCGAGGAGGACACGATCGACTGGTCCGAGTACATGCAGGACGGCGCTCTCGACCGTGCCTATATCCCCCAGAGCGAGACCAGCATCGAGTTCCTCGAGAAGGTACCGGTCACTCGCACGACCCTGGCCGAGAGTCTGCTCGAACAGCTCCACTTCCTGGAGCTGGCGCCCGCACACCTGACGCTGTGCGAGTTCCTGATCGGCTCGCTCGACGACCGGGGCTACATGGTGACGCCGCTCGATGAGGTCGTGACGGCGACCGGGGCGACCATCGAGGAATGCGAGCGGGCGCTGCGCGTGGTGCAGGCCCTCGAGCCGGTCGGAGTGGGTGCCCGTGACCTACGCGAGTGCCTGCTCATCCAGCTCGACACGCGGGGCGAGAAGGACACGCTGGTCTGGCGGCTCATCGCCACCCAGTTCGACAACCTGGTCAACCGCCGCTTCCCCGAGATCGGGCGCCAGCTCAAGTGCACCGTCGAGGAGGTCCAGGAGGCCGCCGACGTCGTCGCGACCCTGAATCCCAGGCCCGGGCTCGAAGTGTCTGCCGAGGATCCCAAGTACGTGGTCCCCGACCTGCTGGTCGAGCGCGTCGCAGAGGAATACGTCGTGCTGCTCAATGATCGCAACGTGCCGCGGCTGAGGATCTCCTCGGCCTACGAGAGCGTGCTGCGCGACAAGAAGAAGTCGGAGCTCAAAGGCAACGAGGGCAAGACCCGCGAGTACATCCAGGGCAAGCTCAACTCGGCCCGCTGGCTGATCCAGACCATCGAGCAGCGGCGCCGTACGATGATCAAGGTGATGAACTGCATCATCCGCGAGCAGCGGGAGTTCTTCGACAAGGGCATCGCGTTCCTGCGTCCGCTCACGCTGCAGCAGGTGGCCCGCCAGATCGACATGCACGAATCAACCGTCAGCCGGGTGTGCAGCGCCAAGTACGTGCAGACGCCGCGAGGCGTGTTCGAACTCAAGTTCTTCTTCTCGTCGGGTCTCGAGACCGAGGACGGCGAGGACGTTTCGGCCCGTACCGCCAAGGACATCATCAACACCCTCATCGCGGAGGAAGACAAGAAGGAACCATTGTCCGACCAACGGATTGCGGACCTGCTGCACGAGAAGGGGTTGCGCATCGCGCGTCGCACCGTGGCCAAGTATCGCGAGCAGCTGGCCATCCTGCCGGCCCGATTCCGCCGCCGGGTGGCCTGATCACGCACCGCACGGCCGTGGCCGGGTCGCCGCAGACCCGGCGCGGCGAAGCTCGACGAGGTAGGCCATGAAGATCAGCACCACCGCCCGTCACTGCGAGTTCGCTCCCGAAGACCGGCAGTTCGCCCAGCAGCGCCTCGAGCGGCTGCTACGTTATTTCCGCGACCCGCGTGATCTCATGGAAGCGCACGTGGTGCTCGGGGTCGAGAAGTACCGCCACTCGGCGGAGATCACCCTCAAGCTGCGCCGCGGCGAAGTCATCAGCCGCGAGGAGGCGAGCGATTCGCGCGCCGCGATCGAGCTGGCCGCCGAGCGTCTCGAGCAGCAGATCCTCCGCCTCAAGGAGAAGCGTCTCAGCCGCAAGCGCGACGGACAGGCGCGGGAGATCGTCATCACCGGTTCGTCTTCCACGGGCGAGGAGGATATGCTGGGGGAGTTCTTCGACGAGCCGCCCGGACCGGCCGGCAATGGCGGCATCCCCAGGGGGGAGTGACACCGCGTGCAGACGCTGAGCGTTGCCCGGTTGTTTGAGGACCAGCGCCAGGATCTCCAGCTCGAATCCATCAGCGAGTCGCTCGCCTCTCGCCGCGAGATCACGGTGAGCGATATCCATCGCCCCGGCATGGCGCTCATGGGATTCGTCGAGAATTTCCTGCCCGAGCGCATCCAGATCATCGCCCAGACCGAGCTGACCTACCTGGCGACGCTGAGCCCCGAGCGTGTCCGCGAGGCGATCGATCGGCTCTACCAGTTCTCGATGCCGCTCATCGTCGTCTGCAAGGGGCTCGAGGTGCCGCCTTATCTGGTGTCGCGCGCCAACGAGTGCCAGGTGCCGGTGCTGCGCACCGGTCAGAGCACCACGCCTTTCATCCACTCGCTCACCTCGTACCTTGATCACATGTTCGCGCCACAGGTCACGGTGCACGGCTCGCTGGTGGACGTCTATGGATGCGGCCTGCTGTTCACCGGCAGCAGCGCGATCGGCAAGTCCGAGACCGCGCTGGACCTGGTCGAGCGCGGGCACCGGCTGGTGGCGGACGACGTCGTAACGATCACCAAGCGCCACGGCGACCTGCTGATCGGCAGCGGCAACCAGCTCCTGCGGCATCACATGGAGATCCGCGGGCTCGGCATCATCGACGTGCAGACCGTGTTCGGTATCCGCTCGATCCGGCTCCAGAAGCGGGTCGAGGTCGAGGTCAACCTGCGCGAGTGGTCGGCGGAAGAGGACTACGAGCGGCTGGGGCTGGACGAACGCAAGAGCACGTTCCTCGACGTGGAGATCCCGCTCGTGCAGGTGCCGATCACCCCGGGTAAGAACATCACCGTGATCGGCGAGGTGATCGCGCTCAACTACCTGGTCAAGGTGTACGGTGGCTACTCGCCGGCCGAGCGACTGAACCAGCACCTGATCGAGCTGATGAAACGCAAAAGCGCCGCCCGCGCCTGGGTGCGGGAGGATACGGAATAGTGCCACGCACCGCGGCGTTGCTCGCCATGCACTCCGACCTGGCCGACGCGCTCCTGCGCGCGGCCGAGAAGGTCTATGGGGCGGTCGAAGGGGTCGAGGTGCTCTCCAACGAGGGGCTCTCTCGCGAGGACCTGGAGCAGGCGATCTCGCGTCGGGTCGCGGACTGGCGCGAGGGGGGCCTCGTGCTCACCGATTTCTGGGGCGGCTCGTGTCACATCTGTGGCGTCGCCGCGGCGCGCGGCCACGGCGACGTCGTCGTCGTGACCGGCATCAACCTGCCGCTGCTGCTCGACTACCTTCACAATCGCGACGAGTACGGCCCCATGGCGCTGGCCGAGCGGCTCATCCGGAAGGGGCGGGACAGCATCCGGCTGCATCACGGCCAGACGGCATGAGCTGGCTACTGCAGCGGGTGGATGACCGGCTCATCCATGGCCAGATCCTGGTGGCGTGGGGGCAGCGCCTCCATCCCGAGCGCATCTGGGTGGTGGATGACGCGGCCGCAGCCAACGCTTGGGAGCAGGATCTCATGTCGAGCGCCGTGCCCGATGTCGAGGTGCAGGTCGTGACCGTCGCGGCGATGACCGCCGCGTGGGCGCAGGAGGAGGCTGCCCCGGGCGGCGCGTTCCTATTGGTGCGGGACCTCAAGACCGCGCTCGCCCTGGTCGAGGCCGGCGCGGCGATCGCGCGATTGAACCTGGGCGGCCTCCACTACGCCCCGGGCAGGACCAAGGTCAACGAGTACATTTACCTGGACGATGCCGACCGAGCTCGCGCCCGCGCGTTGCTCGCCCGCGGCGTGGCGCTCGAGGTGCAGGACGTGCCGGCCGCGGTGCCCAGGCCGCTGGCATCGCTCGACCCGGCAAGCGCCCCCGCGTGAGCCGACCCGTCCCGCCGTGGTCTGAGCCGCGCTGACCGATGCGACCCATCACGCTCACGCTGATCGTCCACGACCATCAACCGGTCGGCAACTTCGACTCGGTGTTCCAACAGGCCTGGCGCGACGCCTACGACCCGTTCCTCGCGTTCCTCGAAAAGCACCCCGCGATCCGCCTCGCGATGCACCACAGCGGACCGCTGCTCCAGTGGATGGCGCTCCACCAGACCGACTACCTCCGCCGGCTGCGGACCCTGGTCGAGCGCGGCCAGGTGGAGCTGTGGGGCGGTGGGTTCTTCGAGCCCATCCTGCCCGCCATCTCCGAAGTGGACCGGCGTGGCCAGATCCGCGCGATGGCCGACTGGCTAGAGCTGGAGCTGGGTCGCCGTCCGGGCGGTGTCTGGCTCGCCGAACGTGTGTGGGAGCCCGGGCTCGCGTCGAGCCTCGCCGCCGCCGGCGCGGCGTACACGGCGGTGGACGATGCCCACTTCGTTGCGGCGGGCTTCGAGCGCGACGAGCTGTGGGGTTACTTCCTCACCGAGGACCAGGGCCGGAGCGTCGCCGTGTTCCCCATCCATCGCGAGCTGCGCTACCTGGTCCCGTTCGGCGAGCCCGAGCAGACCGTCGAGCTGCTCCGGCGGGTTGCCGATGGCGGAGAGGGGCGGATCGCGGTGCTCGGGGACGACGGCGAGAAGTTCGGCGTGTGGCCCGGGACGCACGCGCGCTGCTACGAGCAGCGCTGGCTCGAACGATTCGCCGACCTGCTGACCGCCAACCCGTGGATCGAGCTGCGCACCCCGGCCGAGGCGATGGCGCACCACGCTCCGCGCGGGCTCGCCTACCTGCCGACCGCTTCGTACCACGAGATGGAGGAATGGTCGCTCCCGCCCCGGGCGCAGGAGCGCTACCACCAGGCGGTCGATCTGCTGACGCCCACGCTCGGTGATGCCGCGCGCGACCTGGTGCGCGGCGGCCACTGGCGCAACTTCGCGGCGCGCTACCCCGAGGTGAACCGACTGCACAAGCGCGTGCTGCGCGCCTCGCACCGGTTGTGGGAGCACCCGGCCGAGGACGACGAGCGTTGGCGCGAGGCGCGCACCCGCCTGTGGCGCGCCCAGTGCAACTGTCCCTACTGGCACGGGGTCTTTGGCGGGCTCTACCTGCCGCATCTGCGCGCCGCGCTCTACCGCGAGCTGATCGCGGTCGAGGCGTATCTTGCCCCCGAGGCGCCGCGCATCGAGCGCGCGGACTTCGATCTGGATGGTGTCCCCGACGCGTTGCTCGAGAACCAGCGCTGGGCGGTATGGGTGTCGGCGCGCGGCGGCCGCATGTGGGCGTTCGACGATAGAGCAGCGCTCTGGAACTACGGCGACACGCTCGCGCGCCGCCACGAGGCCTACCACCGGCGTCTGGCGGAGGCCGAGTCTGGGGCGGCCGAGGGGCGCAGCATCCACGACGAGCTGCGGGTCAAGGAGCCGGGGCTTGCGGCGCTCGCCGAGCAACACGATCCGCACGGCCGCGACTCGTTCGTGGACCGCTGGACCGAGGGGACGCTTGTCCACGATTGGGCGGAGACCAGGTTCGCGCCGGGGGAGGACGCCCCCGGCATCGGCTTTGCCGCCCCCGAGACCGCCGCCCCGGCCATCGCCAAGCGCTACCTCGTGGGCATGGACGGGATGCTCGAAGTGGAATACACGCTCACCTCGGACCGGTCGCGGCTGGGCAGGCTGACCGTCGAGCTGAACCTGGGGCTTCACGTGGCCGAGGCTGCCGATCGCTACGTCGAGATCGAGGGCGAGCGCGCGACGCCGCCCCACTTCGCGGCCCGCACGCGGCACCCGGTGCTGGCGCGCGCGGCGTTCGTGGACGAGTGGGCCGACCGCAGGCTGGACATCTGGCTCGACCGCAAGGCGTCGCTCGAGCGCGCCCCGATCGAGACCGTCTCGCTTTCCGAGGCCGGCGCCGAGCGCGTGTTTCAGGGAATCGAGCTGCGCTACGGGTTCGCGGTGGCACTCGAGCGCGGCAAGCCCTGGCGGGTGCGCTTCCGGCTGGCGCCCGGCCGCAGCGGCAGGCCGGCGTGAATCCGAAGCTGCTCGGCACCATCCTGCTCGGTGGGGTGGCCGCGCTCGACGCCACGCCGGTCGCCCAGACCTTCTTCTCGCAGCCGCTCGTCACCGGCACGCTGCTCGGGGCGTTGTGGGGGGATTGGCGTACCGCGCTCCAGGTGGCGATCGTGCTCCAGATCCTGGCGGCCAGCACGGTGCCGGTCGGCGCGCGCACGCCCGAGGACTACGCGGTCGGCGGCGTGATCGGGGTCGGCACCGCGCTGGCGCTCGGCGCCGCGCAGCCGTTCATGATCAGCAAGGACGCCTGCGCGCTGCTCGGCGTCATGAGCGGACTCCTCGCGGCAATTGTGGGCGCCGGCCTGCTCAAGTGGCAACGGCGGCTCAACGAGGGGCTGAGCCGCTGGTGCGAAGCGCGGCTGCGGCTGGGCGACGAAGGCGCACTGGGAGCGGCCCAGCGCGCCGCCGTTGTCCTCGCGTTCGCGGTCGGTGTAGCCTACTGCGCCGTTTGCCTGGCGGCGGCGGTTGTGGGCCTCCAGCGTCTGGTGACGTCGGAATCCTTGTGGCTCGCCAGTGCGTGGGCGCTCGCCCAGCCCCTGTGGCTGGGGCTTGGGCTCGCCCAGCTCCTCCACGCCTTCGTCCAGCGACGGCTCTCGCGGATCGCGGTGTTCGGCGCGGCGCTGATCGCCGCATGGCTGGTCTACATCGTGGGGACGCCCTGAGATGGCGCGGGTGACCGGCAGCGATCTGGCCCGTGTGGCGGCGCGCACGTCGCTGCTGCAGGCGACCTGGAATTACGAACGCCAGCAGGGGCTCGGCTGGGCGTGGTGCTTCGCGCCGGTGCTCGAGCGGCTCTATCCCGACGCGGCCACCCGCAGGAATCGGCTGGCCGAGCACACCGCGTACTTCAACACGCAACCGACGCTGGCGTCGCTCGCCCTCGGGGCAGTGGCGAGGCTCGAGGAGCAGCGGGCTTTGGAATCCATGGGGGGAGCCATGGGGGCCGCGCCCGACGACGACGCCATCGCGCGGGTCAAGACCATGCTGGGCTCGGCGCTGGCGGCGCTCGGCGACCGGTTGTTCTGGTTCACGCTGCGCCCGTTTGCGGCCTGCCTTGGGGTTCTGTTCGCCCTCGGCGGCTCGTGGGTCGGGGCGCTGGCGCTGCTGATGTGCTACAACGCCGTCCATCTCACCCTGCGCCTGCGCGGCGTGACGTGGGGCTACCGGCTGGGGGCGGAGGTGTTGTCCACCGGTCTGCGCGGCCGGCTCGAGCGCGCAGTCAAGACGACCTCGATGTTCGGCGCCGCGCTGGTCGGCGTGGTGCTGGCGGCGTTGCTGGTGCCGGGGGGGACGCCGCAGAGCCTGCCCTTCCAGGCCACGCTGGCGGGCGGGTTGACGCTCGGCTTGCTCACCGCGCAGCATGCGCGACCCACCCCCACCCACTGGGCGCTGGGGGCGGGCGTGCTGTGCATGGCCGCGGCGTGGTTTCGTTGAACGTGCGGCTCACATCGGGGACCGGGGGGCTCATTGGTCGAAGCGCAGCTCGTCATCCTTAATCAGCTCGGTCTGCACGCGCGCCCCTGCGCCGAGTTCGTCAAGACCGCGGCCCGCTTCAAGTCGCACGTGTTCGTGAGCCGCGACGATCTCGAGGTGAACGGCAAGAGCATCATGGGCGTGCTGATGCTCGCCGCCGAGGAGGGGGCCATCATCAAGGTGCGCACCGAAGGAGAGGACGAACGGGAAGCGCTCACCGCGCTCGAGGAGCTGGTCGCGGGCAGGTTCGGAGGTAAGCCGTGAAGTTCACCGGCATCGCCGCCTCGCCGGGCATCGGCGTGGGCCCGATCCACCTCATCGTGGCCGAGGAGTACTCGGTCAAGGAGTTCGCCATCCCCGAGGAGCGGATCGAGGAGGAGGTCGCCTTCTTCGAGAAGGCGCTCGAGGCCTCGCGCCGCGACCTGGCCCAGATACGCCATGGCATCGCCGCCGAGCTGGGGGAGAGCGAGGCGGGCATCTACGACGCCCAGATGCTGATGGTGGACGACCCCGAGCTGCGCCGCGCGGTGCACGAGAGCATCCATCGGCGTCGCAACGCCGGGATCTCGTTCCGCGATTACATGGCCGGTGTCGCCGCGCGTCTCGAGCGGGTCGAGAACGAGTACCTGCGCGAGCGCAGCGCCGACATCCTGGACATCGAGCGGCGTGTGCTGCGCCATCTCATGGGCGACGGTCGTAAGGGGCTGAGCGTGATCGAGCGCCCCTCGGTGGTGATCGCGCACGAGATCGGTCCGAGCGACGTGGCGCTGCTCGACCGCGAGCGCGTGCTGGGTTTCGTCGCCGAGGTGGGCGGCCGCACCTCGCACAGCGCGCTGGTCGCCCACGGGCGCGGCATCCCCGCGGTGGTCGGCGTGCGCGGCATCATGCAGAGCGCGAAGAACGGTGAGTTGGGCATCGTGGACGGCTTCCGCGGCGAGGTCGAGCTGGATCCCACGCCCGCGATCGCGACCCGCTACCGGGCCCGCCGTACGCGGCTCGAAAAAGGCGCTCAGGAGCTGGGCGCGCTGCGTGACGAGCCAGCTGTGACCCCGGACGGTCGGCGGGTTGAGCTGAGCGCCAACATCGAGCTGCCCGGAGAGATCGAGGCGGTGCTTCAGGTGGGGGCGGACGGCGTCGGCCTGTTCCGCACCGAGTTCTTCTACCTGGACCGCGCCGAGCTGCCGAGCGAGGAGGAGCAGTACCGCGCCTACCGCTCGGTCGCCGAGCGCATGGCGCCGCGACCGGTCATCTTCCGCACCATGGACCTGGGCGGGGACAAGGTGGCCTCCTACCTCGGGACCACCCACGAGACCAACCCGTTCCTCGGCTACCGCGGCATCCGGTTCGCGCTCGCGCATCCCGACGTCTTCCGCGCCCAGATTCGCGCCATCTACCGCGCCAGCGCCCACGGGCGCGCGCGCATGATGTACCCGATGATTGCGAGCGTCGAGGAGCTGCGCAGCGCGCTCGCCCTGTGCCGCCAGGCGACCGCCGAGCTGGACAAGGAGGGCGCGGAATACGACCACGACCTCGAGATCGGGATCATGATCGAGACCCCGAGCGCCGTGTGGGTCGCCGATCTGCTCGCGCGCGAGTCGCGCTTCCTCTCGATCGGCAGCAACGACCTGATCCAGTACACGCTGGCGATGGATCGCGACAACGAGCGGCTCGCCCATCTCTACGAGCCCCTGAGCCCGTCGGTGCTGAGGAGCCTGAGTCACACCGTGCACGCCGGTCATGGCGCCAAGCGGTGGGTGGGTGTGTGTGGAGAAATGGCGGGCGATCCTCGCACTGCGGTCCTGCTCATCGGACTCGGCGTGGACGAGCTGAGCGTATCGTGCTTCGACCTGCCGCGGGTCAAGGCCGCGATCCGCAGCGTGCCCGCGACCCGCGCCCGCGAGATCGCCGAGCAGGCGCTGGCGCGCGACACGGCCGAGGAGGTCCGCAAGCTGCTGCATGCCGAGCTGGATCCGCTGCTGCCCGAGTATCTGGCCGGCGACGGGGGAGACGCGTGAGCGGGCGCCTATCCGAGCCGTCCTGCCGCGTTCGCCACGGCGGGATCGCATGAGCGGAAATCTGCTTCAGCCGCCCTACGGCATCCGTGACGCGGACGGGATGAGCGCCCGCATCATCGGCCAGCCGGAGCAGATCGAGGCGGCGCTGGAGCGGGACGCCGCCGCGCCGTGGCGCCTGCCCCCGGGCGCTCGTATGGGCGTTCCCACGCTGCTCGCCGTCGGCGCGCTCGGCGGCTCGGCGATCGCCGCCGACCTTAGCGAAGGACTTTACCGCGACCGTCTGCCGCACCCGCTGGTCGTGGTGCGCGACTATCACTGGCCGGCGTTCGTGACCCGGGACTCGCTGGCGTTGCTCAGCTCCTATTCGGGCGAGACCGAAGAGACACTGGCGCTCTACCTCGAGGCGGGGGAGCGAGGCGTGCCGCGCGCCGCCATCACCACCGGCGGCACGCTCGGCGCCTGGTGCGCGCGCGACGGCGTGCCGTGCGCGCTCGTTCCCGGCGGCTCCCCGCCGCGCGCCGCCCTCTTCTCCTCGTGGGTGACGCTCACCTCGTTGCTCCACGCGCTCGGCTGGGTGGACGATCCCGCGCCCGCCTGGCGCGAAGCCGCGACCGTCCTGCGCGCGCGCAACGCCGCGATCGGGCCCGAGGCGCCCGAGGCGACCAATCCCGCCAAGCGTCTCGCGGTTGCGCTCGCCGGCCGAACGGTATTCATCTACGCCGGCGCCGAGCGGGTCGGGGCGGTGGCCACCCGCGTGCGACAGCAGTTGAACGAAAATGCTAAGATGCTCGGCCACTCGGGCGTCGTGCCCGAGATCAACCACAACGAGATCGTCGGCTGGGAATGCGAGGACGGGCTGCCCAAGCCGATCGCGGTGCTGCTGCTGCGCGACGTCGAGGATTCGGCGGCGACGCGCACGCGGCTGACGCTGACCGGCGAGTACGCCGCCCGCAAGGGCGCCGCCGTGCACGAGGTGGAATCGGTCGGCGAGGGCCGGCTGACCCGCCTCGCCTCGCTGGTCCAGTTCGGCGATCACCTGAGCCTGTACCTGGCGCTCATGAACGGCGTGGACCCGACGCCGATCGCGAGCATCGACGAGTTCAAGCGGCGCCTTGCGGAGTCCGCGCGGCGCGGCGCATGACCTTGGGGAGCGACCCGCTCCCCGTGACGTGAGGATCCAGCGTGGCCGGTAACCCGATCGCGATCATCCCGGTGGCCGGTGTGGGCACCCGCCTGCGGCCTCATACCCACACCCTGCCCAAGGTGCTGCTGCACGTGGCCGGCAAGCCCATCATCGCCCACATCCTGGACGACCTGCCGAGCCTCGGCATCACCGAGGCGGTGCTGATCGTGGGCTACATGGGCGACCTGGTGCGTGACTACGTGGTGCGCAACTACCCCGCGCTCAAAGCCCACTTCGTCGACCAGTCCGAGCGCCTGGGACTGGGCCACGCGGTCTCGCTCGCCGCCGCGCACGTGGGCGACCGGCCGGTGCTCATCATCCTCGGTGACACCATCTTCGAGGCCGACCTGCGCGGCGTGCTCGCCGGGCCCACGCACAGCATCGGGGTCAAGGCGGTCGAGGACCCACGCCGGTTCGGCATCGTCGAGACCGACCGCAACGGCAGGGTGACGCTGCTGATCGAGAAGCCCGAGCGGCCCGCCTCGAACCTCGCCATCACCGGCATTTACTACTTCACCCATGCGGCGCCGCTGTTCGCCGCGCTCGAAGAGCTCCAGCGCAAGGACATCCGCACCAAGGGCGAGTTCCAGCTCACCGACGCGATGGAGTTGATGGTGCAGCACGGTGAGGTCCTGACCACGTTCCCGGTCGCCGGCTGGTACGACTGCGGCAAGACCGAAACGCTGCTCGAGACCAACCGTGTCCTGCTCGACAAGCGGGTGGACGGGAAGCGTATCGAGGGCTCGGTCATCCACCCGCCGGTCGCGATCGCGCCGACCGCGGTGGTCGAAAACTGCATCCTTGGGCCCCACGCGTCGGTGGCCGCCGGAGCGCGGCTCAAGAACGCGGTGGTGCGTGATTCCATCATCAACGAGAACGCGGTCGTCGAGGACATCCTCATCGAAGCCTCGGTCATAGGCGAGAACGCCGTGGTGCGCGGTGCGTTCAAGCGCCTGAACGTCGGGGATTCGAGCGAGGTGAAGATCACGTAGCGCATCGAACGAACGCCACAAGACGACCACCCATGAGCCACATAGAGGAGCCGTGATGGGAGCGCGACACCTGTTTACTTCCGAGTCCGTGACCGAAGGACACCCTGACAAGATCGCCGACCAGATCTCGGACGCCGTGCTCGACGCCCTGATCGCGCAGGACAAGAAGAGCCGGGTGGCGTGCGAGACACTGGTGACCACCGGGCTCGCCGTGGTGGCGGGCGAGATCTCGAGCAACGGCTACGTCGAGATCCCCAAGCTGGTGCGCGAGGTGATCGGCCAGATCGGCTACGACAGTGCCGAGTACGGCTTCGACAGTCACACCTGCGCGGTCGTGACCACGATCGACGACCAGTCGGGCGATATCGCGATGGGGGTGGACAAGGGCGGCGCCGGCGACCAGGGTCTGATGTTCGGCTTCGCCTGCCGCGAGACGCGCCAGCTCATGCCGCTGCCCATCATGCTCGCGCACGCCATCACGCGCCGGCTCGCCTACGTGCGGCGCAAGGGCATCGTGCCGTACCTGCGCCCCGACGGGAAGTCGCAGGTGACGATCGAGTACGACGACGGTCGCCCGCTGCGCGTCGACACCGTCGTCGTGTCGAGCCAGCACGCCGAGGGCGTGAGCCACCGCACCATCGAGCGCGACATCATCGAGCACGTCGTGGACCCGGTGCTGCCGCGGCGGTTCCGGCGCGGCAAGAAGATCACCTTCCACATCAACCCGACCGGCTCGTTCGTCAAGGGCGGGCCGATGGCCGACACCGGTCTCACCGGCCGCAAGATCATCGTCGACACCTATGGCGGCGTCGGCAGCCACGGCGGCGGGGCGTTCTCGGGCAAAGACCCGAGCAAGGTGGACCGCTCGGCCAGCTACGGCGCCCGCTACGTGGCCAAGAACCTGGTGGCGAGCGAGCTGTGCGACCGCTGCGAGGTGCAGATTGCCTATGCGATCGGCGTGCCCGAGCCGGTCAGCATCATGGTGGACACCAAGGGGACGGGAAAGGTGAGCGACGAGAAGCTCACCAACCTGGTGCGCCGGCATTTCGATCTGACGCCCAAGGGGCTGATCGAGCATCTGCGGCTGCGCCGACCCATCTACCGGCTGACCGCGGCGTACGGGCACTTCGGGCGCACCGAGCCCAGCTTCACCTGGGAGCGGACCGACAAGGCGCGGGCGCTGGCGCGCAGCGTGTAGGTACCGAGGCGCAAGGGGCGACCACATTGACCGGTCGGCTCCGGCACGCCTACAGTCGGGCCGATCACGTTTCGACCGCCAGAACGGCGCCAACCAGGAGACTACCGACATGAACAGGCAAGGTCTCACCGCGATGTGGGACATGACCCGCCAGAAGCACGGCATCACGCTGCGTTTGATCGAGGCGCTGCCGGAGGACAAGCTTCACACCCGCCCGATTCCGGGTATGCGGACGCCGGTCGAGCTGATCGTCCACATGTACGACGTCGTCGTGAAGCGCATCCCCGAAGGCGTCGCCAAGGGCGAGGTCGCGGCGGACGAGTCCGCAGAGAAGGCGATGGCCGCCAGCCTCAAGACAAAGCAGGACGTGGTGAAGTTCGTTAACGAGTGCTGGAGGGCCGGCGACGGGGCGGCGGCGGCGACCACCGACCGGCACCTGGCGGCGATGGTCCCTACGCCGTGGGGGAAGGCGTTTCCGGGCTTCGCGCTATTCGAGGTCGTGAACGACGAGTACCTCCACCACCGCGGCCAGCTTTACGCCTACGCGCGCGCTCTCGGGATCGAGCCGCCGATGATCTGGGACTTCAGCAACAACGCCGAAGCCTACCGGCCGAAGCAGGCGGTGGCGGGGTAGGAAGTCGAGCGGCCGTTTCGAAGGCTGGAGCAGCGAAGCCCGGGCGAGGTGCCCGGGCTTCGCTGCTTGGCGGGCGCTTCTGACTCTGGACCCCGCCGATCGCTCGCCCCCTCGTTTGCCCGCGCCCGTCGGCAGGGAGGCGCGCTGGTCCATGATGGGGCGCGCCAGGCGGGACCCTCGGCTAGGGTCCGTGCGTCGGGTTCGATTGCAACCATTTCCCTGGTCCAGCCGTCAGAAGGTCCATGATGCATGCCCGCCCCGCGCCGTACGCGATCGTTTACGCCCTGTTGCTCGCCCTCGTCTTCATTCCGGCCCAGGCGCCGCTTTGGGCGGCCGATCCACAGCCGGGGCCGCCGCTATCCATCCGCCGCGCAGCGGGGCCCATCGTCGCCGATGGCGACCTCTCGGATGCCGGCTGGCAGGGGGTGGAGCCGGTCACCACCTGGTTCGAGACCCGCGTGGGGGACAACGTCGAGCCGCAGGTGAAGAGCACGGCGTACCTCGCCTACGACGCCGACTACTTCTACGCGGGCTTCGTGTTCGATGATCCCGCTCCCAGCGCCATCCGGGGCCCGCTCGGGGACCACGACAATCTGGGCGGTGCGACCGACTACGCGGGCGTGATCGTGGACACACGGAACGACGGCAAGACCGCCCAGATGTTCCTCGCCAACCCGCGTGGCCTGCAGTACGACGCGCTCACGAGCGACATCTCTGGGGAGGATAGCTCGCCCGACTTCTTCTGGGACGCAGCCGGAAAAGTCACGGCGACCGGCTGGTCGCTCGAGATCCGCGTGCCGTTCAGCTCGCTCCGCTATGTGGACACCGAGGCGCCCACCTGGGGCATCCTGCTCTACCGCAACTATCCGCGCGATCGGCGCTACCAGTTCTTCTCGGCCCGACTGCCGCGCGACGTCAATTGCTTCATCTGCAACTCGAGCAAGCTGACCGGACTCGCCGACCTGCCGAGCGGGTCGCACTTGGTGGTCGCCCCCTACACCAGTTCATCGCGCGCGAGCGTCCCGGGCGCCGGGCTGGGCAGTCCGCTCAAGAACGATCCGGTGGACTCCGAGGCCGGGCTGGACCTCAAGTGGAGCCCGATCGTCAGCATGACCCTGGACGGCACGGTTAACCCCGACTTCTCGCAGGTCGAGTCCGACGCCGCCCAGATTGTTGCCAACGAGCGCTTCGCCCTCTTTTTCGCCGAGAAGCGTCCGTTCTTCCTCGAGGGGGTCGATCTTTTCTCGACCCCGTTCAGCGCGGCCTACACGCGTACGGTCACCTCGCCGCGCGTTGGGCTGCGCGCTACCGGCCGCCTCGGGTCCACGTCGTACACGGCGCTGGTTGCCCAGGATCGCGGCGATGGGCTCGTCATCCTGCCGGGGCCACAGGGCTCGGATGTCGCCCTACAGGACTTCGTATCGGATGTTGGGGTGGCGCGGGTGCGGCGCGACCTTGGCCAGTCCTTCGTGAGCCTGCTCGCCACCACGCGCGAGATCCACGGCGGCGGCTCCAATCGCGTCTTCGGGCCGGACTTTCAGTGGCGGCCGCGGGCGACCGATTCGTTCACCGGGCAATTCCTCTGGAGCGAGACGAAGACCCCGGTTCGCACCGATCTCACGCCCCAGTGGGATGGTCGCCATCTCTCGGACGGCGCGGGATTGCTCTCCTGGTCGCACAGCACCCGCCACGAGGACTGGTATCTCCAGACTCAGTCGCTGGGCGCGAACTTCCGGGCCGACAACGGATTCATCCCCCAGGTCGGCTACCGCGAGGTGTTCATCGACGCGGGCTACACCCTCCGCCCAAAGGACGCGTTCTTTAATCGAATCCGTATCTTCACGACCAACTACTACGACGCCGAGCCGAATGGCGACGTGCTGAGCCGGCGCGTGTCGGTCGGCTCAGGCATGGATGGGGGATTCAACAGTTTTCTGCGCTTCGAGGTCGGCCAGGACGGGATCCGCGTCGGAAACGCCGTGCTGAAGCGCGTTCGGCCGCGCATCATCGTGGAGTCGAGTCCGTCGCGCGTGCTCAACCAGGTCTCGCTCGATTCCAACTTTGGCGAGGAGATCGATTTCGCCAACGGGAGAGAGGGGCATGGCGCCTCGCTCTCGGGGAGCGTCTCGGTGCGTCCCAGCGATCACCTCGAGTTGCGCGGGAACGTGAGCCGCCGCTGGCTCAATGTGGATGCCGGGGGCGGCCTCTCGGGCCGGCTCTTCACCGCTCAGATCGAGCGGCTGCGGGCCACGTGGACATTCAATGCTCGCTCGTTCCTGCGGCTCATCGGGCAGTACGTCGAGACCCGACGCGACCCGGCGCTCTACACCTTCGCGATCGGCCCCAAGGACGCGTCCCTCAACGCCTCGGCGCTGTTCGCCTACAAGGTCAATTGGCAGACGGTGCTCTACGCGGGCTATGGCGACGAGCACGCGCTGGACGCGGCGACCGACAAGCTCGAGCCAAGCAGCCGGCAGCTCTTCGCGAAGGTCTCCTATGCGTGGCAGCACTGAGGAGCCCTGAGGGTGGGGCGGTGTTCGCTTCACGCGCATCCAGGGCACCGGAGCGCTGACCGACCGCCACGCCGCCGGCCTGTTCGGACGCCTCGTGAGCCAAACGAAGAGCCGGCGCCCCGTGTGGGACACCGGCTCTAGCTTTACCCGGGCGCTACTTCTTGTCGTACGCGCTAGCCGCCTTGGCATCCGCCGCCGCCGTCGCGACCACGGCGTGGCTCTCCATCATGTGGCTGCCCAGCATCGAGGCGTAGACGAGGTCCGGCGTCTTGGCGAGCGTGACCGCGAGCTGCTGCTCGGCGCCGGCCCGCTCCACCGTGTAGGTGACCGCCTGGCCCGCCGTCCAGCTGCCCTTGGCCTTCTTCATGCCCGCCTTGTCGGACATCTTGACGCCGTTCAAGGCCAGGAGCACATCACCGGGCTGGAAGCCGGCTGCGGCCGCCGGGCTGTCCGGGGTCACGGCCTTGACCTTGACGACGCCTTCCACGCTCTTGTCGAGGTCCAGTCCCGTCCAGCCCGCGTCCTTCTTGGCGGACCAGTGGTTGAGGCACGCCTGGGTGCCGGAGCTGCACTTCTCGCCGCTGCCCGCGAATACGGGAACCGCGAGCATCACGAACATCGCAGAGAGCAGAACAATGCGCGTCTTCATGCGTGGATCCTCCTTGTGGAGTAACTTCGGCGGTTGACCCGCCCTTCCGTGGCTCGGACCTGCTACGTGTGTAGTCCCGCGACGTGACGAGCACAAGAACAATGGTGGCAATGCGTGCAAGGGGATTGTGAAATGGCGCCGGCGCGGCGGGCAGGGGCTCGAATGCGGCGCGATCGCCGGGCGTAGTGCGCGTCGTATTCGCGCGACGCAGGAGGAAGGCATGGCCTTGGGGATCGGTCGAGCGATGGTTTGCGCGCTGATGATCGTGGTTGCGATGACGGCGATTGCTGGCGCTGCCGCAGGTGTGGGGCACGATGCTCCGGCCGCTCGAGTCGCAGCGGCTTCCTCCCAAGCGACACAACGAGTGGTGGTTGGAACTCCGCCTGGCGATTCGCGCCCAAGCGACGTTGCGTGGCCCCGGTCGGCCGATCAGATCCAGCGCGCGGTCCATGCCGCCCGCGACGGGGGGACGGTGCGCCTCGACGCCGGTCGTTTCCGGTTCCAGCCGGTACCCTACGTGGACTCGACCTGCGCCAACTGCGAGCGTCCGGACACGCTCATCCAGGCGACGCGGGCACTGCTGGTGCGGGGGCGCGGCGTGCGGCTGGTGGGCGCCGGTGCAGGGAGGACCGTGCTTGAGACCCGGGCGGGCTATGGCGTGCTGTTCGAGCGCTGCACGGACTGCGTGATCGAAAGTCTCACGGTGACCGGCGGCGCGCGCGACACCAGCGGCATGGCCAGCGATGCGGCGGTCGTAGTGAAAGGCGGGAGGGTGAGCCTTGCCGCCCTCGAACTGGTCGACAATCTCGGCGATTCGCTGATCGTGAAGCGCACCGTGGTCGGCATCATGGGCGTGGCCGGGCGCGACGGGGCCGAGCTGACCGTTCGGGGCTGCCGCATCGTGCGGAACTCGTGGGACGGAGTGGCGCTCTTCCGCGGCGTGCGCGCCGTGATCGAGGACAACTGGATCGACGGGGTGGACCGCGCGGTCGGAGGCCGGCACGGGGGTGGGCGCGGCGTGGGAATCGGCGTCACGTGGGATGCGCGGGCCCAGGTGCGCGGGAACGCGGTGCGCCGCTACTGGAAAGGGATCGGTGCGTTCGTGGACGCGCAGGTGGTGGCGGAGGAGAACGTGGTCGAAGAGATCGCCACCTGGGGTATGACGCTCTGGGACGCGGACCGTGGGCTGCCCCACGGGACGTTCAGGAACAACGCGATTTATCGCACCGGAGCGTGCGGGATCTCGGTGTGGCGCGGCGACAGCGTGCCGCCCGAGCCGGGAGCCATCATCGGCAATGCTCTGGTCGAGACCGGCGCGAATCCGAAGTACGACGCGGGGGATGTTTATTGCAGCCAGCGGGCGCTGGCGCTGGATCGCGTTCCGGCGGGGATGCGCGTGGCCGACAATCTCCGCTTCGCCAATCGCGAGGCGGCGGGCAAGAGCTTCGTCGCGGAAGCGGACTCCGCGGGCTTCGCGGCAAAGGTGCGGGGGCTGGTGGATCGGCTGATGCTCAGACCGGTGCTGAGGGAGACGGCATTCATGAGGCGATTTGGTGGGGGAGGCGAGAGTCAGAAACCGTTGAAATGACGACGATTGTGGGGAGCACCGGACCCGCCCAAGTGACGGGGCCGATGGGAATGGGCACGGCCCAATGCCCGGGCCATCGGGTGGCCCATCCGGTGCGCGCCCAAAGGGACCCGCAACGCGCGCGCCGGCCCTAACGATTCGTTGACCTTGGTGGTTGTTGCTCCTAGTCTCTCGGGGTTGACGGACGTAAGACCTCTTTGGCTCGGGGCTCTGCATGCGGGCATTCCCCTCACCGAACCAGGGACTTGTTCACGGCCCGACCACGGCATTGTCGCTCATGCCGAGGCCGGGCCTTGTCGTTTTCTGTCGGCCCTCGGACGACCGGTACCAGAGCCGCGAGATACGGAGATGGATCTCCGTAGGAGTGGGCGGATGAAGCGGATGATGCGGTACGCGGCGCTACTGGCCGCGCTGGTCTTGGCGCTCGGTTTGGTAGAGCTGATGCGGCCCGGCGTTGCGACTGCGAATGAGGATTTTGAGTTGCTCCGGCTGCCTTCGAATAAGGGGGATCCGGATGACGGAGGCCCAAGTCGCATCTTCGGAATCACGCTGACTTCTTGGTTCGCTTCGGCTAGGCGTTCCCTCGCGCTCCTCGGGGCCTCGGCAGCAAGGCAGCCCATCCCCAGAGGTCCCCGTGTCAGTCCGGCTGCGAGACAGACTTGGACAAGGCGACAATGAACGACCCTGTGCTGCGGGCGTCTGCGATAGAGAAGCTCGTCAAGTCATCTAGCGGGGGCGTCGGCGCACTCCCTTTGGCGGAAGCCGTGGTCTCCTGTTGTGAGGCGTTGGTCCGGGCAGGGGAAGCAAAGCTGGCGCTTTCGCTTGCGTCCCAAGCAGCCGACGCAGTGCGTGCTGAAGGGGATGTTTGGGCACTCAGGCTCGACATGGTCTTGGCTCAAGGTTTCATCGTCTTGGGGAAGTACGAGGAAGCGCTCAATAGATGCCAGATATGGGCGGGCCCTCGCGTGTCCGGCCTGCCCTCAGCTTCCGATGACTTGCTGATGCTCAGGATGACCGAGGCGAGTTGTCTGCGGCTCCTCAATCATTTACAAGAGGGCATTGAGGGCCTGCTCGCAGTTCGTGCCGATCTCTTGCGCCGGCCGGATTCTGCCCTTCTAGCCAAATGCTCCGTGCTCCTATCCGCATCTGAGATGCGCCGCGGGGAGTATTCCCTCGCACGACGCTACGCGCTCGAGGGGATTGTGTCGGCACGGCGCTCCGGTGATTCATTCTGGGAATCCGTTGCGCTCAACAACTTTGGGCAGATTGAACGGACTCACGGACGATGGGCGAGCGCCGAGGAATCGTGTTCAGCAGCACTCCAGATTGCCATGGATCGAGGGCTCCGCCATGAGGCAAATCACGCGCGTCGGAGCTTGGCCATCGTGATTTGGAAGCGAGGGCGCCTCGGCTTAGCTGAGGAGATGGCGGATCGCTGCGTAGAGGAGTCGGCTGCTCTCTCCGCTGGAGTTGCAGAGTGGTATGCGATTCTGCTCAAAGGGCTCATTCTCCTGCATCGAGGAGATTTTGTCGGGGGGACCAAGCTGTTTACCCAGAAGCACGAATGGGAGTCGCCCCGCGCAGAATCCCGCCCTTCGCTCCTCACCACAGAGTTTCTTGGCGATATCCACCTCGAGCAGGGCCAGGCCGAAGCGGCCATGAGCCACTATGACCGGGTCTGGCCGGAGGCCTTGGCCCTCGTGCCCAAAGGCGACATCGTCGCGGAGCTTCGGCGCCGACGCGCGGAGTGTTACTACCTCCTCGGGCGCCATGCTGAGGCATACGACGAGGCGAATATCGGAATCGAGCAGTGCTCCCAACTCGGCGATCGCTACGAAGAAGCGGCCACCTATCGCGTGCTCGGCCTCGCGGCGGCGGCCGTGGGCAAGCCGGCCGAAGCCAAGCGCTGGTTCGACCAGGGCTTCGCTTACTACGATGACATCGAGACGCCCTACGAGTGGGGCAAGCTCTGGATGGCCTACGGCGACTGGCTGCGGGGTCCTCACGCGGGCGAGTACGCGGATCTCCGCGGCGCCCTCGAGGCGTACCGTGCGGCCCGCGACCAGTTCGAGCGCATGGGTGCCGAGGCCAAACTGGCCGAGGCGAACGCCCGAATCGAAAGCATGACGTCCGGCGGCTCGAGCGATGCGGACCAGGGCGCTCACGCGCCGGCGGGGAACGACGACGCGGAGCTCAGCCGCCCGCGCCGTCGCCCGCGCGCGTCCGCCGAGGTCGACCGCCGCTCGGCCTGGGCGATGGAGACTTTCGGCTTCATCACGCGCAACCGTGTGGTGCTCGACCTTCTCACCGAGGTGGGCAAGCTGGCGGAAGCCGACGCGCCCATGCTCATCCTGGGCGAGTCGGGCACCGGAAAGGAACTGGTCGCGAACGGTGTCCACCGGCTCTCGGGGCGCAAGGGGCAGTTCGTGCCGATCAATTGCGCCAACCTGCCGCGCGAGGTTATCGAGAGCGAGCTGTTCGGTCATGTGGCCGGTTCGTTCACGGGTGCGACGCGGGACAAGCCGGGGCTATTCGAAGTCTGTGACGGTGGAACGGTGTTCCTCGACGAGATCGCCGAGATGCCGATCGAGCTCCAGGCGCGCCTGCTGCGCTTCCTCGAGACGGGAGAGATTCGCCGCGTCGGTTCGAACCGCAATCTCAGTGTCGATGCTCTGGTCGTGGCGGCCACCAACCGGGATCGGGCCGCGCTCGAGAAGGGGGAGGGGTTCCGGACCGACCTCTACTACCGCCTCGCTCACTCGGTGATCGTGATCCCACCCCTGCGCAAGCGTGGCGAAGACGTCGACCTCCTGGTTGGGCAGTTTCTCGACGAGGCGTGTCGCGCCCAGGGCAAACAGGTCCGCCTCTCCGTTGGGGCGCGCAATCGGCTCGTCGCCTACGCGTGGCCGGGCAACGTGCGGCAGTTGCGCGGCGTCCTCCGGCGGCTGGTGATCCTGGGCACGCAGGATCAGGAGATCCCGGCCGAGGCGGTCCAGCTCGACGAGGCGGAGGTGGCGTCCACGTTGAGCGAGGAGCTGCTGCAGGCCGAGCGGCGTCGGATGGTCGAGGCGCTCGCGCAGTCGAGGGGCAGCCGCAGCGATGCCGCCCGCGCGCTCGGGATGGCCCGCACGACCCTCATCACCAAGATGAAGCGCTACGGGATCCACTGATCGCCGGCTCGGCGCCGACGGCGTCTACGCGAAAGCGTGGATCGAACGCCCAGGCGACCAGCACCCCCCGACGATGCTCACGATTGAGACCACGCGACGAGAGGCGATTGCGAGCGTGCTGGGGTGGGCGCTCGGTCTAACCCGCAAGGCGGTGGGCCCGGATGGATGAGGCTCGATGAGAGGGCGGTGGATCGCCGGGCTGTCCCCCAGCCGGGCTCCCCGCGTCGGAGAATCAGGCCCGTGATACCTTCGTGATTATTCCCATGGTGAAGCTCACACTCACGCGCTGGCCGTTCGCGAGATCGGGCGGACACTCCATCGCACTGACGCGGCCCGTGACGGGCTCCGCAGCGTCATCGAGCAGGACCGCCAGATCCACGTAGCGATCGCCGTGGATATCCACGAGGCGGATGGATTTCACGGTGCCGGTGCGGGTCTGGGGCAGGAGTAGGCTCATCTGCGCCGAGCCCTACCTAGCCTGCGGCGCGGGCTGCGCGGCCACGCGCTCGCCGCGGTAGCGGGCCTTCATCGCGCCCCATGTCTCGCGCAGCGCCGGTGTCGGCGCTCCAACGAGGTTGCCGACCGGCACCCACGCGCTGCCATCAAACTTGAGCCAGTCGCCGTTCTCTAGCAGGACGGTTCCATAGGGGTCCGTGGCGACGATGCGCTCTGTGCCCGGAACGGGGATGGGATACTCGTCATGCAACGCACCGTTTTCACCCATCCACCGATAGAGCCGGTTCACGCATGCAGTCGCCCGTGGGAAGGTGTTCAGTTGAGTGGATTCGATTGACGCCCCCTCGACGGTCGCCCCGCTCTGCGCCGTCGCGTTGACAGCGCCGAGGTGATAGGCGAGCGCGAGGCAGAGCAGCCCCGCGCAGACGTAGAAGAACGTTCTCGCCTTGTGCATGACGGCCTCCGCTAAGCCTAGCGATACGACGCCTTGATACGGCCCCAACTCATCGCCTTCGTGGGCGTGGCCTGATCAACAACTTCCACCGATATGGCAGAACCATAGAGTGAAAATCCCGGCGCGTTGGAAACCAAGAAGTCGAACGACCCCGCTGCAGCGCTGACAGCAAACTGGCCATACGGCCCAGAGGCGTTCAACCCCACAAAGCTAACCTGAGACCCCGTATTGTTCACGCTGGCATTCGAAGAACTGAGCACGATCCAGGGGCTCCCACCTGAGGCAAAAGAGAACGTGTTCGTCTCAAGTGCGGTAAGCGTCTCATTCGACGTAATCAGGAAACCCCGTGGCTGATCGAACATGAACCTGAATAGCGCTGGCGTCAGGGCACCGTTCTGCAAGATGTAGAACCCGCTCGGGTCAGGGCCGCCCCCCCCCGGTCGTGAGAGTACTTATGTCCCCCGAGATGAGCCGAACGTTCAAGACCCCCGTCGTTGGACCGAGGCCAAGAACGTACGTGAAGTTCTGTCCGGACGGTGAAGACACAAGTGCACTGCTGATGCCGGAGAAGTTCACGGTCGCCGCATTCGCGTTGGAACAGAACAGCGGCAAGAGCACAACGGCAGCGACGAGAAAGAACTGGCGGGCACGGGCCATGACGGAACCTCCGGGTGAGGGCGTGGGAGCTTCCTGCTCGGCGGGCGCAGCCGGGCCGCCTGCCGTGGTGGACGCTCACGAACTTAGCATTGCCCCGCTTGATCCACAGCAGCGGCGGTGTACTGAAGAGGTGGGTAGTCCGTCATTGCCAGCAACGTATTCGAGCCCTGCGCCCCCACGTTCCGCGCCCCGAGGTGATACGACAGCGCGAGCAGGAACAGCCCTGCGCTGACGTAGAAGAACACCTTAGCCTTGTGCATGACGGCCTCCGTCAGCGATACAGCGTCTTGATGCGGCCCCAAGTCGTGGATTTCGTGGGCGTCGGCGGGTAGCCGAACACTTGGATGCGGTAGTTGGCGGAGTCCGCGACGTAGACGCTCCCGCTGGCGTCCACCGCCACACCAAATGGGCCATGAAACTCCCCGTCCCCGCTGCCGTAGGCCTCGAAGGATGAGCCCCACTGCGTGAGATAGGCGCCGTTGCCAGTGAACATCTGGATGCGGTTATTGCGAGCATCCGTCACATAGACGTTGCCGCTGGCATCGACAGCCACGCGCATGGGGGTGATGAATTGCCCATTTCCCGTTCCCCAAGCGCCCCACTGGCTCAGATAGGCGCCGTTGTGTAGACGGCCACCGAGACCCGCGTGTTTCTGACCGTGTCCTCGTGACTCGTGACTGTGAGGACCCGGCAAGTTGTTGAGAAAACATGATCGAGCCTTCGTTGCACGCTGGGCGTGACGGATCAGGGTTCCATTCCATCC
>CAYONG010000215.1:0-6098 GCA_964405235.1 uncultured bacterium | reverse complement strand
TCGATCTACGAGCGCAAGGCGCTCACCGACACCGAGTACGCCGCCTACCTGGTGGACTTCACCCGACGTGTGCTGGGCCTCACCACCGAGGAGGCGACCCAGATCATCTCGCCCATCACCGGTCTCGACCTTGATGCGATGGACAGCGAACGCCGCGCCAAGCTGGCGCTCCTGATGACCAACTACGTCCAGCTCACCCCGACCGGTCCCTACAAGTTCACCATCGTCGAGTCCCGTCGCCGCGGCGAGGGGCGCGTCGTGGGCTTCCGCGAGAACATGGACATCAAGTTCCTGCGGCCGCACGAGATCATCGCCTCGGTCGACACCGCGGCCAACGGCGTGCACGCGGTGGCCAACGGGAGCGAGGCGAAGATCGCCGACTGCATGCTGCGTGTCCTGCACCAGCAGGGCGTGCTGGGGGATGCCGCCGCCGACCTGCGCTTCAGCATGCGGCCCGGCGGCAATCCCGAGCGCCGCGACTTCGGCGGGGTGTTCGAGGCGTTCACCTCGCCCGGTGCGGGCGAGGTCGAGCTGCGCAATCGCTTCGGCGAGACCGTGCCGGTGGACCGCGCCGGGACCAAGGTGGACCTGGGACCGGTGCTGGATGAGGTCGAGCGCCTGGCGGACGGGGCGTGGCGGGCGGCGGTGCGGGAGAAGCTCGCGCAGCTCGGCCGCGAGCTTGAGGGCGCCGGCGGCGCGAGCACCGGGCGGCTCTTCGGGCCGGACGACGCGCTTCCCGCCCCCGCTATCGGCCTGATCGAGGCCACGCTTGCGGGGGCCAAGGATCTCTCGTTCGAGGACTACCGCTTCCTGGTCGAGCGGGCTCTGCCGGAGTTCGCCGCCGGCGGCGACCCCCGTCGCGCCGTCGCGCTGCGTGTGCTGAGCGAGCTGCGCAAGCGGCTCGCCTTCACCGACCTCGGCGCAAAATCGCTGTCGAGCATGGAGTACCTCACCGACGGCGGGCGCGCATCGGACGGTTCGGCCGAAGGCGGCATCTATCGCATCCTCGATGCCGTCCCGCCGCTCCACACCGCGCTCGGCAAGCCCTCGCGCGGCGCGGTGCGCTACGGGCGTCTCACGCTCGCGACCCGTGACGACCTGTGCCCGCCCGGCGACGCCGGCCGCGACGTGCTGGTGGTCGACTTCACCGGCTTCGAAAGCGAGTCGTTCCGACTCGATTCGGCATCGCGCATTGTCAGCGAGGCCGCGCGCATGGGGTGGCGGCAGATCGTCGGCTACAGCTTCAGCGGTGGTCCGCGCTATGTCGGCACCAACCTTCCGGGCCCCGATGGCGCCGCGGCCCCGGGCGTGGTGATCGAGCTCTACGGGCGCGAGTTCGGCGACTTCTTTGGTGCCCTGCTCGAGGGCGCGGAGATCTGGGCCTACGGTCAGGGTCAGAGCCACTGGGGCATGAAGGCGGACTCGGGATATCTGTTCGTTCTGCAGGACGGTCTCAACACCAATGCCTACACCGCGCACGGCGGCACGCTCAGCCTCTGGAACTCCGGCTCGCGGTTCGCGGCCGCCGGTCAGAACAAGGTGACCCTGGCCGACGGCACGACGCCGGCGCCGGGCTTAAGGACCATCCACTTCGGCTCGCCCAACGAGTATGCGTTCGAGTACCTCATGTCGGGCGGCGACAACTCGCTGCACGTGGTGATGGGCCTCGAGAAACCCGACGCGCGCGGCGACCTGCGGCTCAAGCCCAAGCCCTACGGAGGCAAGTTCTTCATGTCGGG
Source organism: uncultured bacterium (assembly GCA_964405235.1). Lineage (GTDB taxonomy): Bacteria > Eisenbacteria > RBG-16-71-46 > RBG-16-71-46 > RBG-16-71-46 > WS-11. The sequence continues at coordinate 4,359 of CAYONG010000215.1, read as the reverse complement.
CGCGGCAGCCGGGCGCGTGTTCGTGTTCGACCCGCTGGTGCGGCTCGACCCGGCCCAGTACCACGGCAACGTGCTGACGGCGATCACTCCCGAGGAGTGGGCGAAGGACCTGGGCCCGTTCGTGGCGCGCGAGGCGCGCCGGCGCGGGCTCCCGATCCGCATCGAGGGCGAGCACATCACCGTGCGGCTCGAAGGGCAGTGGCAGCGCTGGCGCTACGACGAGGCGTTCGCCAAGCTGATCCCGATCAAGGTGGCGAAGGCCGCGCAGGCGCTGGGTGTGGTGCCGCCGGCGCTGGTGCAGATGGGCGGGGAGTAGTTCGGCGTTCCCGCTCCGGAAGGAAGCCCTGACGTGATCCGTCTCCAGCAGCTCTCCAAATCCTATGGCACGCAGCAGGCCGTCCGAGCGATCGACCTCGAGATCCCCACCGGCCAGCTCGTGGGGTTGCTCGGCCCCAATGGCGCCGGCAAGTCCACCACCCTCAAGATGCTCACCGGGATGCTGGCGCCCACCTCGGGCACCGCCGAGGTCGAGGGTTTCGACATCAACCGCGAGCCGCTCGAGGTCAAGCGGATCGTGGGCTACGTCCCCGAGTCGGGCGCGGTGTTCGATGCGCTCACGGCGCTCGAGTACCTGCGCTTCGTCGCCTCGCTCTATCACATCCCCGATGACGAGGCATCGCTTCGCATCGCCCGTTTCGCCAACTTCTTCGATCTCGACGGGGACACGCTCGCCGGGAAACCGCTCTCGGCCTACTCGAAGGGCATGCGGCAGAAGGTGGTCATCACCTCGGCGCTGCTCCACAATCCGCGCGTGGTGTTCTTCGACGAGCCCTTGAACGGACTGGACGCCAACGCGGCGCTCTCGTTCAAGACCCTCATCACCTCGCTGGCGCGCGACGGCAAGACCATTGTTTACTGCTCACACATCCTCGACGTGGTCGAGCGGGTGTGTGAGCGTGTGGTCATCATCCACGAGGGCCGCATCGTCGCCGACGGCACCTCGGCCGAGCTGTGCGAGCGCTCCGGAGCGGCCACCCTCGAGGGGGCATTCAACAAGCTGACGGCGACCGAGAACCTGCTCGCGCGGGCCGAGGAGTTCGCCCGCGTGCTCTCCCAGTGAGCAAACCGATCCCGGACCCCGTCCAGGTCCGGGCCATCCTCATTGCCACGCTGCGGCGGGCCACCCGCGGCACCGGTACGGCCGGCCACCGGGGCAAGCCGCGGGGCCTCGTCTTCCTGCTCTTCACCTACGGCGTCATGGGGCTGCTGCTCGGGCTGCTCCCGTTCGCCGGCACGGATGTCTTCACGTTCAGCCTGGTCATCTGGTCCGCCACGTTCATGATGTGTGGCATGACCATGGTCGCCGAATCGAGCACGCTGCTGTTCGATCCACGCGACAACGACATCCTCGGACACCGGCCCATCCATCCGCGCACACTGCTGGCGGCGCGCTCGCTGGGGCTGATCGCCCTCGCACTGGTGCTGGGCTTCGCGCTGAACCTCGTCCCGATGTTCACCGGCCTGTTCGCACGCGGTTCTCGGGCCTGGTTCCCGATCGCCCACCTCGCCACACTGCCGGTCATGGCGGTGTTCTGCGCCGGCACGGTCGTGTTCGTGTACGCCCTGCTCGCGCGCCTCGTGAGCCGTCGGGCGTTCGACACCATCGCGTCCTGGACGCAGGTGGGCATCTCGGTCGTTCTGGTCGTGTCGTACCAGCTCGTGCCGCGGCTGATGGATCGTCTCGGAACGTTTCGCATCGACTCGGCCCATCCGGCCCTGCTGGCGCTGCCGCCCACGTGGTTCGCGGCTTTCTCGATGGTCATGCTGGGGATCGACACCGGCGCGCGCGCCCTCACGCTCGCGGTGGCGGCCGTCACCGTGACCGCGGCGCTGGCCTGGAGCGCCAATCGGTTCCTTGCCGAGGGCTACGCGCGACAGGTTGCGGCCCTCGGCGAAGCGTCCGCGCCCGAGCAGCCCGCGCCCCGCTCGCGCCCGCGTCGTGAGGCGCCGATGCTCATCGGGACCCTGCTGGGCGCGTTGATCCGCGACCCGATCGAGCGCGGCGCATTCCGGCTCACGCGCGCCTACCTGGCGCGCGACCGCGACATGCGCATGCGCATCTACCCGTCATTGGCGCTGGTCGTGGTGTTTCCGGTGCTGGCGATCCTGGATCAGGATCGGGCGGCGCGTTTCGGCGCGATCATGACCATCTTCATGGTCGGCACCCTCCCCGCCACGGCGATGATGACCTTCAAGATGAGCCCGCACTTCGCGGCCGCAGACCTGTTCCGCTACGCGCCCCTTCGCGGCACGGCGGCGATCTTCCACGGCGTCCGCAAGGCGATGCTGTTCCTACTCGTCCTGCCCGCGCTTCTGGTGAGCGGCGCCATCCTCTGGTTCGGGACCGCCGAACGCCACGGTCTGCTGATCGCGCTCCCCGCCCTGATGGCGGTGCCCACCCTTTCGCTGCTGGACGGCCTCGCCGGGGACTACCTGCCGCTCTCGATCGCGCCCACCAGCGGCCGGCAGGGGGCCGTCAACGTCGGCATGATGCTGTTCGGCTTCGCCTGTCTCGCCGTGTTCGCGGGGCTCGCCGCGCTCGCGGACGCACAGGGCTGGTTCTGGCACATGGTGGGGACGGAGGTCGCGCTCCTCGCACTGGTCCATCCACTGCTGTTGCGCGGCATCCGCACGCGGGCGCTGAGCCGCCAGGAGGGTTAGCGATGGAGAGGCGAGAGAAGTCCCGTTGCACCTGGGCGCCGGCCGGGAAGCCTCTCTACATCGCCTACCACGACGAGCAGTGGGGTGTTCCCGAGCACGACGACCGGATGCTGTTCGAGATGCTCATCCTCGAGGGCGCCCAGGCCGGGCTCTCGTGGGAGACCATCCTCAACAAGCGCGCCGCCTACCGCCGCGCGTTCGACCGCTTCGATCCGAAGAAGGTGGCGCGCTACGGCGCGCCCAAGGTGCGCTCGCTGCTCGACGACGCCGGCATCGTGCGCAACCGGCTCAAGATCGCGGCCGCGATCACCAACGCGCGCGCGTTCCTCGCGGTGCAGCGCGAGTTCGGGAGCTTCGATGACTACATCTGGCGGTTGGTGGGCGGCAAGTCGAAGCGGAACGCGTGGGCGCACCATCGCGAAATCCCCGCCCGCACGGCCGAGTCGGATGCCATGGCCAAGGACTTGAAGCGGCGCGGATTCACGTTCGTGGGCTCGACCATCTGCTACGCCTTCATGCAGGCGTGCGGGCTGGTGAACGACCACACGACCGGGTGCTTCCGCTACCGGGAGGTGGGGCGTCGGGGCGGGAGGGGAAGGCGTGCTTCTGGACCCGGATCGCCCTGAACCGCGCTCGATCGTGCTCCTCCGACATGTCGTTGATTGCCGGACGTGCGCGTGTTTGTGGATACGGGGGGCAAGGCGGCGCGATGTATCCTGCTATGCAGCGGAACAGGGAGGCGGCGAACTGGCGCTGCACCACGATGATGAAACCGTGGCCATGCTGGTGAAGTCAGCGCTACGCCGCCCAGATCGGACAGTCCATCGGGTTACGCTGGGCTGCATACATTGAGTTATGCAGCCCCACCTTCATCCTGACCACTTGAGTCGCTACCAGGAGGCAACTGTCATGCGATATCGCTCGGTCCTTGCCAAGGCGTTCCTAACGTGTGCCCTGCTGCTCGCTGTCGCACCGATTGCCTCGCCGCAGGCACCTGCCGCATCCCGGCCCGCTTCGATCGCGGTCGAGGCTGACGGCATCTCGTATTTCATTTCCGGGTATTCCGCCATCGCGACCCTGACGCTCCGGAACCGACTCCTAGTGGCGCTGGGCACCGGCCGATACGAGCTGCCGAAGTTCCTGCTGGAAGGGGACAAGAACTATGACACGGCCAAATGGGAGGCGACCTCCACGTCGGTGCAGGTGCTCCGCGTGGGGTATCGGTTTAACGGAGCCATGCGGAACGGCCCAGTGCTGGGGCTCATAGCACTGAACCAGAACTTTCGATTGACCTCGGTTCCTCTCGCTGGAAGCACGCGGTTTCGGGAGCTCAATGTCGGGCTCACCGGCGGCTATTACTTCCACATCGGCAGCCACTTCTACATCTACCCGACCGTCGCCTTCACCTACAATTCGATACTTTCGGGCGAAACCTCCATCAATGGCACCAGCTTCACGGTCGAAAGGTTTGCCCCCAATGGCTCGGTGCATGTCGGCTGGGAATGGGGGCTGTGATCCAATGACCGGGCCTGCAACCTCGCGGCAGGCGGCGCGGATCGGTGGCTGGGCGCTGATCGCCGCCGCCGTCGGCTTTCTGGCCGCCTTCAGCTACCTGGCCACGACATTCAACTATCCGGA
>CAYONG010000214.1:0-1525 GCA_964405235.1 uncultured bacterium | reverse complement strand
TGGATGGGCGACAAGGTGTCGGACGAGGTCGCCCCGGAGTTCCACTACGGAATCGCCCAGGTGAACGGCGCGATGGCCGCGAAGAACTCGGACTCGCGCCTCACGACCCACGCGATCCGCGGCAACGTCCTCGCCACCGACAACCTCGATCAGATCTTCGACGTGATTGCCTACCAGAAGGGCGAGGCGGTGCTCGGAATGCTCGAGCGCTGGGTGGGGCCCGACACCTTCCGCGAGGGCGTGGCCGCCTACATCCAGACGCACGCGTTCGGGAACGCCACCGCCGACGATCTGTGGGCGGCCCTCTCGAAGGCCGCGGGTCAGGACGTTTCGGACGTGGCGAAGTCGTTTCTCGACCAGCCGGGCGTTCCTCTCGTGTCGCTCGAGACGTTGCCGGGCCGGCAGGTGCGCTTATCCCAGCGCCGCTTCCTGAACTACGGCCTCGCCGAGCCGGATCGAGCGCGGTGGCAGATCCCGGTCACGCTTCGCTACCCGGCGGGAGACCGGATGGTCGCTCAATACCTGCTCCTGTCCGATTCGGTGCAGATCGTCCAACTCGAGGGGAGCAATGAGCCAGAGTGGATCCACCCGAATGCGGACGAGCAGGGCTACTACCGCTGGTCGGTGCCTGCCGAGGCGATGGACCGACTCGCAAAGGATGCCCCGAACCGCCTGGCACCACGCGAGCGGGTCGGATTCGTGGGGAACCTGCGCGCCCTGCTCGCCGCGGGTCAGGTGCACGGCGACCAGTTCCTGAGCGTCCTCGCGAGCTTTGCCGGCGACCCCGAACCCGAGGTCGTATCGGCGGTGCTGGGGGGAATGGCCGGCATCAAGCACGCGTTTGTGACCGACGGGACGCGCAAGGATTTCGCGGCCTACGTCCGCCGCACTCTGCAGCCGGCCCTGGCGCGCATCGGGCCGCAGCCGGCCAGCAACGAAGCCCAGACGGTCACGCTGCTGCGCCCCGGGCTGATGGGATGGTTGGGGGACGACGGCGAAGATCCCCAGGTGCTCGAGCGGGGGCGGTCCCTGGCCCGGGCGTACATGCAGGAGCGGACCTCGATCGATCCCTCGCTCGCTAACGTGGCGATCTCCCTGGCCGCGTGCCACGGTGACACGAGCCTCTTCGAGGAATATCGGGAGCGTTTCGAGACCGCTCAGATCCCCGATGAGCGACAGCGTTACCTTGGCGGCCTGTCGAGCTTCGCCGATACCGCGGTGGTCCGCCGGGCACTGGGCTACGCGCTCGAAGGGCCGCTGCGTCCCCAGGAGCTCATGGTGATCCCGGACGGCATCGGCTGGCGGATCGAGCACCGGGACCGGGTGTTCCAGTGGATGATGGAGCATCATGACGTGATCGCATCGCGCATCCCGCCCTCGCACGTCATCTACCTGCCGTGGGAGGCCTGGGGCTGCTCGGCGGAGCGGGCGGCGAAGGCGCGCGAGTTCTTCTCCGCCCCCGCACGCAGCTCGGCGGGCACAACCAAGGAGCTCGAGAAGATGGAGGCGTCGGTCCACGACTGCG
>CAYONG010000213.1:0-20384 GCA_964405235.1 uncultured bacterium | reverse complement strand
GAGCGCCTCGCTCATGTAGGCGCGGTCGGGCATGGTCTCGAGCAGGTTGCCGCCCAGCGAGTAGAGCAGGTCGAGTTCGCCGCGGTGGGCGGCCTCAAGCATCTGCAGGGTGCGGTGCCCCTTCCATGCCGGGAGCGCGTGGCCCCAGAGGGTCTCGAACCGCCGCCGGTCTTCGTCGTTCGCGACCTCGAAGCCGCCCGGGTACTTGTCGGGGTCCACCCCGCATTCGCCGCCGCCCTGCACCCCCGAGTGTCCGCGGATCGCCATGATGCCGCACTTCTCGCGGCCGACCATTCCGCGAGCCAGCGCGAGATTGACGAGCGCTTTGACATTGTCCACGCCGAAGCGGTGCTGGGTGAGGCCCATGCTGTAGACGAACACCGCGGTCTTCGCGCGCGCGTACTGCTCGGCGAAGCGCAGCATGTCGGCGCGCGAGAGCCCGGCGGCCTGCTCGAGGGACTCCCAGGACTCGCGGGCCAGCAGCGCCTCGAGCTCGTCGAACGCGGTGGTCCGCTCGGCGATGAATGCGCGGTCCAGGCCGCCGCGCTCGATCAGGTGCTTGAGCACGCCGTGCAGGAAGGCGATGTCGCCGCCCACCGCCACCTGGAAGAAGTCGTCCATCAGGCGCGTCCCGAACAGCGCGCTACGCAGGTCGCTCGGCACCCAGTAGCGCTCGAGCCCGGGCTCGCGCATCGGGTTCACCACCAGGATGCGCGTGCCCTGTCGCTTCGCATAGCACAGGTACTTGGTGGTCACTGGCTGGTTGTTGGCGATGTTCGAGCCCAGGATGACCACCAGGTCGGCGCCGATCAGATCCTTGAGCGAGCAGGTCGGGGCCGGGATCCCGAGCGTGTCCTTGAGGCCGGCGACGCTGGCCGCGTGACACAGGCGCGCGCACAGGTCCACGTGGTTCGAGCCCATGAGTCGAGCCGCCTTCTGAAAGGCGAAATAGGTCTCGTTGACCAGCCCGCGCGAGGTGGCGAAGAATCCCATGCGCTCGCCCGGAACGTCGCGCAGCTCCTCGGCGACGATCGCGAGCGCTTCGTCCCACGAGAGCCGGTCGAGCCGCCCGTTCCCGTTATTGGGGCCGGTGCGATGGATCAGCGGGTAGGGGAGACGGCCGAGCCTGTGCAGCTCCGGGTTGCCGAGCGCACGGAGCGCGCCCAAGTCATGCAACCGCTCGTCCGGGATCGGGCCCATGGTGTTCAGCCGGAGCAGCTTGAGCCTCGTCATGCACAGGTGGACGCCCGGGATGACGTCGTCGCGCAGCCCGCGGGGGCCCAGCGAGCAGCCGTCACACACCCCATGAGTCAGGATGCGCCACGCGTAGGGCAGGTTGTCGCGGTTCTCCCACAACACCTCTGCCATCTCGACGAATGGACGCGGCCGCGGATGCCGACCGGGGCCGAACGGCAGGAGGTCGCGCAGCCGGAACCGTCCGCCGCTCGAGTGCATGGGGGTGGGAGGCATCGGGAGCGAGGGTAGCATGGGGGGTGTGGCGCGTGACGGGAGGCAACGGCCCCACCGGGGGGGCCGCGCCCAACAGCCGCGGATGGGGACGTGGCGCCTCTGGAGTTTCCTTGTATCCATCGCATCGAATCCTGCCCATCCTGCTGCTGGCGCTCGCGATCGCCCCCGCCGCGGTCACGGGCGTCGCGGCGCACGAGCCGACGTCCGTTGCGATCGCCGATCTCACCCGGCAGATCGCCGCCCATGCCGACAGCCTGCCGCTCCATCTCGCGCGCGGCGAGCTGCGCCGCGTTGCGGGCGACTTCGCCGGCGCGCGCTTCTGGCGCTGGGCGAGCGGCGGGCGGCGATCGCCGATCTGGACGCTGTGATCTCCTTCCTCGATCGGCCGCATCCCGATCTCTTCCTCGAGCGCGCGCGGGTCCAGATCGCCGAAGGCGACCGCGCAGGGGCGCGGGCCGGGCTCAGCGAGGCGCGCTCAAGGCTCGGCGCGGTCGCGAGTCTCGATCTCTACGCGATCGAGTTGGACCTCGCGGATGGTTGTCCCGCGGCGGCCCGTGAGCGTCTCGAGTCGCTGCGCGCCCAGTATCCGGATCCCGCACCGCTCGCAGGCCTGAGCGCGCGGATCGCGGCGGCCGGAGGTGGGCGCACGGACCAGGCGCGCGAGGGGCGCGCCGATGCGGCGGCCGCGGGCGCGGCCGCCTTGGCCATCCCGGAGCGGACCGCGAACCCGGCCCGCGCCCCCGGCACCACAGCCTCTACCGGCGTGGTCACGGCGCTCCCCCGCAACTCGGTGTGGAAGTACGACACCACCGGCACCAACCTCGGCACGGCCTGGCGCCAGACCTCGTACGACGACACCTCGTGGCCGAGCGGACCCGGTATCCTGGGGTACGGGAAGCCTTCCATCGCCACCACCGTGCCCTTTGGGTCCGACCCGCTCAACAGGTATCCCACCACTTACTTCCGGACCACAATCAACGTCAGCGACCCGCTCGCCAGCGTCCAGTCGCTCACCATGACGGCGAACTTCGACGACGGTTTCGTTGTTTACCTGAATGGGGTCGAGGCTGCGCGACGCGGACTGCCCGCCGGCACCGTCGCCTACGATACGCTCGCGTACGGCCACGAAGGGGTCGCCTACGAGACCATCGACCTGAGCGGTGCGCTCTTCTGGCTGGTGCAGGGGATCAACGTGCTCGCGGTCGAGGTCCACCAGGTCACGCTCGGCTCAGCCGATCTGGTCTGGGACGCGGACGTCGCCTACTCCGACATCCCGCACATCACCCGCGGGCCATATCTGCAAGTCGGCACCGCCGAGGCCATCACGGTGCGCTGGCGCACCAGCGGCCCGCTGGACAGCCGTGTGCGCTTCGGGACCTCGCCCGGCAGCCTCATCAGCGACGCCTCGAACGCCGGCCTCACCACCGAGCACGAGATGCGCCTGACCGGCCTGCTGCCTGCGACCCGGTACTACTATTCGGTGGGGACCTCGACCGACGTCCTCGCGGGGGATTCGAGCTTCACATTCCGCACTGCGCCGGCGGCCGGGACGATCCTGTCCGTCCGCGCGTGGGTCATCGGCGATTCGGGCCTTCCGGGCGCAGCGGCGTTCGCGGTGCGGGACGCGTACGCCGGTTGGACCGGGGCGCGCGGCACCGACCTGTGGCTCATGCTGGGGGACAACGCCTATCAGGCCGGCACCGACAGCGAGTACCAGGACGGGGTCTTCGACCAATATCCCCTGATGCTGCGCCAGAGCGTGGTGTGGCCCACGCGCGGCAATCATGACCTGCTCCACACTGGAACGAACGACGACTACTACGACATCTTCACCATGCCGGCCGCGGCCGAGGCCGGCGGGGTCGCCTCCGGTACCGAGGCTTACCACGCGTTCGACTGGGCGAACATCCACTTTATCTGCCTCGACTCGCAAGGGAGCGATCGCTCGCCCGGGGGCACGATGCTCACCTGGCTGGCGAGCGACCTGGCTGCCAACACGCGCCCCTGGGTGATCGCCTTCTGGCACCACCCTCCCTACAGCAAGGGCTTGCACAACTCGGACATCGAATCCCAGCTCCGCGACATGCGCCAGAATGCGCTGCCCATCCTCGAGGCGGCGGGGGTAGATCTCGTATTGGCGGGTCACAGCCATTCCTACGAACGCTCGCACCTGCTCGACGGCCACTACGGCCTCTCGACCACGCTCACGCTCGCAATGATCGTGAACGGGGGTGACGGGCGCACCGGCGGTGACGGGGCCTACGTCAAGCCCGGGATCAGCCCCGCTGCGAACGCGGGGGCGGTCTATCCCGTCGCGGGCAGCTCGGCCAAGGTGAGCGGGGGCGCTCTGAACCACCCGGTCATGGTGGCCTCGCTCAACCTGACGGGCTCGATGGTGCTCGATATCCACCGCAATGCGCTCGAAGCGCGATTCCTGAGCGGCACCGGCATCGTGCTCGACAGCTTCGCCATCGTGAAGTTCGGCGTGGCCGGGATCGGTGGCGGCCGGCCGACCGGGCGCGGCCTCCGGCTCGGGCCCGGGCTGCCCAATCCGTTCACACTCGACATGCGGATGAGCTTCGCGCTGGAGCGCGCCGGGCACGAGCGCCTGAGCGTGCACGATGCCGCAGGCCGCCGGGTCGCGACGATCGAAGAGGGCTGGCGCAAAGCGGGCGCGCACGAGGCCCGCTGGGACGGGCGCGACGCGTTCGGGCGCGCGATGCCGAACGGCGTGTACCTCGCGGTCCTGGAGGCCCACGGCGACCGCGTGAGCCGCAAGATCGCCCACGTCCGCTGAGCTGCCGGCGCCTCGCGGGAACCGGGACGACAATGACGAACGAGCCGCCTCCGTTCAGGAGGCGACTCGCTCGTCTTCACTCCGCGGGCCCGATCCCTGTGCGCAGGCCGTTTCGACCGGGGCCTGCCGGACCCGCTACCGGCGCGGCGGCTGAGCGAAGCCCAGCTCGCCGTTTTCACGTTCCCACACCCGATCCCGGGTGCCGCGCGGGCGGATGCCCAGCGCGCGCAGGCCCGAGGCATATTCGTAGCGGAACACCAGGTGGTCGGTGGCGTGGGTCTGCGGCACGAACCACACGCGGCGGACCGGATCCCGACGCCGCTCGCCCCAGCCGGTGCCAGGGACGGACTGCGCCGAGGGCGGCTCGCTGCGCTCGAGCGACTTGGTCGAGGTCTGCGGCTTGCGCGGGCCCACCACGTCACCGTCCTGTCCCTGCGCCTCGGGCGCACGCTCGGCCATGTCGCGCCGCTCCGCCTTCGAGTCCTCGCCCCCGCGCTCGTCGAGCGACCCGTAGGGCCGCACCTCATCGTCGTTCTCCCGCACCCGCTCGCGCTCCTTGACACGGCCGGGCGCGTCGTACCAGGCATGCCCGCCTTCGTTGAACGCCAGCACCCGGATCCAGCCCAGGTCGCCGTTGGCCTGGCCGGTGCGCTCGGCGTACGAACGCTCCTCGTCCACGAACACGAACTTGCGCACGTCATCGAGCGACGACCGCCAGCCGCGGATCACGGTGCGCTCCCAGGGGTCGAGCACGTACATCGCCTCGCCCGAGGCAAGGCGCGAGCGCTCGCCGTTGACGACGTTGAGACCGTCCACGGCGATCAGCACGCCGATCCGGCGGCCGGAGTTGTTGGTGACGGCGAGCGAATAGTTGCGGCCGCGGAACGCCTGGAAGTAGCGACGGTCGTGACGGTCGCCCGGGAAGTAGAGCGGGGTCGCATCGCCCCCGACCAGAACCTGTACGTCCACCAGCCGGCCGTCGGCGGTGAGTTCGAACCGGCTGCCGCGCGCGGCGTCGGCCGGGGTGGCGGCCATCACGGCCAGCATCAGCACGGGTATCAGCCGCCCGCTCAGGCGGGCGCAGGTGATCAGACTCGACAGGTTCTGCATGGCCTTCCTCCTCTGGTGAGGACGCGGGTTAGGTGGTCCACGCGTCGGTTACGCAGGAACTACGCCAGAGGTCGGGGGCTATTCCGTGGGGGCTCCAAGCCGATTCTACGGGCACCTTTCCCGTGCAAGGTGCATTATCATGGACGTGCACGCTAGACTGGGCGCCGCCCGGCATCCCGGTGTCTGCGGCCCCTCCGCCGCACCCGTGCGGGTGGGGTCGTCCGGCGTCACGGGATGGACAAGCCCCCGTATGGAGCATGCCGGACCCCAGATCCACGATCAGGGACCGGAGGAGATCCCGGTCACGGCACGATACGGAGGGCCATCGATGCGTCAGCACCCGCTGCCCCAAGTCGCCGGGCTGGTCCTTGCCGCCTGCCTTGCCAGCCCGGCGGCGGCCATTGTCAGCCCTGGAAATACGGCCCCGAACTTCACCAAGAACCAGCTCGACTTCCCGTCCATCGGGCAGGTCACGCCGCGCACACTCGCCGACTATTCAGGCAAGGTCATCGTCTTCTTCCTGCTCGGCTATGGCTGAGAGTTCTGCCTCGCCGACGGTCGGTCGGTGCAAGCGGACATCGCCCAGTACTACGAGACCAACTACCCGGGGCAGGTGCAGGTGGTGGGCGTGGACGAATACAACGGGACCGCGGTCGACCTGCGTGGGTTCAAGACCCAGACCGGCGCGACATACCCGTTGCTCCTCAACGGGGCCATCGCCACCGGAGGGAACTTCGCGACGCTCTACGGCACCTTTGACAACTACGTCGTCGTGAGCAAGCAGGGCATCGTGCGCTACCACGCGGCGCTCATCTGGCCGCACGGGAATCGCTACCACCTGAACGAGATCAAGGGGTGCGTGGATTCGCTCGTGACCCAGGTGGTCGGAGTGGAGCCGGGAGCCGGATCGGTGGCGTTCCGGCTGACCAGCTCGCCCAACCCCGCGCGCGGCGCGTCGACGCTCGAGCTGGCGATCCCCGCCGGCGGACCGCCGTCGGCGACGGTGTCGGTGCATGACATCGGCGGCCGCAGGGTCGCGACGGTCTGGGACGGAGCGGTCCCAGCCGGCGTCACCCGATTCCCCTGGCCGCACACGGATGCCTCGGGCGCCGCGCTCGCGCCGGGGATCTACCTCGTGCGGGCACGGGTCGGCACCCGGCATCTGGTCCACCGGGTGGTCGTCCTGCCGTGAGGCGCCCGCTCACCGCTGGCGTCGCGCGTGCCACGCTCGCGTCGAGCCTGCTGGCGCTGGTTCTGCTGGCGAGTGCCCCGCCCGCCCGCGCGGCGGAGCCGCCGCTTGCGCCGACATTCAAGGTGAAGAGCGTCACGGGAGAGGTACTCGATCTTGCCGCGCTCCGCTCCCGGGGCCCGGTGCTGCTCGACTTCTGGGCGACCTGGTGCAAGCCGTGCCTCGCCGCCCTGCCCGAGCTGGACGCGCTCCACCGCCGCTTTTCGCCGCGCGGTCTCACGGTGATCGGCGTATCGGTCGACGGCCCGCGCAACTTCCCGAAAGTCCGACCCATGGCGCAGCGGCTCGGTCTCGGCTTCCCGATCGTCCTCGATGAGGATGGCAGCCTCCAGCAGCGCTACCAGGCGCGGGCGGTCCCGACCAGCGTGCTCATATCGGCTGAGGGCCGGATGGTGCACGTGACGCAGGGCTGGCGGCCTGGTGAGACCGAAGCGCTGGAAAAGGCGATCGAAGGGTTGCTTCCCGACTCGAGCATCACCCCGCAGCCGTGACGGGCCGCGCTTGGGCGGTGGCCCTGTTACTGATCGGGATCCTGCCCAGCTCCCTCGCCGCCCAGCCCGCAGTCACCAACCTGCTCGAAGCCCAGAGCGGCAATGTGCCGTTCACCGAGCCCCGGAACCGCACCGACCTCTACAACCAGTTCCAGATCGAGTACGGGTTCGCGAGCGGACGGGTGGGGGCACGCTTCGAGCAAAACCGTAACAGCGAGGACCAGTTCGACTACGAGGCCCTCACCCAGCGCTGGGCCGAGTGGTCGGACGAGCGGCTGCGCGTACGGGTGGGGAACTTCTACACCATCCTGGGCCGCGGGCTCATCCACCGCTCGTTCGAGCTGCCGGCGGTGATCCTCGACCAGCCCGGCGTACGCTCGCGCTACGGACCGTCGCGCGACGTGGACGGGGTGCTCGTGGACGGGGCATGGGGGCCGGTGGCCGGTCGCCTGATGGGCGGCTCGCCCAACTCGGGCGAGTTCTCGGCCGCGCCCGAGAACGAGCTGTTCGGTCTCGAGCGCTATACCGGCACGCTCTCCGGCGGCCAGATCGCCGGCACGGTCTGGCGCCAAGCGCGGATTGGGGCGGCCTACCTGCGCACCTCGAACGGGCTCGGGACCCAGCGCGAGTTCGGCTCGGGGTTCGTGGAGCTGGACCCGTTGCGCATGGCCGGGGTCGCCTCCGCGGCGCTTCCCATCTACGTCGAGTACGCGCAGGCCGACCGTCCGTTCGGCGACTGGTGGGGGCTGCGCACCGGCGAGCGCGATACGTTCGCGCTCTACGCTGCCGCGAACCTGCTCGCCGGAGCCTTCGCCCTTTCGGCCGAGTGGAAGGACTACCGCGAGTTCCGCCTCGGCATCAACGACCCCCCCTCGCTGGTGCGCGAGCACGCCGCGACGCTCCTGAACCGGGCCACCCACGTGCTGAACGCCGGCCGGGAGCGCGGCTTCCAGCTCGAGGGCTCGTGGACCGCGCAGCCGTGGGGCACGGTCACCGCAAACTTCAGCCGCTCGGATGGGCGGGGCGACCGGTTCGACGAGCGCTACATCGAGATTCACGCCGCGCCCGATGAGGCGCGGGTGTGGGAGGCGACCGCGTTCTGGGATGAGGGCGAGGACGGGTTCTCGTCCATCGCCGGGCGCCGGATCTACGGCGCGAGCGGGACCTGGCGGGTGGACGGGCGCTGGTCGGTCGCGGCCGACGTCCAGCGGCTCGAGGCGACGCGCGATCAGGTCGGCATTCCGTCAGTCTCCTTCGCTGATCTCTACGCCGCCCTCACCGCCAGCCGTGCGCGGCTCGGGAGCGCCACGATCGCCTGGGAGCGGAGCACCGATCCGCTTCAGGAGGACCCGGCGTTCGCCTCCGATGCGCGCGTGGACCCGCGCCGATTCCTTGCGTGCATCCTGCGCGCGACCGTCTCCGAGCACCACGAGGCGACGTTCTTCCTCGGGCAGCGCCGGGGCGGCCGGGCGTGCACGGGCGGCACCTGCTACGAGGTGCGACCGTTCCGCGGCGCCGAGCTACGGCTGGTGACCCGGTTTTAGGCGCCTACCACCCCATGATGTGGTAGCCGGCGTCCACATAGAGCACCTCGCCGGTGATGCCGCTCGCCAGGTCCGAGAGCAGGAAGAGCCCCGCCTTGCCCACCTCGTCCTTGGTGATGTTGCGCTTGAGCGGCGCCTTCTCGGCGTGCTTCTTCAGCATGTCGGTGAAGCCGTGGATGCCGCGCGCGGCCAGCGTGCTGACCGGGCCGGCCGAAAGCGCGTTGATGCGCACGTTCTTCGGGCCCAGCTCGTAGGCGAGCTGGCGCACGCTCTGCTCCAGCACCGCCTTGGCGCTCCCCATGACGTTGTAGGAGGGCACCGCGCGCTCGGCGGCGAGGTACGAGAGTGTGACGATGCTCGCCCCGTGCTTCTCGAGCAGCGGGCGCATGCGGTTGGTGACGTTCAGGAGCGAGTAGGCACTCACGTCGAGCGCCATCTGGAAGCCCTCGCGCGGGGTGGCGACGAACTCACCCTCGAGGTCCTCCTTGCGGGCGAAGGCGATGCCGTGGACCAGCGCCTCGAGCGAGCCCCAGTCCGCGGCGAGCCGCCGCGCCACGGCGTCGATCGTCTCGTCGCGCGTGACATCGCACTCCAGCACCAGCGTGCGGGGCAGCGTCGCCGCCAGCTCCTCGACCATGGACTTGAGCCGCTCGCCGGCGTAGGTCAGGCACACGGTCGCCCCGGCCTTGTGCAGGTTCTGGGCGATGGCCCACGAGAGGCTGCGGTGGTTGGCCACGCCCATCACCAGGGCGTGCTTGCCGGTCAGATCGATGGCGTACATGGGGCTCCTCTCAGCCGAAGGCGCTCAGGTCCGCGGCGCGCGGCGACGCTCCCACACACGGATCGGGAGGATGATCACCTGGATGCCGGTGAACTGCAGCCGGCGCTGGATCGAGAACGACGTCTCGTGGTGGAGCGAGCGCGTGAACACGTTCTCGCGCTGAAACACGAGCTGGCCCGCGAACACCACTGGACGGCGGAACTCCTTGATCAGATCGTGGCACTGGCCTTCGAGCTCGGCGATCAGGTCGGTGCCCAGCGTGATCCGGTACTCGGCGTAGTAGCCCATCCGGTTGGCGAGCTGCACGTACTTCTCGAGACCGACGCGCACCTTGTCCTCGAGCGCCTGCACGTCGTGCACGCCCTTGAACTGCCCCGAGTCCACCAGCCCGACCGAGGAGAACACGAAGTTCTTAAAGTGCCGCGGGAACAGCCGCTGGATGCTGAGCAGCGTGTGGATGCCGAGCCCGGCGTAGGACTCGACCAGCACGATCGCGGTGGGGCCGTCGGGACCCAGCTCCGGCGGGCTCTTGGGCTCGGGCATCGGCAGGTTGGTGAGCACCTCGTCGAGCGAGGAGAGCAACTGCCGCACGCGGCGGTAGTGGCGGCGCACCAGGAAGCAGGAGGCGATCAGTACCCCGGTCACGATCAACGTCGCCCAGACGCCGCGATCGAACATGAGCACCGCCGTGAGCACGAGGATGCCGGCGCACACCAGCGTGCCGATGCTTGCGATGATGAAGCGCCGGCGCCAGTGCTCCTGCGTCCCCCGCGTCGTCCACCAGTGCCGCGCCATTCCGGCCTGGGTGAGCGTGAAGGCGATGAACACGTTGATCGAGTACATGACGACGAGGATCTTGACCGCGCCGCCCGTGTAAAGCATGACCAGACCGGCCGCCACCCCCATGGTCACGATCCCGTTCTGGGTCACGAGCCGCTCGGAGAGATGCGCGAAGCGCTTGGGCACCCAGAGATCCACGGCCATTGATGCCAGCGTGCGTGGCCCGGCCAGGAAGCCGGTCTGGGCGGCGACGAATAGCAGCGCGCCTTCAGACAACAAGGTGATCCAGACGATCACCGGTCCGATCGAGGTCCCGCCCACCCTCCAGCTCTGCGTGATGCCCTCCCAGAGGGATGCGTTCAGCGTCTTGCCGGTCTCGTGCTGCACATCGTTGAGCAGGTAGCAGAGCAGGATGCCGCCGGCGGTGAACGCGAGCGAGATCGACATGTAGAGCATCGTGCGCTTACCGGTCTCCACCTTAGGCTCGCGCAGGATGTCGGTGCTGTTGCTCACCGCCTCGATGCCGGTGTAGGTGCCGCCGCCGAGCGAGTAGGCGCGCAGGAAAAGCGCGACGACGGTCCACAGCCCGAGTTGATCCACGGCGGTCCGGGTCTCCTGCACGGTCTCGCCCACCAGCGGGACGAGCTCGGTGCCGTGGGTCAGGATGCCGTAGACGATCAGCACCACGTGGGTCACGACGAAGGTGAGGAAGATCGGCGTTAACACCGCCACCGACTCCTTGACCCCGCGCAGGTTGAGGCTGGTGAGCAGGGTGACGATCGTCAGCGCCGCGACGATCTTCCAGGCTCGCCATTCGGGAGGCAGGAACGAAAAGATGGCGTCACAGCCCGAGGCGACCGAGATCGCGATGGTGAGGACGTAATCCACGACCAGCGCCGAGCCTCCCACGACGCCGGCGGTGGGCCCGAGGAGTTTGGTCGCGACCAGGTAGCCGCCGCCGCCGGTGGGGAACAGCTCGATCACCTGGCTGTAGGCCGTCGAGATGAGGAACACCGTGGCGATGGTCGCCAGCACGAGATAGAGGGCGAGATGGCGGTGCTCGGCGAGCTGAAGGAAGGCCTCTTCCGGGCCGTAGGACGACGAGGAAAGTCCGTCGGAGCCCAAGCCCACCCACGCCGCAAAGGCAATGAGGGCCATGCTGTGGTGGATGCGCGGGTCGAAGAGGTTCTTGGGACCGCCGATCAGCATTCCACGCAATCGCTCGAGCACGGTGGGGGAATCTAGGGGCTCGGCAGGCCGGAAGCAAGCCGCATCGCCGCGGTCGGCTGACGCTAAGTCCATGTCCGACAGCGGGCTCTCAGGCCACCGGGCAGGGTGCTACCATCGTCGCCCGATGCCACCTGCCCGCCGGACCCCCGCCGCGTTCGTGAGCCTCGCCGCGGTCGAGCGCTCCGTCATCGCCTGCGAGCGCTGCCCGCGGCTGCGCGAGTGGTGCGGGCGCGTCGCGCGAGAGAAGAAGCGCGCCTTCCGCGACCAGGAGTACTGGGGCCGGCCGGTGCCGGGCTTCGGCGACCCCGCGGCGCGGCTGCTGGTGATCGGTCTCGCCCCGGCGGCCCACGGGGGAAACCGGACCGGACGCGTGTTCACCGGGGATTCGAGCGGCAGCTGGCTCTACGAGGCGCTCCACCGATTCGGATTCGCCAACCAGCCGGACTCGACCGGGCGGGGCGATAGCCTGCAGCTCTCCGGCTGCTATGTCACCGCCTCCGCCCGCTGCGCCCCGCCCGCGAACAAGCCCACCCGCGCCGAGCTCGAGCGCTGCCGGCCGTTCCTCGCCGCCGAGCACCGGCTGCTCAGGCGGGTGCGCGTGGTCGTGCTGCTCGGGCGCATCGGGTGGGAGGCGTGGCTGCGGGCGTCGGGCTGGTGGGAGAAGCTCCCTGCGCGCGAGCGGCCGCGCTTCGGACACGGTGTCGAGTCGCGGCTGCCCGACGGCACGGTGGTCATCTGCTCGTTCCATCCCAGCCGCCAGAACACGAATACCGGTCGGCTCACGCGCGCGATGTGGCATGGCATCTTCCGGACAGCGCGGGCGCGGGTGGACGGGATGTAGATGTGGCCTACCGATCGGTTGTTACGGACGGCGCCGCGCGCCGTTGCTGAGCCGAGGCGTTGGACGTATCCGGAGGCATTGTGGAAATTGTTGTTGTTTCAATAGCGGCACTATTCGCCTCGGCGTTGACGCTGTTTTCGGGGTTTGGCCTTGGTACATTGCTCATGCCTGTTGTCGCGATCTTCTTTCCTGTCGAAGTCGCAATCGCGATTACGGCCATGGTGCATCTGGCAAACAACCTGTTCAAGGTCGCTTTGCTCGGAAAGAAGGCCAACCGATCCGTGCTCTTGAGCTTCGGTGTGCCGGCTGTTGTGTCGGCATTGCTGGGCGCCCTGGTGCTCGGATGGCTCTCGGTCGTTCCGCCGGTGCTTGGATACTCTGCATTCGGCACTCACATACAGGTGTCGCCCCTGAAGCTGGTCGTGGGTTTGTTGATCCTGGTCTTCGTCGCACTTGAGTTGTCGCCCAGGTTCGCGTCCATCGCACTGGACAAGAATTACCTTCCATTTGGCGGTATCGTCAGTGGTTTTTTTGGCGGCCTGTCTGGCCATCAAGGTGCGTTCAGAAGCATGTTCCTGCTCAAGGCCAGATTGAGCAAAGAAGAATTCGTGGCAACCGGCGTGATGCTGGCCGTCATGGTGGACATCTCCCGCATGCTGGTATATGGCTGGAAGATGTCCGGGCAGCACCACGGCGTCGAATGGCGGCTTGTTGTCGCGGCATCGGTGTCGGCATTCGTCGGCGCGTATGTCGGTTCAAGGCTGCTGACAAAGATCACCATCAGGGCCATACAGGTGGTGGTGTCCGTGCTGCTCGTCGTGGTTGCTCTGGGGCTGATGTCAGGAGTGCTATAGGAGGGGTCTTGGCCAAACGATGGAAGCCGGGACGCGGGAAGCTCGGATTCATGCGTCCGTTGCTTGGTAGCTGGGTTGCGCAGGCGCAATCGCCGATGGGGCTCGTCCGCTGTCGGCGGATGTTCTCCGAGGTTCTTCGGGCGTCTTACATTCGATTGGATGCGTGTTGGGAGTTTCGTGCTGCGGCTCGCCCCGACGCCGCCACGCGCGCAGCGGCCAATGCCTCGATGGGGAAGGCGTACGAGGAGATCGCCTTGATCGGTGTGGGCGACGACGGGCATCCCGGTTTCTGGTCCTTCACATCCGACGGCAAGCGCTCGTGGGGCACGAAGGCCGACGTGACCGATCTTCATCCAGAGGCCATCGGATTCGAGGCTGACATGCCCGCTGGTCGAGCTCGCATGGCGTATTGGCCTGATGCCACCAATGGGTTCCATTGGGTCGTCGAATCCAAGACCAAGAAGGGCTGGCATCGGTTCACGGAGCATCATTACGTGCCTGAATGACCTCCGCCCGGCGATGCCCGGAGAGCATCGGACTCCAGCGCCGGATCGCGATCGCCGGGCGCGGTCGAGATGGGAACGCGCTTGACTCCCCACCGCGCACAGCGCATCGTGCCGCCAACATCTTCCGGGCGCCCATCGAGGGTGATAGGGAAGGGGGTGCGATTCCCCCACGGTCCCGCCACTGTGATGGGCGCCGCGGGCCTCACACGCCACTGATCGCGAGATCGGGAAGGCGAGGCCCGCCGGCCGGGAGCCCGCGCGACGACGCGAACGCTTCGCGACGAGCGTGGGCCTCCGGAGCGCCCTGAGTCAGGAAACCTGCCCGGAAGCCAGCAGCCCGTGACGCTTCGTGAGAGGGCGTCGTCGGCCGACGGCCATCCTCGCGCCGCCCGCCCCGTCCCTCTTCTTGAGGGTCGGGGCGTTTCGATCGAGAGCGCGCGCGACGCAATGATCGTCATCGCACTGTTTCATCTCCTGCTATTCGCACCGGTGGATCCCGCCCCGGCGGCCGTCCTTGGCGACAGCGTCCTCGTGCTCCCCGAGGTGCGGGTCGAGCGCGCGCGCGAAGGCGGCGAGGCGCGCCGGCGGATGCCGACCGCATCGGTCACCGAGATCGAGGCGGGGGCCGCGGGCCGCGCGCTCGAGACGCTGGCCGAGCTGCTCGGCGAGGCGGCGGGCGTGCGTGTGCAGCAGTACGGCGGGCTCGGCGCGTTCAGCACCGTCTCGCTGCGCGGCGCGCCCCCCGGGCAGGTCGCCATCTTCCTCGACGGCGCGCCGCTCTCCGCGGCCGCGCATGGCGTCGTCAGCCTCGGCGACCTTCCGGCCACGGCGATCGAGCGCATCGAGGTCTATCGGGGCAGCGCGCCTCTGGGCTTAGGGTTGGCCGCGCCGGGCGGCGCCATCAACCTGGTGACGGTCGCCTCGCCCGAGCTGCGCGCGGGGCGCGTCATGCGCGGCGCGTTCGGCACCTGGGAGGCGCGAGGCAGCGCGGGCGGGCGGCGCGGCCCGCTCTCGGGGCTGTTCCATGCGGGCCACCAGCGCTCGCGCGGCGACTTCCGTTATCCCGACGACAACGGCACACCGTTCAACCCCGACGACGACAGCCTGAGCACGCGCGTGAACAACCGATTCGCCTCCACCTCACTGCTCGGGAGCGCCGTGTGGCGGGCGGCCCCCGGCTGGCGGCTCGGCGCGCGCGCGGACCTGTTCCACAAGGCGCAGGGTGTGCCGGGGCTGGGGGCGGTGCCGGCCTGGGACACCCACCTCGCGTTCACCCGCGCGTTGGGCCGGCTCGACGCGTCCCGGGCCGGCGCAGGCGCGGTGCCGAGCGTGCGGCTCGCGGCCGGGCTCGCACGCGAGCGCACGCGCTTCCGCGATCCCGCCTCCGAGCTGGGGCTCGGCCGTCACGACACCGACGACCGCAACGGCGGGGGGGACCTTGCGCTCGATCTCGACTGGCGGGAGCTGCCGCACGGGCTCGCGCTCGCAACGGGCGGTGCGGTTCGCGCCGAGTGGTCGCGACCGGCCGATGCCGCCGACGGCCATCCCGACCCGCCGCCCAGCCGCCGTCTCACCGCGGGCGGCGGTGCAAACCTCCAGTGGCGGCCTCGAGGCGAGGCCCTCGTCTTCCATCTTGCCGCCCGCCGCGACCAGCTCCGCGACCAGATCCACTGGGTCGAGGTCGGCGGTCTCGCCCGCTCGAGCGAGGTGCGCCGCACGCTCGACGCCCCGCAGCTCGGCGTGCGCGTCACCCTGCCCGCTCGGCTCGAATTGCGCACCAATGCCAGCTCGGCCCGTCGCGCCCCCGACTTCATCGAGCTGTTCGGGAACCAGGGCAGCGTGCTCGGCAATCCGGCCCTCAGGCCGGAGCGGGTGCGCAACGCGGACCTGGGGCTCTCCTGGTCGGGGTCGCCCGGGCGCGGCCTCGCGGTCGTCCTCGACCTCGCGCATTTCGAGACCCGGGCGGAGGACCTGGTCGTCTACATCCGCCACTCGCAGAGCAGCGTGCGCGCCGAGAACATCTCGCGTGCGCGGATAGGCGGCGAGGAGCTTTCGATGCGCCTCGCGACCCCGGAGGGGTTCGCACTCACCGCCGGGCTCACGCGCATGTCCACGCGGGACGAAGGCCCGGTGCCCCACTGGGATGGGCGGCGCTTGCCGCTCAGGCCTGCCCTCCAGGGCTTCGCGCGCCTCGACTGGCGCCGCGGCGGCTTCCGCGCGGTCGGTGACCTCCACTACATCGGTGCGGACTACCTGGACCGCGCCAATCTCCAGCGCGTCCCCGACCGGCTGCTGGCCGGGGCATCGCTCTCGTTCGGCCCCGAAGCCGGCGGGCTGCGATTCACCGTCGAGGGCAAGAACCTCGGCGATGATCGTGTCTCCGACGTCGGCGGTTTCCCGTTGCCCGGCCGGGCCGTGTTCGCCTCGTGCGATCTGCGGCTCGGCGCCTCCCCGTCCGTCCGCTCGCCCGGAGAACCCTGATGCGCTCACACTTCCGCTTCGCCCTCGTGGCGCTCGTCATCGCCGCGATGAACGCAGGCTGCTCGTCGTCCAACACCATCACCGGCCCGATCAACCTCGGGGACAACACCGCCTATGTCCTCACCACCGATTTCTCGACCGGCGGCCTGAGCGTGATCGACGTCGCCACCCGGCAGGTGGCGCCCAACGTCGCTTCGGTCCACTCGGATGCCACGCTCCGCGTCTACGGCGGGCTGATCTACGTCATCAACCGCTTCGGCCAGGACAATATCCAGGTCATCGACCCGGTCAACGGCTACACGACACGCCGCCAGTTCTCGACCGGCAACGGATCGAACCCGCAGGACATCGCCTTCGTCTCGCCGGTCAAGGCCTACATCTCGCGCTACGGCTCCACCGACCTGCTGGTGGTGGACCCGCGCACCGGCGCCGGGCGCGGGACGATCTCGCTCGCGGGGTTCGCCGACTCCGACGGCCTGCCCGAGATGTCGCGCATGGCGCTGGTCGGGCCGTGGCTGTTCGTCGCCTGCCAGCGGCTGACCAACTTCCTCGCCGTCAATCCGAGCGTCGTGGTCGTGATCGACACCCGGACCGACCAGGTGGTGGACCAGGAACTCATCAATCCCGGCATCCAGGGCATCACGCTCACCGGCCGCAATCCGTTCACCGATTTCGTCTACGACCCGGTCGCCCAGGAGCTTCTCATCGGTTGCGCGGGCGCCTACGGAGTCGCCGACGGTGGGATCGAGCGGATCGACGCCGTGACCCGGAGGAGCCTCGGATACGCGATCACCGAGGCCGCGCTCGGGGGCGACGTGCTGGATGTGGTTTGGAACGGAGCGATGCACTCGTACGCGATCGTGAGCGACGCGTCGTTCAACAACCTGCTGGTGAGCTGGAACCCCACGGCCGGCGCCGCGATCGACACCGTCTACGCGCCGGGTGGTTTCAACCTTCCCGACTGTGAGATCAACGCGCTGGGCGAGCTGTACGTGTGCGACAACGGATTCACCACGCCGGGGGTGCGCATCTACCGGGCGGGAGCGGATACGTTGCTCGCCGGGCCGCTCGGGACCGGGCTGCCCCCCAGCCAGATCGCGTTCAGGTAGCGGCGAGCGGCGGCGGGCGCTATGCTTGCGCGCGTTCGGGATCCGTCCGGCCGTTGAACCCTCGGAGAACGCGCATGCTCCGGCCCCTCGGTCCGCACCGGCTCGCCGCCGCGCTCGCCCTCGTCATGCTCCTGCCGCTCGTGGGGGTCGCCACCGCCCAGCACGCGGCGCCGTCTGCGAATTTCGTCGGCTTGCCCGATTCGCTCATCCCCGGCTCCATCCCCGCCGCATGGCCCGACTCGGCGGCCGCCGACTCCATCACCGCGGCGCTGGCCGCCGCGCGGCGGGACTACGTCGCCGAGGTGCGCGCCGGGTTTACCCCTGAGAACCGCGCCTATTCGGGCACACGCACGGTGCTCGCGATCTTCAGCCCGCTCTACGATCTCATCATCGTGCTCGTCATCCTGTTCTCGGGGCTGGCGGCGGCGTTGCGCAACATCGCCCACGGACTCGGGCGCCGGCTCTACGTGCGCGTGCTGGTGTTCCTCGCGCTCTACACGCTGGCCGACTTCGTCCTCGGATTCCCGCTCGCCTGCTACCGGGGCTACGCGCTCGAGCACCAGTACGGACTCTCCACCCAGAGCCTCGGCTCCTGGCTCGGCGAACAGGGCAAGGACGCGGTGGTCGGCGTGGCCACATTCGGCCTGATCCCTATCCTCTGGCTCGCCTGGCGCACGATGCAACGCTGGCCGCGTCACTGGTGGCTGCCGGTCGCCGCCGGCACGCTGCCGCTGATCCTGGCCGGCACGCTCCTTCAGCCGCTGGTCATCGACCCGCTCTACAACACGTTCACCCCGCTGCGGGATCAGCAGCTCAAGGTGCGGATCCTCGATCTGGCCGCGCGCGCGGGGATCCCCGGGCGCAACGTGTTCGAGGTGAACAAGAGCGCCCAGACCCGCAAGTTCAACGCCTACGTGAGCGGCTTCGGACCCTCGCAGCGGATCGTGCTGTGGGACACGATGCTGGATGGCATGGAGCAGGACGAGATCCTGTTCGTGATGGGCCACGAGATGGGGCACTACAAGCTGGGCCACATCTGGAAGGGGATCGGCGTGTTCTCGGTGCTGAGTTTCCTCTTCTTCTTCCTGGTCTCGCGGATCGCCGGCTGGGCGGTGGCGCAGTTTGGCGCGCTCTGGGGGTTCGACGATCTGGGCGACGTCGCCGCGATGCCACTGCTGGCGGCAGTCGTCGGCCTGCTCGCGCTGGTAACGCAGCCGGCAGTCAACGGGTTCTCGCGCGCGATCGAGCACGAGTCCGACGTGTTCGCGGTCGAAGTGACGCGCGACAACGATGCCGGTGCACGCGCCTTCCTCAAGCTGGGCTCGCAGAACCGGTCGAACCCGGAGCCCTCGGCGTTCGTGAGGCTGTTCCTCTACACCCACCCTCCACTGCTCGCGCGCATGCGCTTTGCACTCGAGTACCGGCCGTGGGAGGAGGGGAAAGCGAACCGCTATTTCAAGGGGACGCCGGCCGCGCCCTGAGGCCTGCCCTCTACCGCCCGGGCCGCCCGACCCACCAGAGGGCGAACATTGCCAGCGCGTAGAGCATCTGCGAGCGGTCGGCGCGGCCGTCCCGATGCTCGGCGAACAGGTCCGCGACCGCGCGCGCATCCAGCACGCCCGCTTCCTGCGAGCCCGAGTCGCGCCACACCGACTCGGCGTAGCGGCCGAGGTCGCCGCGCACCCAGCCGCTTAGCGGGATGGCGAATCCCTGCTTGGGCCGCTCGAGGGCGCCGGGCGGCAGCCAGTCGGCGACCGCGCGGCGCACCAGGTATTTGCCCGTCACCCCCCGGAGCTTCAGGTCCACCGGCACGGTCGCGGCCCAGTCCACGAACGTGTGCGCAAGGAAGGGGACCCGCACCTCGAGCGAATGGGCCATGCTGGCGCGGTCCACTTTGGTGAGCATGTCGTCGGGCAGCCGTACGACCGTGTCGGCGTAGAGCAGATTCTCGACCGGATCGCGCGAGACCGGCCTCGGGAAGTACTCCGCCGCCAGCCGTGCCAGCTCGTCCCCATGGTCGAGCCGAGCGGTGAACTCCGGGTGGTAGAGGCGCGCACGCACGTCGCGCGGGGCGATCTGATACTTGGAGAAGAAGCGCTGGAACGTGTCGGGCAGCAGCGCGTCGCCCTGCACCTTGCGCAGCCGCTGGCGCAGGTAGTTCCAGCGCGCGAAGGGGAGCGGCGGCAGCGCCCGCACGGCGCCAGTGAGCGCGCGCAGCGGGCGCGGCCAGTGAGCGAACCGCTCGACCATCCGCTCGTTCAGGTGGCGCTCGTAGCCCGCGAACAGCTCATCGCCGCCGTCGCCCGAGAGCGCCACCGTCACCTGCTCGCGCGCGAGCCGCGAGACGTACCAGGTCGGGATGGCCGAGGGGTCGGCGAACGGCTCGTCGTAGCAACGCGCGAGCCCCGGCAGGATGGACGCCGCCTCCTCGATCTCGACCCGGCGCTGCGTGTGGCGGCAGCCGAGATGCTCCGCGACCCGCGCGGCGTGCGCCGATTCGTCGTAGCGCGGATCGTCGAAACCGATGGTGAACGTGCGCACCGGCTCGCCACCGGCGCGGCTCATCGCCGCCACGACGGCGGCGGAATCGACGCCCCCCGAAAGGAACGCCCCGAGTGGCACGTCGGCGATCAGGTGGCGCTGGATCGTGGCGCTGAACGTCTCGCGGAAGCGCTCGATCCACTCGGCCTCGCTGGCGGCGGGAGCGGGACGGTAGGCGAGCCGCCAGAACCGCTCGATGCGTGGCGCTCCTTCGGGGCCGAGCGTGAGCACGCTCCCGGCCGGCAGTTTCATCACCTCGTCATAGATCGAGTGCGGCGCCAGAGTGTGACCGAACGCGAAGAACGCGTCGATCGAGGCGGCGCGCGGGGTGAAGGCGAGGCCCGGGACCGGGACCAACGACTTTAACTCGGAGCCGAACGCGAGCCCGCCCGATTGCGCGGTGTAGTAGAGCGGCTTGACGCCGAGCGGATCGCGGGCCAGGCGCAGCGTGCGGGTCGCGCGATCCCAGATCGCCACCGCGAACATGGCCTCGAGCCGCGGCCAGAGGTCGTCCTGCCACTCGACGAATCCGCGCAGGATGGCCTCGGTATCCGAGCGGGTGCGGAACCGGTGCCCGACGGCCTCGAGGTCATGCCTGAG